>JBKEBQ010000039.1:0-14760 GCA_047973225.1 Breznakia sp. | reverse complement strand
CAATTTAAAATTAGGTATGTTATGCGTATAGTAAATATGTTTGTTGGTTTCATAATCATTATTGCAATGTTGGTGCTCATTATTAATAGATGCAATCTAAGTGAAGAATTTTATGATATATCGCAAGATATATTTGTATTTGTTGAGTTGTTCGATGATAATTCGCTTAAAGTGAATGAATTCAAAATAATATTTCATAATACGATGTTTACTAACACGGATATAGAAGTTAAAATATAATACAAGAGGAGTGATACAAATGAAAGACTTAGATTTATTAGAAGTGATTGAAAAAAATGCAAAAGTTAGCAACCAAGATTTAGCAACTATTTTAGAAAAGGATGAAGCTTGGATTTTAGAAACATTAAACGACTTAGAGAAACAAAAAATCATTGGCGGCTATCATACAATTATCAATTGGGATAAAACCACGGTAGATCAGGTGACGGCGATTATTTATGTAGACGCAATACCACAAAGAGATAGTGGTTATGATCGTCTTGCTAAGCGCATCTATAATTATCCCGAAGTGGAGTCTATGTATTTGACCAGCGGATCAAGTGACTTTATGCTGATGATGAAAGCCCGTACGATGAAGGAGATTGCCAATTTTGTGGCAACAAAATTAGCGTGTATAGAAGGGGTTAGTGCAACTTCTACATTATTGGTACTACAAACATACAAAGCACATAATGTTATTATGTGCGAAGAAGAAAGAACTCCAGAAAGGTTGCTTGTTACGCCATAATGGATATTAACAAAGTGCTAAGTACACGGATCAAAAGTGTTAAGCCAAGTGGGATACGTAAGTTTTTTGACTTGGCATCACAAATGGAAGGGGTCATCTCTTTGGGAGTGGGTGAGCCGGATTTTGATACACCATGGAATATTCGTGAGAGTGCACTTTATGCTATCGAAAGTTCTAAAACGACATATACAGAAAATGTAGGGTTGCTTGCCTTACGAAAAGCAATTTGCACATACCAAAAAAAACACTATAATTTACATTATGATCCACACAAAGAAATTCTAATTACTGTGGGTGGAAGTGAGGCAATTGATATTATTTTTCGCTCAATCTTAAATGAAGGCGATGAGGTGATCATTCCCACACCTGCATATGTTGCATATGAACCATTGGTAAATTTAGCGGGCGGAAAGGTGGTGCATTTACCGCTTTTTGAAAAGCAAGAATTTAAGATTACACCGAAAGCTTTACAAGCGTGTATTAGTGATAAAACAAAAGCGATTGTCGTAAATTATCCTTCCAATCCAACAGGTGGGAATATGTGTAAAGAGGATTATGAAAAAATTGTTCCGTTACTAAAAAAACACAATATCGTGGTTTTGAGCGATGAAATTTATGCTGATTTGATATATGAAGGAAGTCACTATTCACTTGCCAACTTTGCTCAAATAAAAAATCAGGTGCTGGTGATTAGTGGATGCAGTAAGGCGTTTGCAATGACCGGTTGGCGCATTGGTTATGTGTTGGGAGATGCGTTGTTTATGGAAGCTATCGTTAAACTTCACCAATTCAGTATTATGTGTGCGCCGACAATATCCCAATATGCAGCACTTGAAGCATTTTGTAACAGCGATAGCCAAGTGGAAGATATGCGCAAAGCATATGCGGCCAGACGTAATTTCATTGTGAAAGAGTTTAATCGTCTTGGGCTTAGTACCCCTATGCCTAAGGGTGCATTTTATATTTTCTCCAATATTTCATCAACAGGTTTAACATCAGAAGTATTTTGTGAAGCACTGTTGCAGGAACAAAAAGTTGCATGTGTTCCAGGCACCGCATTCGGAGCAGCAGGAGAGGGCTATATTCGTGTATCGTATGCGTATAGCATTGATGAAATAAAAGTGGCAATAGCTAGGATTGAAATGTTTTTAAGTTGTTTATCTGTCTCGCTTTCGAAAAAAGGTTAAATATGTAATAAAGATTATATAGCAGGTTGTTTGTTTACAAATAGAGAGGATAGGTTACACTCCTTCGCATATAACATAATACCGATAAACACTGCTGGAAAGTAAACTAAGAAAAAATCGTAGCAAGTATATGCAATTTTGTTTTTTTTAATCTTAAAAAAAGTGTAATGCAAAAACACTAAGGCATGAAAAAACTTATATCTGTGGAATGAATTTACTTTAATTTTATAATACAAGCAAGAATAGTGAAAATTTTTTTATTATATAAAAGTGCAGAAAATCTTCAATATAGTATGGAATTCTTCTTTTTTCTAGACGTTGAATTGTGTATAATAACATAGAAAAGAAAAGAGGTAGTTTATGATGGATGTTATTGTAGTTGGGGCAGGACATGCTGGAATTGAAGCAGCGCTTGCTTGTGCTCGATTAAAAAAACAAACACAATTATATTCACTCAGTATTGAAAATATTGGAAAAATGCCTTGTAATCCGTCTGTTGGTGGTCCTGCTAAAGGGATTGTTGTTCGCGAAATTGATGCCTTGGGTGGCGAAATGGGAAAAGCCGCAGATGCAAGTGCAATTCAGTTTAAAATGCTCAATACCAACAAGGGACCTGGAGTTCGTTGTTTGCGTGTACAAAGTGATAAAGTTGCATACGCAAAATATATGCAAGAAAAGCTGTTGCATACGCCAAATTTAGAAGTTGTGGAGGCAATGGTTACATCTTTGATTGTGGAAGATGGAGTTGTCAAAGGGGTTCGTTTGGATAATCAAAAAGAAGTGTATGCGAAAATGGTCATCCTCACAACCGGAACCTATATGAGCGGGAAGATTTTAGTTGGTCATGAGGTAAATGCTGGCGGTCCTGATGAAGAGCCAACAACCAATGCTTTAAGTGATTCCTTGCGTGCTTGTGGAATCAAGACGTTTCGTTTGAAAACAGGAACACCAGCGCGCGTGGATAGCAATAGTATTGATTTTTCTAAAACCGAATTACAAGCGGGAAGTGACGAGTTTCTAGCGTTTAGTTATGATACAAAAAAAACCTTAGCACTAAGTGAACAGCAACCTTGTTATCTAACATATACAAATGCGAAAACGCATCAAATTATCATGGATAATTTGGATAAGAGCGCGATGTATTCGGGTCTAGTAGAAGGTGTAGGTCCAAGGTATTGTCCTTCCATTGAAGATAAGTTGATGCGCTTTAAAGATAAAGAAAGACACCAGATATTTTTAGAACCAGAAAGTTTATCTCTAGATACTACCTATGTGCAAGGATTTTCTACATCCATGCCACATGACATTCAAGAAGCTATGATTCACTCATTAGCAGGACTTGAACAAGCAAAAATTAAACGATATGCCTATGCAATTGAATATGATGCTATTGATCCCTTGCAAATGCAGATAACACTTGAGAGTAAGGTTGTTAAGAATTTATATACGGCAGGACAAATCAATGGCACGAGTGGTTATGAGGAGGCAGCTGCACAAGGACTTATGGCGGGTATCAATGCTTGTCTAAAGTTGGATCATAAAAAGCCTTTTGTTTTACGAAGAGACGAAGCGTATATTGGGGTAATGATGGATGACCTTGTTAATAAAGGCACAAAAGAACCTTATCGTTTGCTTACGAGTCGGGCAGAGTATCGTTTATTGCTGCGACATGATAATGCAGATCGAAGATTATCAGACTATGGCTATCAAATTGGTTTATTAGAAAAAAGAAGATTTGAAGCATATCGACATAAGTACCAACAAATTGAAAACTATAAAAAACAATTGGCATCGCTATACTTTAGTGGAACATCACAAGTAAATACACTGCTTACGTCTTTGTATGAGGAAAAGTTGCATGAGCGTTTGTGTGCATTAGATTTATTGAAACGACCAAAGATAAAATTAAAAGATTTAGAGAAATATACGAATATCATCATCGAAAAAGAGCTTACTAAAGTGATTGAAATTGATGTGAAGTATGAAGGATATATTCGTAAAGCTAGAAAAGAAGCACAGAAAGTGTTGAGTATGGATGCACGTGTATTGGATGAGCATATTAACTATGATACGATGCAAAACTTGTCTTTAGAAGGACGTCAAAAATTGAGTCAAGTGCGCCCCCGTACACTCGGACAAGCTTCTCGCATTAGTGGGGTAAATCCTGCAGATATTGCGATATTGGCAATCTATATAAAACAAACAAAAAGTAGAACGTGATGTTCTACTTTTTAGGATATTTTTGTTTTAGTAAGCGCAAGTCGTTTGATCGTTTGTGTTTTTTTAAATTTTCTAAATTGGAAGCTAAAACTTGTTCGTACTGGCTGTTGAATGCAGGGATATAAAATGTTTGATTGCGCAAAGCGTCTGGCAAGTATTGAATTTTATTCCATAAATCACTTCTTGTATAATCGTATTTTTTATCCTCATCCATATGAATTGGCGTTAAACGCAAATATTCCGGAACCCGAAAAACTTGGTTTTTCAGTAGGGGTGTTATGCGATCAATTGCGGATTCGGCTGATTTACTTTTAGGTGAAAGACACAAATCAATAATGGCAACACTCAAAGGAATCCTACCTTCAGGAAAACCTACGCGTTTTGCCGCATCAATGGCACTTATGACACGGGCAACAGCTTGTGGATTTCCCAAGCCAATATCTTCATACGCACAAACAAGTAAGCGGCGCTCAATGGAAGCCATGTCATTGGCTTCAATGAGAACTGCTAAATAAAATAAAGCAGCGTCCACATCACTTCCACGAATGGACTTTTGAAAAGCACTTAAGGTATCGTAATAATCATCGCCATCTTTATCTATGGCAAGATTTGGCTGTTGTGAGTAGGTTTTTACATCTTCTAAAGTGATGTTGTTGTGAGTACAAGCCAATGCGCAAATCTCTAAGATATTCATTGCATAGCGAATATCACCACAACTGTGTTGTGCGATGATGGTAAGTGCAGCTTCGCTGATTTGGTATTGGTTCGCAAGGCCCTCATCACTCACCAAAGAACGATGCAATGCTTTGATAATATCTTCATTTGTATTGGACTTCACTTCAAACAAATGACATCGCGAGCGAATGGCAGGATTGATGGAATGAAAAGGATTTGCGGTTGTTGCGCCAATGAGGGAGATGGCACCATTTTCAATATGTGGCAATAATAAATCTTGTTTGTCTTTATTTAAGCGATGTACCTCATCGATAATGACAACCAAACCGGGAAAGAATTTGGCTTCTTCAAAGATGATTTCTAAGTCTTTTTTATTGCCACTGACAGCATTAAACATGCGATATTTTAACCCTAGTTCATTAGCAAGAACACTTGCCAAAGTTGTCTTTCCTGTTCCTGGAGGACCATAGAAAATCATGGAAAACAATTGCTTTTCTTCAATGCAACGCCGTAAAATTTGGTGTTTTCCGATCAAGTGATTTTGTCCAACAATATCATCAAGATGTTTTGGACGCATGCGAAAAGCTAGGGGTTGTTTCATATGTGACTCACTTTCTTTCTTCATTTTAGCATAATTGGCTTATTTTAAAAAGCAGACACTTAAGAGAAAATATGAAAGTAAAGATGATTTTTATTTTGATGTAGATATGCAACAGCGAAGGTTGTGGTAATTGAAAAGATATGGCATCTAAAAAGACAAAAAATATAAAAATCCACCAGTGGGTTTGGTGGATGAATGACAAGGTTATCTAAAAACATTATAATATGTCTATTTGAATGCCGATACTTTTCAGATCTTTAAAAAAGTCAGGATATGATTTTTGAATAGCTTCTGCGCCTTTGATAATGGTTGGTGTTTGTAGCATAGTAGCAGCAATACACAAACTCATCACAATACGATGATCTTTATGTCCGTATAAAGAGGTATTGGCTTGGTATGTTTTGGCACCATGAATGACAATAGAGCCTTCACTTGAGCTAATATCTACCTTGCATTTTTGTAACTCTGTTTCCATTGCAGAAATTCGATCACTCTCCTTATAGCGCAAGCGCAAGGCATTGATAATTTTAGATTTTCCCTTGGTGAACATCATTAATATGGTAAGAATGGGTCCAAGGTCAGGGCAGTCTTGTAGGTCGATGGTAGCAGGGTGCAACTCAGTTTTTTCTACGATAATTTGTTGGTTTTCATAATGGATGGGAACATGAAATTTTTTTAAAATCGAAAAAATTTCACGATCCCCTTGTAAGCTTTTTGTTGATAAACCCTTGATTGTTAAGGGGTGATTGATACTGGCAAGAACGCCGTAGAAAGCAGCTTGTGAATAATCGGCTTCCACTTGATAATTATTTGCAAGATAGCGTTGTTTCCCTTTGATAAAAATCGAGGTATCGTTTATAAAATGGACATGAACAGAAAACCTTTTCAACATTTGTATGGTCAAATTGACATAACTTTTTGAGGAAAAGGGAGGTTGAATATGGATGGTTGAATCTTTTTCTAATAAAGGTAGCGCAAACAATAACCCAGATATAAACTGTGAAGACACATCTCCTTGGATGTTGTAAGTACCAGCTTTTAAAGATTGATGAAGTTCAATGCGTTCCTCATCTTGAAAGAAATAAAGATTTTGTTTTTGAAACATGTCATTATATATTTGTTGAGGGCGTTTTAGGAGGCGGTTTTCGCCACGGAAGATAACTTGCTTATTGAGCAACGAGAAAAGCGGAATTAGAAAGCGTAAAGTAGAGCCACTTTCTTTACAGAAAACATAAAGTGCATCGGTATTTGTATGTAATGTTGGATTTCCTGTAATTTCGATAGAATCGTTGAAACATGTAATCTTGGCACCAAAGCTTTGCATGGCAGCGATGGTTGTTTTGATATCATCACTATATTGAACGTTACGAATGATACTTTTTTGTTTTGCTAAGGATGCACAAATAATAGCACGATGTGCCATGCTTTTGGAAGGGGGGATGGTGATGCTTCCATGGCATGTAGAAGGGGTGATTTTAACATTCATTAAAGATCACGTCCAATCACATGGGCAATTTTTCGTGCTTTTGTAATAAGTGTCGCAAATTTCTTTGGTTTTAAACATTGTGCCCCATCCGAAAAGGCACATTCTGGTTGCTTATGAACTTCAATCATCAAACCATCAGCACCAGCAGCAATCGCAGCAAGCGAAGCCGCTTCTACCAAACGCCAATCTCCTGTTGCGTGGGAAGGGTCAATGATGATTGGCAAATGGGTTTTATTTTTGATAATAGGAATGACACTCAAATCTAAGGTGTTTCTTGTTTCTAGCTCAAAAGTGCGAATGCCACGCTCACAAAGAATTACATTAGGATTTCCATTTGCCATAATATATTCAGCGCTCATAATCCATTCATCAATGGTATTGGAAAAGCCTCTTTTTAAAAGAATGGGTTTGGTTGTTTTTTTTCCTAAGGCTTTTAACAACTCAAAGTTTTGCATATTGCGAGCACCAATTTGAATCAAATCAACATGGGTTTCAAATTCTTCGATTTTATCACTACTCATGAGCTCAGACACGATCGGCAATCCTGTTTGTTGTTTTGCTTTGTTTAGTGCTAAGATGCCCTCACTTTGCATGCCTTGAAAAGCATAAGGACTAGTGCGGGGTTTATAGGCACCACCACGTAACATACAGGCACCTGCTAATTTTACATCCTTTGCAAGTTCGATGATCATTTCTTTATTTTCAACAGCACAAGGTCCACCAATGATGACAATATTTTGATTGCCACCAACAGGAATACCACCAACATCAATGATGCTGTCTTGTGGATGAAATAAACGGTTTGCTAATTTGTATTTGGCGGCGATGCGTGTTACCTGTAAAACACAAGGATATGCAGAAACAGATGTTTCATCAATGGTTGCAGTATCACCGGTTAATCCATATACATCATAATTGCTTCCTTTAATCGCAACGGCTTTTACCCCGCGGGTTTCTAAATCCTGTAATAGTTTTTCAACTTGTTGTTTATCGGCACTTTTTTTAATTGTAATAATCATAGCGTTTCTCCTGTTCCTTGATGTGTATTTTGATTGTGATAGTGAAGGATTGTACGGATTGCAGTTTCGATTTCTTTGTTATTGTCAATGATGACATCGGCACATGTTTCATAGAGGGTGGAGCGCTCTTTGTATAAACGTGCTAGGCTTTCTTTATTTTTGACAAGAGGACGTGAAGTATCTTTAATTTTTAATTTTTGTAGGTTGCGTTGAATGTAGTATATGCAACCATTAATTTTGAGATTTTCAATATTTTGAAGATGTTTAATACCCCCCCCGCCACAGCTTATCACACTGTTTTGAAAATGAGAAACGTGGGCGATGGTTTCGATTTCTAAGGCACGAAAGTAGTCTTCACCAAAGTTTTTAAAGATATCAACAATCTTCATGTTTGCTTTTTTTTCAATCATGTCATCAATGTCATAAAGGGATTTGTTGAGTCTTTTGGCAACGATTTTTGCAAGTGTTGTTTTTCCTGCACAAGGCATGCCAATGAAGACCAGATTGCTTTTTTTCATATGGTGTATTCCTTTCTTGAATAAAAAAACATCAACTAGAATGATTCGTCGATGTTCGTCTAAAAACCTGAATTGTTTGTGTATTTCAGGTTATTTCTTAAAAAAATAAAAGATTTCATGTGCATTTTTTTGTGTAGTTAGCATCGTTTCTCCTACTCTTGTAGTTATTGTACAAGATTGTGCTATACAATGCAATAGTTACGCGTAGGAGTTTTACTTTTTGTGCAATGAGAGCATTGCAGTTGTGTTCTTGTTGGGGTATGATAAATACATAAGGGTGGCGAATAACATGAAAATAAAAAACATCGAAATTGGGATGGGGATGCCCAAAATATGCGTATCCATTGTTGGGAAGACAATCGCCGAAATAAAGCAGCAAGTCATGCAGATACAAGGACTTCCCTTTGATATGGTAGAATGGCGTATGGATTATGTAGAGTGCCTTTTGGATGAGGCATTCATTCATGAAGTTGTTGCGTATTTTGCTGAAAGTTTAATCCAATATCCGATATTGGCAACATTTCGAACGCAAGCAGAGGGTGGAAAAAAAAGGCTTTCTTATCATGAGTATACGTTGTTGTATGAAACCATTATTCGTGCTAATCAAGGGGTCTTGGACTTGATCGATATTGAATACCAGTTTGGTAAAAAACTTCTTCCTAAATTTTTAAAACTTGCTCACCAACATCATATGTTTGTGGTGTTATCTTTGCATGATTTTGTTGGTACACCGGCATTAGAAACGGTGGTAGAACAGCTTGTTGAAATGCAAGACACGCAAGCAGATATTGTGAAAGTGGCATATATGGCACTTAGTGAAAAGGATGTTAAGTGGCTGCAAGAAGCAATGCAAATGATACAAAAAAAAGTAGCGTTTGTGGCGATATCTATGGGCGCATTTGGTCAAAAAAGCAGAACACAGGGAGAGCTTTATGGAAATGCAATGACATTTGCAAGTATTCAAAAAAACGGTGCTGAAGGTCAATTAAATGTACAAAATGTATACGATATGCAACAAATCGTGCACCGTCAAAAGGCCAAGTAAATATAATTTTTTGTGTGTTGTATAGAAAGGAAAGGTTGTAATTTGTAGAAAAAACGATTGCACTACTACGTAGCTAAAACAATCGTTTTTCTGTAATATTATATAAATGACTCCATGATGGAATACACCATTTTATAGATATTTTAACAAGCTCTGAAATTCTGCTATGATTTCATTGCTTGTTTTTTCATTAAGAAACCAACTATTTCTAACGAGGGTTGTCGTGAGCTTTGCGTGTTGTAATTTTTTTGAGGATACGCAAATAAGAGCATTTCGTAGATGGGTTGCAGAACTGATATTGATGTTATCGATAAAGGTTTTATGCAAGTTTACGGCAACTTGTTTTGCTTCTTTATGGTTAACATCTACTAGAATAATATTTATGGTTGTAAGCGTGAGTTCTTTATAGACAATGTCAATTTCACGCTCATCAATAGAAATATCTTTAAAAATTTCCAATGTTTTTTTTGCTTGGGCAACCAACATTTCAAGACCACCAATCGCAAGTATATTTTTTGCTTTGGCTGCTAACAGAAAAGTCGTTGCATAAGGGTTGTAAATGACATCAATACAAGCACTTAATTTATCAAAGTTAGTCAAATCAATACAAGAAGCATGAATTTTTGGATACATTCCAACAGGCGTTGTATTGATGATGATATCAGCATCTAAGTGTTGTTTGTAAACTTCATCAATAAAAATTGTTGCATCATTTGTATGGCGAGAAACAACCAGCATGGTGCGTGGTTTGCGGTCTTTGATGACGGCTTGTACTGCCCTGCTGGCGCCACCATTTCCTAAAATGATGATTTTTTTATCACAGATATCAATATGGTGATGATCCAACATATAAGCAAATCCATAATAATCACTATTGTAGCCAAATAAACGGTGGTTTTTATGGACAATGGTATTTATTGCACCAATTTTTTTGGCACTATCATCCACTTCGTCAAGGTAAGGAAGAACCGCTTGCTTATAAGGGATGGTTACATTGATACCTAAAAAATCTTTGTGTTTCATGAAAGTTCCAAGTTCACTTTTTGTGAGTTCTTTTAAATCATAATGGTAATTGTCTAATAGCCGCTCTTGAATGATTTTAGAGTAACTATGCTTTAAATGTTCGCCAATAAGTCCATATTTCATGTTAATCTTCACGCATCCATTCGTATCCATAACGTTGTGATAATAAGTCAAGTAAGCCAATCGCAACAACACTATCAACAACAACCCGTGCTCGTTGAACGATGGCTGGATCATGACGTCCTTGGATTTGCAATTGTGTATTTTCTTTTGTTTGGATATTGACGCTATTTTGTGGCTTGTAGATGGAAGCTGTTGGCTTGATCACACATTGCAGCTTGATTGGCATACCATTGCTAATGCCACCATTAATACCACCATTGTTGTTGGTTTTTGTTTTTATAGTGCCTTGTTGCAAGTGAAATTCATCGTTTACTTCAGACCCATAATATTTTGCAAAATCAAATCCTAAGCCAAAAGATACACCTTTTACAGCAGGGATGCTAAAGAGTAAAGCAGAAAGGACACTTTCAATAGAGGCAAAAAAGGGTTCACCAATACCTTTTGGTAAGTTTACAATGGCTGTTTCAATCATCCCCCCCACACTATCCCCCACGCTTGCACTTTGTTTAATACAGGAAATCATCTCCTGTTTGAGCTGTTGATCTAAAACAGGAAAGTTATCACTGTTTAAGGTTTTGAGTTGAGTGCGCAGGATGGCTTCATCTTCACTGAGTAATTCATCTTTGTAGTTTTTTACTTGTAATAGATGTGATCCAATCAGAATTCCTTTTGTTTCTAAAATTTGTCGTGCAATGCTGCCAGCAACAACAAGAGGAGCAGTAATCCTGCCCGAAAAATGACCACCGCCACGATAATCTTGAAATCCATGATACTTTAAATAGGCGCTATAATCGGCATGGGAAGGACGTAAAATGGATTTAGTTTTTTCATAATCTTGACTGTTTGTGTTTTCATTTTTGATTAAAATTGTGAGGGGTGTTCCAGTCGTATAGCCATTAAAATACCCGCAGATATAGTGAATCTGATCCATTTCTTGACGCGATGTAGATATGGTTCCTTTGGGTTTTCGCATATGTAGATAGTGTTTGATATAATTCTCATTTAGCTTGATGCCAGCAGATAAACCATCGATGACACAACCAATCATATCGCCATGCGATTCGCCAAAGATGGTAATTTTAAAGTTTGTGCCAAATGTGTTTTTCATGCTTGTTGCTCCTCTAACAGTTTTAAAATACTGCACAATTTTTTTTCGATAATTTTTGCGTGTCCAACCTTTTCCACTTCAATAACATCAATGTGATCTTGTTTGCGTTTTTTATCCAAAAGGATATAGGCAAATAAATCTTGGTTATTAAAGTTTGGCGTATCGTATGTTTTCATTGCTTTTAAAATATGAATCACTTCTTTCTTTAAGGTTTCATCAGGAATGAAATAAGGCATTCCCATTGCTACACACTCTCCATGGAAATAATCTTTTAAATTGTAGTAGGATTCGATGGCATGACCAATGGTGTGTCCAAAATTGAGAATTTTTCGCAAATGTTGTTCTTTTTCATCTTGTTCTACAATCGTTTTTTTTACAAGTAATGAGCGATATATAACATCTTCCAGATGTTGCATATATGTATTTTCTTTAAAGTAAGCGTATAGTATGGGGTCTTTGATTAAGCCAGCTTTTAAAGCTTCTACCAGTCCACTCATTAGATGCCGTTGAGGTAGGGTTGAAAGCGTGATGATATCAATGAAGACGAATGATGGTTGATAAAAACTACCAACCATGTTTTTGGTGTTGTCTAAGTTGATGGCAACCTTACCACCAATACTACTGTCAACTTGCGCTTGGGTTGAGGTAGGGATGAAAACATAATCAATGCCGCGCAAATAACTGGCAGCTACAAAACCACCAAGATCGCCAATCACGCCACCTCCAATCGCAATCAATAAATCATCGCGTGCCATTTGAAAGGACAAGCATGCCTGTAATACGGATTCGTATGTTTTTATACTTTTACTGGTTTCGCCAGGGGTAACTTTGAAAATGAAATGATGAGGACATTGGGCTATAATTTCGTCAATAAAAATATTAGGAATGTTGGTATCACTCAGGATAAAGATTTTTCTGGTTGTATCAATGTAGTTATGTAATGTATTTAAAATATGTTTACCAATTACGATATTGTATGTTTTCGATGATGTTTGCATTGTGAGTTTCATGCTATCCTCCTTGATAGTGATAGGGTATAGAAATTAGAAAATGTAATCACACGTTTATTTTAATATAAGCGATTCCAAATTACAATTTTAATTCGCGATTGTCATGGATGAATCTCTAGTGCTATACTTACAGATATGGATATCAAGATAACTACAAAACGATTGATCTTACGCGCATTTCAAGAAAAAGATGTTTTTGATGTGTATGCATTTTCTGCCAATCCGCAGGTTGCAGAACCGGCGGGTTGGAAACCACATCAATGCATTGGAGATGCAAAAGAAATATTAGACAGGATTTTAATGTCAGCGAATGAGTGGGCAATCGAACATAAAAAAGATGTGAAAGTCATTGGTAGTGTTAGTTTTAGTGAAGACCTATTTATAAAAGGTAAGCAGGTGGTTATGCTGGGGTATTTGTTACATGAAGATTATTGGAATCAGGGGTACATGCAAGAAGCATTGCAGGCTTTATTGGCAAATATCAAAAAAGATTACACAATATATGCTTATCATTTTCCAGGAAATAAAGCTAGTCAGTGTGTATTAGAAAATTTAGGTTTTCAACAGCTTGCTTATCTACCGCAAAGTTTTCAACATTATAGTGGAGTATATTATGACTTGTATCAGTATCAATATGTCTTGCATCGATAAAAAGAAATGATATCGAAAACAAGCGAATCAATGCCTCGTTGTAAAGAATAAAACAATAGAAAAAATATGCATAACGAGGAGTTTATTCGTATGGAAAATAAAGGGTGTACATTAGATAATAAATAAACACGGCTTTTTATGCGCGTGTGTTATTGAACTTTTTTTGTGAACAAAGAGAAATATCAAAATTCTTAGGAATGAACTCGCGAATATGCTCATGATTTTTACCGCAAGCATCTTTTTGATCACTTCTTCTAGCTTCACAACAAAATAGCTCACATAATATCTCACCAGTTTGTGGGTCAGTGACCATTGCATCCGGTTGTTTAAATTCTTTCCATTATCGTGAATAGTCTATACTTCATCATACAGTTATGATAAGGTCATGGTAAAATTTATGAAATGAAATAGGAGAAAATAATCATGGCAAGCAACAGAAGAGAAAAGAGAGTATTTACAGAAGAATTTAAGCAGCAAATGGTAGTGGTAAACCAAGATCGCAGATTATTGAAGAATATGATATAACACCATCATGCCTTGGAAAATGAATTACACAATCTAATAAAATAGGATCATTTATAACAGCAGATAATAGAACTGATGATGAGAAAAGAATGATTCACTTAGAAAAAGAAAATAAACAATTGAAAATGGGAAATGATATTTTATACCCCAAGGGTACAGTGCCGCTTGTGGAATGACAATCCTTTTGTGGAGAACTTTTACATAGAGTTTGTCTATCTATATTTAACCGGCGAATAATAGGTGAGTGCGAAATGTATCCGCTTATTGTTGAACTAGTGAATATATGCTTCTAGTTCTAATTCAAGTTGGGTAATAGCGAGGGTTAAAAAAACTGCGCGTTCAGTTCCGCTTTTCAATACAACTTTAAAATTAGAGTGTTTAAGAATGGAACCTTTTCCAATGTGAACCGTCACTAATAATAGAAGGCATTTTTTAATGCAATGTAATAGATGAAATGACCTCGTATGGAAAAGATAAGGAAGCATTATGAAGTAATCAGCTTAAAAGCGTGAATAGTCGATATTTAAGAGAGCTTCTTTTTCATTTTTTGGGGATAAAATATGAGTGATATAGCAGTATCAAGAAAAGCAGATTGGGAGAAGTTTGCAGAAGCATTTGAAAGTTATCATAATTTATGGGGGAGTTCAGCGGTATATGGAAATCAAATGTCCTATCAAAAGGGCTGTCTTGAAACATTCAAATCACTCACACAAGAGTTGATTGCATGCGCAGAAGAAAATGACTGCGGACAGTATTTCAAAGAACAGAAATTAAGCAAAAAAGATATAGAAGAAATCAAAGATATCACCATGGGGATGGCA
>JBKEBQ010000048.1:0-2210 GCA_047973225.1 Breznakia sp. | reverse complement strand
GAATGGTAATTCTTACAGATTAAAAGAGACTCAGCTTTGGTTAGAAGAGCAATAATTTTTTTATCTTTACTAGAGGATTTTTGGATTAGAATATAGAGGAAATTTCAGTTGACAAATACAGCGGATTTGTCAAAGTATCCTCACACTCGACTTGAAATTTATCAAAACCTATATCATGCAAAAACATATTGATACGGCAAAGATTATATGTAGTAATATTAATTTCTTGTCCATAGAATCCAGTGGTTACAGCGTCTTTGCCCAAAAGTTTAACCGCTTTCAATAGCAGTGAACCAGACCCGCAGGCAGGGTCGTATACCTTGTTGATGGTTTTCTTGCCAACTGTGCCCAATCGAGTAAGCAACTCTGACACATCAGATGGGGTAAAGAACTCGCCCCCTGACTTTCCAGCATTAGAAGCATACATTGTCATCAAGTATTCGTATGCATCGCCAAAAGCATCAATATCGTGGTCTTTCACAGATCCGAGCTTCATTGCAGCAACGCCGTCTAAAAGCTTTGCAAGTCTTTCGTTTCTTTTGGCAACAGTGCTACCAAGTTTATTGCTATTAACATCGAAATCATCGAAAAGACCAGCAAAACTGTTTTCTGATGCTCCACCCTTTGCAGAATCTTCAATATTTTTGAATACGCTCTCTAGCGTTTCGTTCAAATTATCATCAACTAATGCTTCTACTCTGACATTGCAAAAAAGCTCACTTGGTAATATAAAGAACCCTTTTTCTTCAATCAAGCCTTTTCGTGCCTCTTCGGCATCCTTGTCAGTCAACTTAGCATAGTCAAAATTTGTATTACCTGCTTCAATTTCACCTTCGTTGATATATGCTGTTAGATTTTCGGATATATACCTATAAAACATTGTTCCAAGCACATAATTCTTAAAATCCCAACCATCAACGGCACCTCTTAATTCATCAGCGATCGCCCAAATAGCACGGTGTAATTCATCGCGTTCTTGCTCCTTTTTAATATCAGCCATTATCTTTCACCTCCGAATAATTTTGTTTATCTGCATCTGCACTAGCGCCGCTTTCAATCCATGAATCCACTTCTGACAATCTGAATTTATACAGTCGTCCAACCTTATGAAAGGGAATTGCATCTTTTTTTATCCACGCTCTAATAGTATCCTTGCTACAACCTACATGCTTTGATATTTCATCAAGACTTAGCCAGCGTTCTGTCTCACTAGATTTATTATTTTTCATATTCAGTAAACTCCTTCCAAAAGGGTTAATATCCATATTTTTTAGCAAGTTCTTCATAATATTGTTTCAATCTACAAAAAGTTTTCAAGACATCTTTTTCTGGCGTTTGTAAAATATCAATTAAATCTGTGTATTCATCAGGGATTGCTTGACTCAACAATTTTCGAGGAGCGATTTTTTCGATACCATCTGTAGAATCTAAATACAACTCACCAAATATTCCTGCTATCATAAATTCAGAATAGCTAAGTGCTTTTTCAAAGACATTCAGACATAAATGTTTTTTAAATACGGCTTTAAAAGGAATTTCTCGAATTTTTCTGATGAGAACTCATTCAGCATTTCAAACGCATCAATTCCATCAAACTCCGTTTTTGATACATCCCAAAGTGTTCGCCCGAGTGCATCTAATTCTTCTACATCAGCCGCAAAATAATGCTGTGCGAACAGATATTCCTGAAAGCCTGGGTCTATGTAATATAGTTTTATGTCCTCTTCGTACATCATACAAGCAGTTGCACAAGCATCCTAGAGAAAGTTCTTGCTGGTCATGATTTTAGGGTTCTCTAATGTATTTTTTGTTGATAAACTATCAAACCATTTATCAAAAGTATCATGATCAAATTCAGTTTCATGCTTTATATAAGTTATGGCACAAAGTTGGTGGTTTGTCTATACTTTTTTGAACAATTTTTATTCGGTTATATACGATAAATCAAAATATAAATTATGTGATACAAACAAGTATTCCGCATTTATTCCATGGTCATATTTACTTTGAGCCTCTGCCCCTCTAGACTCCCAATCTTTGCCGAAAATAAGCCTATCAGAACTACTTTCGGCACAAGAGTATACCATAGGAGCCACTCAAAATAAATATGCTTTCGCGGCATAAAAGCTAATCCTTCTCTATTACTGCGTCTTCTTTAGCTTGCATTAGCCTTTTTTAATCTGTACTCGACAGAAGTTATATAATTTAAT
>JBKEBQ010000029.1:0-3800 GCA_047973225.1 Breznakia sp. | reverse complement strand
ACATATTGGGTTGATTATTTAATTGTTCCATATGTATATTTTACACGAAAAAGGGTATCACTCACAATGAGCAGTACCCTTTTTCGTTATGTTAGGGTTGTTTATTCGTTACAGCCCCTTTTATTTTTTTTCAACAAATCGCGAATTTCTTCCAATAAGACAATATCTTCTGCTCTACTTACTTCCTCTTCAACTTTTGCTTCTTCTTTGTGTTTGAATTTTACAATTGCTTTTACTGCCACAAAAATACTCAAAGCCACCAATAAGAAATCTACCACACTTTGTAAAAACATCCCATATGGCAACACCACGCTGCTTGTCAGTTGAATACTCCATGTCGCAATTTGTTCGGATTGAAAAATAATCGATATCAGTGGAAGAATAATATTTTCCACTAAGGAGCTTACCACCTTATTAAAAGCTCCCCCTATAACAACACCAATCGCCATATCGAAAATACTACCTTTTAATGCAAATTCTTTAAAATCTTTTATGAAACCTTTCATCCTACTATCCTCCTATCAAGTATCATATGTATTATACTATATTAACGTTTTAAGATAAATATTATGTTCTCTTTCTGGACCTACAGAAATCATTGCCACTTTTACCTTTGTCTGTTCTTCAATAAATTCCACATATCGCTTTGCATTCACTGGCAAGTCGTCATATGTCACAACTTTCGAAATATCTTCTTCCCACCCTGGGAATGTTTTATATATTGGCTTTGCATCTACCAAATCTTCGACATTGGCTGGCATAAAATCATATATTTCTCCAGCAATTTCATACCCCGTACAAATTTTTAATTCTTTCATTCCACTCAAAACATCCAACTTTGTGATTACAATATCGCTCAACCCATTCAATAGCGCTGCATGTTTTACAACATTCAAGTCCAACCACCCACAACGCCGCGGTCTTCCTGTTGTTGCGCCATACTCATGTCCATTTTTTTGGATACGTTCTCCTATTTCATCTTTTAACTCACTAACAAAAGGACCTTCCCCAACTCTTGTGGAATATGCTTTCACAACACCAATGATCGTATCTAGCATCTGTGGCGCTACTCCTGCACCCACACATACGCCAGCGCTTGTTGGTGAAGAACTGGTAACATAGGGATAACTACCATAATTGATATCCAACATAGCTGCTTGTGCACCTTCAAACAATACATGCTGCTTGTTGGCCAACGCCTTATTCACAACCTCTACGCTATCCATAATTCTTGGTAATAGCATGGAGCGAATCGTTTTGAATCGTTCTAACATCGTTGATAAATCAAACGCTTTTTCGTTATAAAGTTTTACCAATTCATCATTTTTTATTTTTAATGTGAATGCCAACTTCTTTTCGAAGCTATCCATATCGAACAAGTCTCCGACACGCAAACCAATCCGTTGCATTTTATCTGCATAACAAGGCCCAATTCCGCGTTTTGTGGTTCCTACCTTATTGTCTTGCTTATACTCTTCTTGACATTTATCCAAAACAATATGATATGGCATAATTAAATGTGCACGATCACTAATATATACATGATCTGTTGAAATTCCTGCCTGTTCAACAACTGCTAACTCTTCAAGCAACACAAAAGGATCAATGACAACTCCTGGACCAATAATACACGTCGACTCAGTATGAAGAACTCCTGATGGCAATAAATGAAGTACGTGTTTTTTTCCATCGACAACAACCGTATGCCCTGCATTATTTCCACCTTGAAAACGAACAACATATTCAACTTTATTTCCTAATACATCAACTATTTTTCCTTTTCCTTCATCTCCCCATTGTGTCCCCACCACTACATAACCTGCCATACTTATTCCTCCTCTTTACGTTCCACCTTAGATTATACCGATTCGTGTTTTATGATACAAGACCTTTACGCAATAAATTCAAAACTATGCATCGCAAAAAAGAACGATTTTATACATACCCATTGATGGATTATCCAACAACCAGCAATCGATCGTTTAGTAATCGTAATCAGAAATATTTGATGTTATAGTTATATACGATAGAGAGCCACTTATATAAGCAAATTCACAATACCACACACATATATATTTTTTTATTTTTTTCTTCATAAATCTACTATATAATTCCATTATAAACAATAAGGAGAACTCAACTATATGGAAATGAATAATCAAGTTAGAATATATATAGCGAATAATGCGAGGTGCTTCCCTTTTGATAAACTTATTTATATTAAGCAAAAAATGGAAAATTTGAATGAAGACCAATTTATGAACATCCTCGCCTTGGACTTAAAAAACCCTACTACCATGCTCATTATTTCAGTTGTTACAGGACCTTTAGCAATTGATCGTTTCATGTTGGGCGAAATAGGTACGGGACTTTTAAAATTATTTACCGCCGGGCTTTGTGGAATTTTAACAATTTTTGATTGGTTTACAATCCAAGGGAAAACAAAAAAGCGTAATTTCAGTAAAATCATGAGGGTACTATGATTGTGAAAAATATCTTTAAAAAAAATAAAAATATTGTTAAATCTATATTTTTATTTTTTTTTATATTTTTAAGCGTTTATTTGTTTGATGTTGGGTGTATATTTCGAAAATTTTTTCATATTTCTTGTCCTAGCTGCGGGCTTACAAGAGCATGGTTAAGTTTTCTTTCTTTAAATCCAATGAAAGCTTTTTATTTCCATCCTCTATTTTGGTCTATTCCTATTATTTTATATTTATTTGTCGTTTTCGATACCACTAAGTCATATCAAAAAATATTAATTTACTTTCTCTCCTTTTTATTTTTAGTTGTATACTTTATTCGCTTAATATTCTTCCGCATTCCTTAAAAATCATACCTTATTATTTCTGTTGAGATTTCCACAATACAAATTCATTGGATCAAATTTTCTCTTAAAAAAATGCTAACGCTTGGGAACAGCGGATGTTGCTAGCCATCGTGGTGGAACTGCTATCGAGAAACATTTTGATGAGAAAGGGAACTACAAAGTTATTTCGATTGGAAGCTATGGTTTAGATAGTCATTATGTTGATCAAGACATCCGAGCAGTTTCCAATGAAATTACTGATAGTCGTGTTGTATTCAAAGATGAACTGACAATGAGTTTGTAATTAATCAACGAACCGAAATAATTTCACCTAAAGAGAATCTCAACTCTAACTTTGCTTATGTGATGTTAAATGGTACATTTAGGGAAAAAGTTAAGAGAATAGTTCAAGGTGGAACGCAGATATATGTAAACTATACGGCTGTTGAAAAGTTATCATTTGAGTTGCCTTCAATAGACGAACAAGCGAAAAGGAAGTGTAAAATAAACTATGTAAGTAGAGAGCGTACGGCTCTACTTACATGATTTTTAAGTTGTGTATGATAAAACAAATGAAAGAGGTAAAGATAATGACAAAAATAAAGAGAGACCCAAAAGCAGTAGCACTAGCACTAGCACAACAGATTATTAAAGAATATAATCCTAAAAATGTACAAGACATGAATGATGCTTTAAAAGATCTATTTGGACCAATGTTTGAAACGATGTTACAAGGCGAGATGGAGTATCATTTAGGTTATGAATCAAACAACAAGGATTTCAAAGATAGTGATAATCGCCGAAATGGTTACGGTAGAAAATCTTTACGCACCACCCAAGGGAATGTAGAAATCAAAGTACCACGAGATCGTGCTGCCTCATATTTATCATCTTGATCGCTTTCTAAAATCCCTCTCTTCTTTTTGCGTGCCAATTCTATATCTGTGATTTGAAACAAAAGTTTAAGTTCTTCTCGAATCTCGTTATAATT
>JBKEBQ010000025.1:0-3573 GCA_047973225.1 Breznakia sp. | reverse complement strand
TTTCGTAATGTTTCAAGTGCTTTCTCTGTAAAGAACATGTTTCTATCATTTGATTTTGAATACTGCATTAAGTGTACATGGAAACTTACGTCATTTTCGTGTACTGCCCCAACTAATCCTAAATCATCATATGAAATGTTAGATTGTTTGGCCAAGTCTATTGCATGCCTGCGAACTAATGATTCCCACTCTTGTTTGTTATCCATTCCAATATCATGTGCATCATCTACTTTTATTGAAATAATATGGTGGTGAATGTTACTTCCACTTAAACTCATTTGTTGTTTAGCTTTTGTTATATTCCTAACATCACCTTTTAGATCAAATAAGCCATGTTGTATTTCATCACACTTTGAGCCGAGTACTCCTGGTCGTTCAGCAATATAATTAAGTAATATTTTAGGATCAGTAATATATTCTTCTCCTCTGTTTATTTGCTGTAATCCATTTGTGATAAATCTACTTGCATTTTCTTTCGTTGGAAACAAAGCATATTGTTTGAAGAAGGCATTCTTATCTACATCAATTACATTACTTATTTCATTGATCAATGCATGTTGATTGCTAGTTGCTTCTCCTTCAAACATGTATGCTTCTGATTTAAGTACCCCTTCTCGCCTTGCTACATAGTCAACTAAGTTAAGAGCATGCTTTATTCCTCCTTCAGCAGATTTTAAGTACATACTTTTAAATATTACTTTTGACATTACTTACCAACTATTTTATCAATACTTTTGTATTTACCACGTTTTAAACTACTGATTGCTTCAGCTCGATACGAATCTAATTCTTCATTACTTAATTCAACACCTAATTTATCTTCTAATAGGTTGTAGATTAATAGTTGCTGTTCAACACTACTGTTAACAGCAAGCTCGTACATTATAGGCATTAACCTTTTAAACTTCGCTTCAACGACTTCATCAACTACATTAACTAACTCACTGGATATAAACTTATTCTCATTCATCACATTTACTTCTTTAAAAAAAGAAATAGCATGACTTATCGCCATACCATTTTGATTACTATTTAGTCCTAATTCAGACTTTATATTATTAATACTATTCATTGTTTCTTCAGTTACTTCAATTCTAATCTTTGGCATTTGTTTCCTCCTTAATCACAAAGCATTGCTTCGTGATGCTTTTTAAATTTTGTTTCAAAAAGTTGTTTAAAAAGAACTGCATACTGTTCTATATGCTTTGTCTCATTTATTTCATTAATATTATGCGAATGGTAATTTATAAACTTTAAAAACCCCATAACCTCTTCACGTTCCTTTATTCCTTCAAACAAATATTGATAGTAATCCTCCACATCACTTACTCCGTTTATGTCAAAGTTGAATTTACAAAATGTTTCTACACATCTCCTTATTGCATTTCCAATCACTACACTTTCTTCCACACATGAAGTTTCGCAATAATCAATTATTTTTTTGTAAAGCAATTTATATTCTTTAAAGTTAGAATCTGTGTGAATTATTTTTTTTTCTCCATTTATATTTTGTATTCTAAACGCATCTTTTTTCCCTAAATTTCCTGACAATAATTCTGCAAAAAAAGAATAATGATGTGTCAAAACAAACAATTGATTATTAACATCCTCAGAATTATCAAATATTTTTTTAGAGTTACATTCTTGAATAAAATTAAGTAATAGACCTTCAATAAAATATTTATTGTCTGAATCGAGGCTAGTAAATGGATCATCAATTACTAAAATTCCACTTTCATATTCGTACATATTCTCATAGTAAAAATACAAAAATGCAAATACGAATGCTTCAGCCTCACTTAGCATCTTAATATCAATCTGATCACATTCACTGCTTTTAAGTATGTATTCTTCTTTTATTGTTTCAATATAAAAGTGCATATCTAATGCCTCTAATTTAGAATTAACGAAGATTGCAAACTCCGTTACAGAAGATATCTGTTCTTTATATGTTTTTATATTGACAATATTTTCACTAATTTTTGATTTTATCTTTTCAATAGCTTCTACGTTCAATTGGTGTTTGCCCTCTAATTTCATAACGTTGTTATTATTAACGATTAAGTCACATATTATTAATTTAACAATATCATTTTTCTTGGTTGCTTCTTTTAACAGTTGTTCTTCTAAGTTTTTCAACATATTATTATTTTGACTTATTTTTTTCAATTACCTCTTCTTTTTTTGATATAAATGCTTCATAATCAAAATCAACAATCATATCCATATTACTAAGTTTCAAATATATATTGCTTTTTAATGCTTCAACTTCTTCAAAAAAGGGTAATTCTATAATATTATGGAATTTTATGGTTTTTTCATTGATATGCTTATTATTTTTATTTTTATTCTCAAAGTAAGATTTATTTATTAATTCTAGGTTTTTAACTTGTATCCTCAATAATTGCTTTGCCATATTTGTTTCATCTTTTATATATTTATCCAATTGATTGAGCTTATCTTCACTTAATTCATTACTACAAAAAGGACAGAATTTATCGTCTATTAAAGTCAGACCTTTTTTTATCCATTGGTAATCAGCAAAAGTAAATGTTGCATCTGAATACTCTTCACTTAAAATTTTTTGAATATTTTCTTCAACTTCAATATTCAGCTGATTTTGTTGAAGAAATTTATCATCTTCACTAAAAAGTACTAAGTCATTAATGTCATATTTATTGTAGTCTATCGATAAACTTCCATTTTTAATATTTTTTTTAAGTATTGTCTTTGCTTTTTCTTTTGTAGAAACATTCTGAATTTTTGTACCATTTTTATTTTCCTTATTGATTTTTAATATCAATTCATTTATTTCTATTTCTATACCATTATTTGTTTGTTCAAGTTTTTTAACTTCACTTTCATTTTCAGTCTTTAATTTTAATTCCTTTTTTAAATTTTCATTAGCCTCTACAGCTGTTTCACCAGTAATTAATTTAACCCCCTTATATCTTTTTTCATCCTCAAAATAAACATTTTCATGTATATAGTTGCGATTAAATACTCTCGCTGAATATTCATTTTTAAAGTATTCACTTAATGTTGATTTTCCACTTCCATTTGGACCATAAATAATGTTAACATTTTTAAATTCTCGTATTCCACTTAAGTCTTTAGTTTTAGGGTTCAAACCACTAAAGCCCTTAAATTCATTACTTCTAAAATCAATCGTTTTCATAACACTCCTTTTTCCATATTATAGCAAATCTCAATAACTATATTTTAATGATTTATATTTATGCAGGATAAAGGCGATGCCAATCGCCCGACCACAACAAGGGACAAAGCCCCTTGTTTACTAACTTTTTGATGGTCGGAAACATGGTCGGAAGTCACTTTTCTTATAAAAATAGCCGACCACATCTCTATTTTATCTCGTTATATAAAGAAAAAATATGGTCGGTTTGTCATTTTATGTTAATTTTTGGATTTGAAATTTAATACACGATATCTTGTTACTCACACTTGTGATTAATTGAATTTTATCTCCTTCTCCTGCATCATCCTTGTTTCCAATTACAATCAGTTCTATCACATTTATAATAAATATCTCTATGATCTCACACATGTTAC
>JBKEBQ010000018.1:0-43335 GCA_047973225.1 Breznakia sp. | reverse complement strand
AGTCGAGCTACAGGAATTATAAAAAGTTACTCGTGTCTATATCATCATAATATATAAAAATATTAAAATGAAAGGAGAAGTATGATTTTCGTACCTATTGTGTACGACTTAATCATACAAGGGAATTATGAGAAAGGGAGATAGAAACATGCATTCAGACTTAGAAAAATTTTTTGAGAAAAATGAAACAGCGTTCTACATAAATGCTAAAGGGGAAAAGAAATTTCGTGGAGTTAAGGGTTATTATGGTGATAGGATAAGAAATCAAGAAGCTGATGAACAAGCAAAAATACCTCCAGTGCCGCTTAGTAAGGTTTTTTCTTACGTTAATGACTTTATAGAATTAATAAAATCTGATCATGGCTATGAAAAAAAATGCATAAGATTAGACTGCATAAAACTTGATGGTATACAACAAATAGTTTTAGACAATGGTATTATTGCAAAAGCATGTAATTGGTCAAGACCTGATTGGAATAAAAAGCGTCGGAAATATACGTATTGGGATCCAAAATACGATTTCATAAAAGATACATTTTCGCTAAAGTCTCCTAGAGATATTGTATGGTTAAAATTTACGAATACAGGCCATTTGGGAGTGGTGGCGAAAAGCTTCGATATAAATTATAACAATGAAAATTCTTCTGGAACATTACTCAAGCAAGTCAAGCAGGAGTGGGATACATCATTTGTATGTATATTTCCACTAACTTCCGATATTCTTGGAAATCTTAAAAGTGGAGATATAGAAGTTGCTATAGGGAACTATTTAATTTCAAAAGGCGTCCCTATAATTGATTATTATTCGCATAATAACTAAAGTATAGGGAATGAATTATAAATTATATAAAATGATAATTGAGGAATCATCATTTTTGCCAGCTTTATAAAATGTAAAAAAAGCACGTATCGTTTGATAGGTGCTTTAAAATTTTAATGTGAAAGTTCTTGAAATAGATGCATATATAGATTTGTATCTAGACATGTCTTTATCTGTTTTAGAAATTACTTTCGCAGTAAAAAGAATAGCTTTCATGGCAATTTTAGAAAGATATTTCAAAAACTACAATACCAATATAAGGAATACGAGAAAGTTTAAATTTTTTTAAAAGTGGGTTTATACTTCTTAATGATTGAGCAGCGTTGTTAAACATATAGTTGAAAACAAAGTGGTTGGAAAGCTTTCAAATAGTATGTCTTTTAAAGACGCTTTTCAACAAATCAATTAGTGCGTGTCTGTTTTTTAAGCTTAACAGTGAGAAAGATCATCAGTACTCGCTCTCTCATAGTTATATATATAGTAACATCACAGGGGGTCGTGATTCGCCCATTTCCAATTGTCTTTTTTTACGCCAATTTCAAAATGATATTTGGTGATACCAAGGTCGACACGCACATAAAAACCCAAACTTGGGGATGGTATCGTGCACCGTAGATAATTTCTTGATGGATTTTGATTTGTGCGCAACGCCAGAAGTTGCTCCATAGCCAAGAGCAATGAGCATCAAAAGCATTTCAGCGGAATTGATTTGAAAGGCAGTTCTGCTTTTGCGTTTGTTAAAAGACGATGCAACCCAATAGGTATTAAGATCGAGACACTGTGCTCTTAAAACGATTTTTTCGCCATAATATCTACATAATTCTTCAAGTGCGTTGTCATTTTTACCAACGAGAGCGATATAATTTTTCACATTATGAAATTTCCCATAATGTGCCATCATTCCCGTGAATGCACTGGTTTTATTCAAACAAAGTTGAATATTGAAACCACTGTCGATATTGCATTGAGAAATGGGTTTTTGTAGCACATCTAAAACTGTACCTTCAATTTTTTTATATGTCTAGCTGCGTACAGAATGTCGGACTTTTATTGCTTCTAATAATTCCATTAAGATTCTCCTCTTGTATTATTTACTGTTATGAAAATTATAGAACGGGGATCTTTTAGTGTATATAATAAACATCACACGATTTAAATGATGTAAACGTTTGAATTTTGAGATCATATATCATATAATTTTCGTAAATAACAATTGTTTCGTATAATGATTTAAACCCCATTGAAATAGATTGAGACACTAAAATAATGCTTCAACAGGAAAATTTAAGAGAAGATATCCACCGTTTTCTAGAATAATTATGATATATTCTGTATGACTTCGACTGAATCGCAAAAAGGAGAAAGTGTTTCTTTTAGAAATAGATAAAAAGGAAAGGGGCGTGTGTTTGTGTTATAGTTATTATTTAGAAGAGGAGGATGAAAAATGAACAATGAATCAAAAAAAATCACAAAATATTTGAGAAATGCTGTGGCTGCGCAAGCCAATATGGGAATTGATTTTAAAGTTGATGCCTTTTTTAAGGTAACTAGAGATGCAGTGACACAGGGTAAAATTGATTTATCAATTTGTTCAGAGGACTTTGCAAAAGGTATAAATAATGCGTGTAATAATGGAACCAAGGCAAAAGATTTTGTTGATGTTATTATCTGTGCTAAAACGATAAAAACATTGTTTGAAGAAAATGAAAAGATAAAAAATGATCTTGATGAGCTGACAGGAATATACTACATTCCTGCAAAACTTGATGCACAAGGTTTTTTATATTTCGATGATGTTGACAAAAAACTTCCATGGTTTCCAAGAGAGTATTTGGTGCCAATGGTGGAGTCCCAATTGGCTATAGGAAGTATAAGTATTGTCGATGGGTTTATGAGTGATCGTGTAGATCTGGTTGAAAAGATTTCGTCTTGGGCTGATTATGTCACGTTTTTTAAGGACTTGTATGAAACAGTTACAAAAACATCTTTTAAAGAAAATACCATAAAAAATTTGGATATATTGGAATCTTTATTTGCGTTAGAGGAGAGTATGTATATTTTTTTGGATAAAACGGTTTATGCTACTTTCCATATTATAGATTTGTATAATCATTTACAACAAGATGAAACCCCCAAAGCACTTTACGATAATTTCATATCTATAAAGGAAAAGAATCCAAGTGAGCTTATAAAAAATAATTCAGCAACAATGGGAAAGCATTGTGCGCAAATGAATGGAACGTATGCCCTTTCCTTATCACAAAGAGAAGCTATCAATCACTTCAATTCCATGGAAGATGGAGAAATTTTAGCGGTCAATGGACCTCCAGGAACAGGAAAAACCACTTTGCTACAAACCATCGTTGCAAATATGTATGTTGAAAGAGCTATAAAAAGAGAAAAAGCACCGCTCATTGTAGCTTCTTCAACAAACAACCAAGCAGTAACAAATATAATCGCTTCTTTTGGGAATATTAAAAAGTTGGATATCTCCAATTTGGAAGAGAGGTGGATTGTCGGTGTGAACAGCTTTGCTAGCTATTTTCCATCTTCCACAAAAATACAAGAGGCAAAGAACAGAGGGTATCAGTATACGAATCAGAAAGGTGAATTTTTTGTTTCTGAGATTGAAGAGCAAGATAATATTGTAAAATCAAAGAGCAAATTGATTGAAAGTTGTAATACATATTTTGGAGAAAAGTATGATAACATCACTGCGTGTCAGAAAAAATTACACGATGAGCTACTTTATATTGAAAAAAGTAGAATCTCATTGCTTTCGCTTGCGCAAGAAATCTCGCAATATGATTTAGGTGGAGAATGTATCGATCAATTTCTTGAGAAATTAGGATTTAAAATTGAAGAAAAGCAAATGACAATTGAAAACATCCATCAAAGAATTATACATTGGCGGAATGGTTATAAAAAGATCCCTTTTCATGTCAGATGGCTAAAATTTATAAAAAGCTTTGAAAAGAAAATACAAACGGAATTTAGATTACTTATAAATGATAAAGAACAGGATTTTCTTAATGAATATATGAGTTTTGAACAAATTAAAGAAAAATATAGCCAATTGTATGCAGATTATAATACCGAAATTTCAAGTCTTAAAAACAAAAAATATGCGATTGAGAAAATAAAAAATAAATATGATAATGAGATAGAACTACTAAAACAGCATCATATTCATTTTCACGAAGAGAAAGAACAAAAGTATAAACTTGATCTTGATTATGTAAATACCTTATTGGACAAAAAACACAGGTATGTGGAATTTTGGTTGGCAGTTCATTATTATGAGTGTAGATGGGTTGACGGAGAAGACGCATTATCGCAAAAGCAAAAAGGTAAAAATTTCGAAAATGTTTTAAAGCAATTTTATAATCGACTAAGCATGATAACTCCTTGTTTGGTCATGACATTTTATATGTTGCCCAAACAGTTTAAGGCATTTGATGGATCAAAAAACTTTTTTCTCTATAACTATATTGACTTGCTTATTGTGGATGAAGCAGGGCAGGTATCTCCAGAGATTGCTGCTGGGGCATTTTCACTTGCAAAAAAAGCTGTAGTTGTTGGCGATATCTATCAAATAGAGCCAGTCTGGAGTTTGAATGAAGCATTGGACAAAACGCTGGCATTATCCAGTGGTGCAATTTCTCGCTTAGAGGATTTTAGCTTACTAAAAAATACTGGATTAAACAGCTCTTGTTCTAGTGTGATGAAAGTTGCAGCAAAATGTTGCAAATACGAAAAATTTGATGATAAAGGGCTTTTTCTTAGCGAGCATCGCAGATGCTATAATGAAATTATTGAGTATTGTAATCAACTGGTTTATAGAGGAAATCTCCAACCAATGAGAGGGAGTGGGAAAAAAGATACGCAAATCGCTATCGAGCAATGGCCACAGATGGGATTTCGGAGAATTGATACGAAGAAATCAAATAGGAGTGGTAAAAGTAGAAATAATCTTTTAGAAGCTGAGCAGATAGCGAAGTGGTTAAAAGAAAATTTTGATCTGATTAAGGAAGCTTATCCTAATGAGGAAATAGAAACGTTGGTTGGTGTTATTACTCCGTTTAAGGCGCAAGTTACACGCATAAAGCACGAGTTAAAGAAGTATATGTCAACAGACTATTCGAAGATAAGCGTTGGCACGGTACATACTTTTCAAGGAGCAGAGCGAAAAATTATTATCTTGTCGACAGTGTATGGGGAAAAGGATGGATGTTTCTTTATTGATGCCAATAAAAGTCTAATGAATGTTGCGGTTTCTCGCGCAAAAGATCATTTTTTTGTGTTTGGAGACATACGTTGCTTAAAAGATGGAGAAAAAAGTGCCAGTGGATTGTTAAAACAATATATTGCCGAATATGAAATAAAAGGAAAAGCATTATAAAAATATACTCTTGGTTCGCAAACGATAGATTATCTGTGCGTTTATTGTTGGCACTGAAATGCGTAAAGCGTGTTGAGCTTGCGTTTTCATTTGTAAATTGAATTGTATTTCAAATATAAAGATTAGAAAATTGTCATTGCCATATGGTAAATATGGAGGAGAAGGTATATGCCTAATGTTAAATTTGAGGAATGTTTTTCAGAAAATAAAATACATTTAAATCAGTAGAAGATTTACAAGCGATACATGATCGCTATGATGAAAGTTATGAAAAAGAATACTATAATCATTTTTATTGCCCAAAGTGTTTTCTTGCACAGCTTTCGTTTCACCCGAATGCGAAGGCACCACATTTTAGGTCTTTGGAGAAACATGAGCAAAACTGCTCATCTAACTTTCAACCCTAAAAAAAGAAGGAAGCAGAAGCATATCGTAATAACTCCCTGAATCATGATGAAATCAGTAGAAAGCTAAATTCCTGTTTAGATTTACTAAATATGTGTAATAAGCAAACTGCGCTGCAGTATGATGTGAAAGTTAGTAATAAAAAAAAGGTAATTTCATTGTTGAATATCACGGAAAAAGCAGACGTATCCGTAGAAAAAAGCTGACGGCAGGGTTTACAAAGGATGATTATGGTGTTTCCATGATATTTTATGGTAGAGTTTCATTAGTATGGGATATGCGCTATGAAAACACAAGGTATATTAGAATTAAAAGTGTGGATGAAAAAACATATATCTGTTCCGTATCTATGTCGAGCAAAGTTTATGAGTACATAAAGAAGCGATACATGGCATAATGCAAGTATTTGCTTACGATATGACCTCAACAGAACCCGTATTTGAATAAGGATGGGGATTATAGTAAAATGAAAATAATAGTGGATAGGAATGTTCCAAGAGGAGTGTGATGTACAATGATAGAAATTAAGAAAAAACTTTTTGATGAAAAGGTAGAGGATATTTATCTTTACGAGCTAAAGAATGCATATCTAAGTGTTGTATTGTTGAACTTAGGAGCGAGTATTGTTGCAGTAAAATATGAAGGCATCGAGGATGTGTTATTAGGATATGATACTTTAGATGCGTATGAAGTGAATCCAAACTACTTTGGCTCTACGATCGGACGTTGCGCCAATAGAATTAAGAATGCGCATTTTACAATCGATGAAACAGTGTATGAATTGTATAAGAATGATGGATCCAATTCCTTGCATGGAGGTAGAGAAGGTTTTGACAAAAAAATCTTTGATGTCCGTAATATCGAGAATGGTATTTGTATGCGTTATCTCAGTAAAGATGGCGAAGAAAATTACCCAGGAAATGTAACATTAGAAGTCTCTTTTACCCTGAATAAAGATACCTTACGTATTGATTATAAAGCTGTTAGTGACAAAAAAACGCTTTTAAACTTAACCAACCATATGTATATTGCTTTGCAAGGAGCGGGATGTGGAGATGTGTATGAACAAGTTTTACGCTGTGATTGCGAAAAATTCATGGAAAACGATGCTGCTCATTTGGCAACCGGAAATTTTTTAAAGGTAGAGGGAAGCGCCCATGACTTTCGCATTAGCAAGCCGATAAAAAGTGCTCTAGATGACGAATGTGATGCGCAGATAGCGTTATGTGGTGGACTTGATCATTATTATCAATTCACAAAAAACGCAAAAAAAGAAGTGGTACTAGTCGATGAAAAGACGCATCGAAAATTGATTGTAACAAGTGATATGCCGGGATTTCATTTATATGTTCCCAATTATGAAACAGCAATTATTGGAAAACAAGGAAAGCAGTATAAAGGACATTGTGCTGTTTGTATTGAAACATCTTATGTACCAGATGCGATCCATATTCAAGAGCATCCTGATACGCTTTTCGATGCAAATGAAGTATACACATCTTTTACTACCTATCAATTCACAAAACAGAGATAAAAGCAGTACCGGTGTGCTGGCACACTTTCATCACCTCAAAGACCCTATACGGCGGTAATGGGTAGGGGTGATTTTTTCTTTTTTCTTAAAGGTATTACAAAAACTTGTTTCACTTTGAAACCCAGAGGCGTAAGCAATTTCCTTGATCGTAAGGGATGTCGTTTTTAGCATAAACTTAGCCGCCTTAATACGGGTATCAATGAGATATTGATGAGGAGTTGTACCGATTTCATGGGCAAAACAGCGCGTATAGTGATACGGGCTTAAGGAAGCTCTTTTTGCCAATTTCTTAAGGGAAATGGAAGTGTGAAAGTTTTCATTGATATAGGATACACTGTTTCGAATGGCCAATCCATTTACCGCTTTGTTTGTATGGGTTGCATGCTTATTCATAATCAAATCGGTTAATATTAAAACAATATATTTTGATAATTGAGCATCTTCTATTGGTTTGTCGCTTTGAAAAACACCCAGTATTTTCTGAAGACAAAAATGAATACTATCGGAATTGTTCATGTTTATGATATGACGAAATTGTGCGTGCAAAACATCATAATATTTTTTAGCAAGAGGACCATCATAATGTAACCACAAAACTTCACATTCTTGATCACATCCATACTCGTGAGCAACAAAGCAATCAATAAGCAAAATCTCTCCCTTATGCGCAATTTTTTTTATATTGTTATTTTTTAAGTAAAATTCACCTTGCACGATATAACACAGCAAATAACTGTGCACATTTGTGCGTGTTAAAGAATAGCCAGCCTCATAGAAAAAATGGCCAACCGATGTTGGAAAGAAGTATAATTCCTTAGCTTTAGCGCTAGGGTTGTATAGATAATAAAAAGATTTTTCATGAACCAAAGCTTCTTTTGCCTGCATACCTGCATTATAAACACAGAAAATCATAACAACAAGTAAAAAAAGCAATTTTTTTAAATAAGTTCGCAAATATTAGTAACGCTAATAATTTTAAAATTACTATAATGAAAGAAGGTATTGTATGAAAGGAGATCGTTATGATGGGCGAAGTACAGATTTATAAAGAAATTGTGAGTATTCCTACATATGAGGTAAAAGAAGCAGATAAAAATCCGATGTTTCTCGAAAAACGTGTGTATCAGGGGAGTTGTGGGAAGGTATATCCCTATCCAACAAGTGAAAAGATTGATCGCGAAAAAAAGGATAAGGATTACGAAGCTATCTTTTTAGAAAATGATTACATTAAGGTCATGATTCTACCAGAATTGGGTGGTAGGATTCAAAGAGCCTATGATAAAACCAATGATTATGATTTTGTGTATTATAATCATGTCATCAAACCAGCACTGGTGGGCTTGTTGGGACCCTGGATTTCTGGAGGTATTGAGTTTAATTGGCCACAACATCATCGACCAACAACCTTTATGCGAGTAGATTATAAAATGGAACATAATCGCGATGGTAGTAAAACATTGTTTGTGAACGACATAGACCAAATGTATGGCACCAAGGGCATGGCGGGATTTACCCTATATCCTGACAAGGCGTACCTTGAAATCCATGGCCAAGTATATAATCGCACGGCCTTTCCGCAAACATTTTTATGGTGGGCGAACCCAGCAGTGGCGGTAAATGAAAATACCCAGTCCATTTTCCCGCCCGATGTGCATTCCGTATATGACCATGGGAAACGTGATGTTTCACGTTTCCCAATTGCCAGTGGTACCTACTATAAACACGATTATAGCGAAGGGGTTGATATTTCAAGATATAAAAATATCCCTGTTCCAACATCGTATATGGCAGAGAAGTCAAAGTTTGATTTTGTGGGGGGATATGACTATGGAAAACAAGCGGGGATTTTGCATGTTGCTGATCATCATATTTCGCCAGGAAAAAAGCAATGGACATGGGGGTGTGGCGACTTTGGTAAGGCGTGGGATCACAACTTGACGGATGAAGACGGACCCTATATTGAATTGATGACGGGGGTTTATACAGATAACCAACCAGATTTTACATGGCTAAAGCCATATGAGGAGAAAAGCTTTAAACAGTATTTTATGCCATACAAAATGGTTGGTGAAGTTAAGAATGCAAGCATACATGCGATGGTGAATCTTGAGGTTATCGAACGCAAAGAAATACAAATCATTGCTTATGCAACGAGTGTGTATACAGACGCGAAGGTGTGTGTGTATGATAAAGGGCAAGAAGTTTTTATCGAAAACATAAATATTTCTCCAAATAATGTATATAAAAAAACCGTGACATATGATGCCAACAGCAAATTTGATATTAGAGTTGTGATTTCATCAAAAGATAAAGTACTCGTAGAATATCAGGCAGAAGATCCAGGAATGCCCAAATTGGCACAATCTGCCCAAGCTGTAGAAGCCCCAGAAAAAATTATGAGCAACGAAGAACTGTATCTTTCTGCGCAGCACATTGAACAATATCGACATGCGACCTTTCTAGCAGATCCATATTATCTAGAAGGTTTAAAGCGTGATCCAGGGGACACAAGAATTAACAATGCGTATGGACTGCTGCTAATGCGAAGAGGCAGGTTAAAGCAAGCACAACATCATTTTTTAACGGCGATCGAAAGACTCACCAAACGCAATCCCAATCCATATAACAGTGAGCCTTATTACAATTTGGGTGTATCTTTGTTTTTGCAAGAAATATACGATGAAGCATATGATGCATTTTTTAAAGCGACCTGGTCAAATGAGCAACAAGAAATGTCATTTTATTATTTAGCACTCATTGCCAGTATCCAAAAAGACTTCGATAAAGCTTATATGCTTGTGGAAAAGGCATTGATTAAAAACACCCATAATATCAAAGCCAGAGGATTGAAGGCGATTGTGTTAAGAAAGCTAGGATTACAAGAAGAAGCAAGGCTTTGGATTCAAAAAAATCTAGAAATTGACCCATTTGATTTTTTGTCGTTGTTTGAAGAAACATATCAAGATAAGCAAGTATCAACCCAAGATAGAATGCGCGGGTTTCATGAAAACTATTTGATGGTCGCACGAGATTATGCCCAATGTGGATGTTTTATGGAAGCGATTAAGGTGCTTGATGAGTGCCAGAGTGAAAAACCATTGTTGCATTACTATAAAGGATATTATTATAAAAAACTAAAGAATATCGAAACCGCTTTATGGGAATACAACATGGCAGCTAGATTGGCACCAAACTATACCTTTCCTAATAAGCTAGAAGACATTGCAGTCTTAGAAGATGCGATCGTGAGTAATGAATATGACGCCAAAGCATTATATTATTTGGGCAATCTATACTATGATAAGTTGCAATTTGAAAAGGCAATTCCGCTGTGGGAACAATCAATTGCGATCGATGCACAGTTTGCCACCGTTCATCGCAATCTTGCATTGGGTTATTATAACAAAGCCAACAAGATAGATCAGGCAAAAGAACATATGGAAAAAGCCTTTGCTTTGGATCCACAGGATGCACGTGTCTTTTTCGAGTTGGATCAATTGTATAAAAAGATCGGAATGGCTGCCACAAGCCGTCTAGAAAATTTTAAAAAGCATGCGTATATGCTCAAAGAACGGGACGATTTATATTTAGAATATATTACCGTTTTGAATATCGTAAATAAGCATGAAGAGGCATATCAAGCGATTATGGAACATGAATTTAGAGTTTGGGAAGGGGCTGAGGGAAGAGTTGCGATGCAGTATAAGATTTCCCTTTTGGAACAAGCCAAAGTAGAGATTGAAAAAGCACAATATGAACAAGCCAAAGTGTTGCTAAAAAAAGCGTTGTGTTATCCAGATAATTTAGGAGAAGGAAAACTAGAAGGAACAAAAGATAATCATATCTACTACTATCTAGGACTTGTGAATGAGCATTTGATGCAAGAGGAAGAAATGCTAACATCCTACTATTTAGCAACTCTAGGAGCGCAAGAGGTAGCGGGGATGTTATATTATTATGATCAGCCAGCCGATATGATTTTATTTCAAGGCTTAGCAGAAGCAAAGTTGCAACATAAAAAGTGTGCCAAAGCAAGATTTCATAGTCTTATTGATTATGGAGAATACCATCTTCATGATCCCTTTGAAATTGATTATTTTGCGGTATCACTACCTGATTTTTTAATCTTTGAAGAAGATTTAAACAAGCGTCAACAAGCGCATTGTTATTACGTTATGGGTTTGGGGAACTTAGGTTTAAAGGAGTATGGAAAAGCGCAAATGAACTTTGAAAAAGTGTTAGCATATGATGTGCATCATCAAGGTGCTATGTTATATGCACATATGGCGAAACAAGCGTTGTATAAAAAAATATGAAACATGTGTGATAATGAAAAGAGGAGCAAAAAAAAGCCCCTCTTTTTTAATGGAATATTTGGCATGAAAAAATACATATATGCTAAGAAAATCAGAAGCGAAATACAAAATTATCTTCGTGCAAATAAAAGTGATATTTGCTAGAATATACATAATACAAAGAAAACTATGCCAAAGATAAAAGGGATAAGGAGTTTATGAATGAGAAAAGCATACCAACGAGGTGCCGGTGAGGAAACACAGGAACAAACATTTGATCGCAAAGTGCAAGATACGCTTAGAATTAATAAATATTTGAGTGCTTCAGGGCATTGTTCTCGCAGAGTAGCAGATACATTGATTGAGGCAAAGCGTGTAAAAATTGATCATGAAATCGCCGAAAAAGGAAGTAAAGTATCTTTTGGGCAAAGTGTTTTTGTAGATGATAAAAAAATTACTTTTAGCCAAAAGCATGTGTACATTATTTTACATAAACCACGTGGAATCACCTGTACACTAGAGCATAATGTAGCGGGGAACCTTGCTGATTTCATGGACTATCCAAAACGAATTTTTCCGATTGGGCGGCTGGATAAAGACTCGTCTGGTCTATTGTTGCTCAGCAGTGATGGCGATATTGTTAATAAGATTTTGCGTAGTGAAAACAATCATGAAAAAGAATATGTTGTACGTGTACACAAAGATATAGAGCAAGCGTTTATAAAGGCAATGAGCGAAGGTGTTGAAATTACCAATACCCGCTTTAACACCCGTGAAACGACCAAGAAGTGCAGTATTGTTGCCGTAGATGCACGAACCTTTAAGATTGTGTTAACGCAAGGACTCAATCGTCAAATTAGGCGCATGTGTAGTGAGCTTGGGTATCGTGTTGTTAAGTTAAAAAGAGTCCGTATTATGCATTTGTTGTTGGCGGATTTACAAGTGGGAGAATGGCGTTACATGAGTCAAACAGAATTGGATACTTTAGCGAACAAGATATGAAATAGTATATTTTTTCATGTTGTTACATGCTATAATAAAATTTAGAAATGTGGTGGCTTTATATGGAACAAGGTCTTTATTTTCATTGGTATACAGTGCTTTCTTTGTTGGTATTACTCATCTCATTGATACACGACCGGCGAAAACTCATGAACGGGTTTTTGATATGCAATGTTTTGTTTGCGAGTGTGCTATCATTTCATTTGATTGTTAAAAATGTTAACAATGTATTTTTTCATCAAGTGTATACTATGATGCTTATAGGTTTTGGGGCAATGGCTTTTTTAGGATTTTTTTTACTTACGGTTTCGCTTTTAACCAGTGCTAAAAAGTTAATCAAACGTGAGGGGCTTCGCATCAGCAATTTATTAAGCTTTCTTTTGGCGTTCAGTGTTATTCTTTTGGGAGCATTTGCGCTTTTTCCATGGCGGGAATATGTGCATGTGCAGGTGGTTATTATCGTGGAATTTATATATATTATGTATGCATATTTTATGTTTATTTTCTTCACGTTTCTTCTGTCTTCTTTTATGTATCAGGTGTATCGCCCTAGAAGCAATAAAGATGCCATTATCGTATTGGGGAGCGGGTTAATGCAAAAACGTTTTGCCCCTCCGTTGTTACAAAAACGCATTGATCGAGCCATTCATTTTTATGATAAACAATGCGCTAAGAAACGAAATCCTAAAATCCCTTTTCTTGTATTCACAGGAGGAAAGGGAGGGGATGAAGATGTAAGTGAAGCACATGCCATGCGTGATTACGCAATGTATGTAGGCATCGTAAAAGAACATATTTTATTAGAAGAGACATCTACTACGACATACGAAAATATGAAAAATGCAAAGCAACTTTTGGATGCGCAGTTTCCTTTTGGTTATAAAGTAATTTTTACAACGAGCAATTATCATGTTTTTCGCGCAAGTATTTATGCCAAAAAGGTTGGGTTGAAGGCACAAGGGATTGGTACAAAAACGCCATTTTACTTTTGGGCAAATGCTTTGATTCGTGAATATGTAGCAATTGTGTACATGTACAAACAGGTTCACATCATTATCTTATCACTCGCATTTTTAATATTTATGATAGCGAAGTTTTTAGAACTTCTATAAGGAGAACCAATGAAGAAAATTGAAAGTTTTGAAGTAGATCATACTTTGCTAAAGCGCGGTGTTTATGTATCACGTAAAGATACACTGCAACAAGATACACTTACCACCTTTGATATCCGCATGAAAAAGCCCAATTGTGAGCCTGTGATGAATACCGCAGAACTACACACATTGGAACATTTAGGCGCTACATTTTTACGTAATCATCCGCTTTATCAAGCAAAGATTATTTATTTTGGACCGATGGGATGTCGAACAGGGTTTTATGCAATTTTTAAAGGCGATATGGAAAGTGAGGATATACTCGGACTTGTCAAGGAACTGTTTTGTTTTATGAAGGACTATGATGGCGAAATTTTTGGTGGCGATGCGTATTCTTGTGGAAATTATTTGGATTTGAATCTTATGGCTGCCAAGTATGAAGCCAAAAAATTTTATGAAGAGGTATTGCTTTTTATGGATGGTAGTAGATTGCATTACCCTCAATAGTTATTCTATTTGTTTTTTTGATAAAGTGCTATAATAGAAACGAAGCGATAAGAACTTTTTGAAATGCGAGGCAACGGAAGACATGATGGGAAAGATAGATGTATAAAATAACACAAGAAGCACTCGCCATTTTGTGTGCGGTAGATAAGCGTAAACTTGCGATTGATTTCACGTGTGGGCGAGGATTTGATACTTTTCATTTGGCTCACCATTTCCAAGTAGTTCACGCTTTTGATGTACAAGCAATTGCAATTGAGAAAACCAAAGAAAAGTGTCGGTTTTTAAAAAATGTTACATATCATTTGTGTTCTCATGAACATTTTGATGTGTATGTAGAAGAATTTGATGTTGGTATTTTTAATTTAGGATATTTGCCGCACTCTGACAAAACAATTACGACGAACGCAAAAACGGTAAACAAGACACTTGCTAAAGCGCTTTTGCATTTGCGTGCATATGGACGAATAGTGATTGTTGTGTATCCAGGTTTTGCACAAGGATATCAAGAGGCGTGTGCAGTGGAAGCGTTTTGTGAGCAATTGCCAAATTATGATTATGATGTCAGTAAAATATGTCTACTCAATCGTAAGAATGCGCCCTATATCATACGCATTGATAAATGTAGACATGTATAAATGAAGGAGAATGGGATGTTTGAAAAATGTATTCGATTATTAGAAGAGCGAGGAGTTCATATCCAAGATATTGTAGATTGTGTCATTTATTTACAAAAAAATCACCTACAGGGCATTAGTGAACAAGAAATACGGGATGCCGTGATTAATGTGATTGGTAAAAGAGAAGTACAACATGCCATTATCACAGGTGTGTGCTTGGATAAAATGAGTGAAGAGCATGTGCTGTGTGATAAAGAATTGGAAGATATTTTAAATCAGGATGAATCGCTTTATGGAATTGATGAAGTGTTGGCTTATGGAATTTGTAATTTGTATGGCTCCATAGCACTCACCAATTATGGTTTTATTGATCGCGATAAATTCGGAATTATTGAAAAACTAAATGACGATATAGCGCATTGTCATGTGTTTTTAGATGATATTGTAGGCGCTATTGCAGCTAGTGCTGCGAGTCGTTTGGCTCATGGTAGTGGAAGATAAGTAAAAGAGGTGAACCAATGCGTAAATTATGGTTAATGGTATGTTTGAGTGTTCTTGTGGCATGTGCACCTTCCGCAAAAGAAAGGGGTGTTATAAATGTTACTTTTACGGAAATGATTGCCAAAATAACGGGTGTAGATAACACTTTTTTGTTGATGATTTCTTATGGCAATGATGATAGTTGTTATGCATGTAAAGGGTTAAAAGAAGAAATCATGCCAGTGTTAGATGAACAAGGGATTGATTTATATATATTTGATTATGAAGATATTGCCGAAGATGAAGATTTGCAAAGCCAATTACGCGTATATGTAAATGATACGCAGTATTCATCGTGGCCAATTCTTTTGTATATTAAAAATGGAAGCGTAGTGAGTGCTTATGAATACTCACTGCGACCTGAGGAGTGGAAGTCATGGCTAACGACATATTATCAAATTCCGTAATTTTAATGAATGCGAATCTTATTAGCAAGGATGATTTGATTGCACATTTTAAAGATTTGGGTGTTCGAAAGGGAATGCTCATTTATGTGCAATCAAAAATGGAATATTATTCTTATCTTTGTGGGGGGAATCGTGTTTTAATTGAAGCATTACAAGAAGTTGTTGGATATGAAGGAACAATTGTAACTAATAGTTTCACCTTGGATAATCTTGATCCGCTAGATTGTAATGCAAAGCAATTTGAGCCTTATCAGATCGAAGTGGTGCGTGAAGCGTTGCCACCTTTCCATAAGAAGTTAAATGTGAGCGATAATGAGCTTGCAAATCAAATGATGTTATTTGATGGTGTGTACCGCAGCAATCATCCGACGCGATCGTTTGTTGCATGGGGAAAATATGCGAAACTGATTTGCGATAGACAGCCGTTGCATTTTGCATTGGCAAAAGACTCGCCACTCGACAAGTTGAGTGGATTGAATGGATTTGTGTTGCTGTTGGGCGAGAAATACGATCATGCTGACATCTTTTTACATGCTTTACACAAAAGTGCTATAATGCCCATTAAAATTACGCATGCGCCACTTGAGCGAAGTGGTAAAAGAAGCTTTTTAGCAATGTTAGATTATATGCAAAAACCACTTCATTTAGAAGCAATTGTGGAGATGATGAAACAGCGTCAAATCATCAATGAAACCTATATAGGAAGAGCACGTTGTCGTATGTTTAATGCTAAGGAAGCGGTGTTATTGGCAAGTGGGTTTTTTTATACACATACAGATGAAGAAATATGAAATAGATAGAGAAAATAGATAAATGCGCATATGTCAAAAAAGCATTTTTTTTGACATATGCGCATTTTAATGTTTATATTATACACGGAAATTATATTTTACTTATAATAGTTACACATTATTATTTAAAAAAACACAACAATATATATAAATTTTATGCCAATATTTTATATAGAATCGCTGTTGTATCAAGTATATTATGGAGAAGAAAGCGTGGCTATTTTCTTAAAGGGTGAATCATGAAAAAAATACAGATTAGAAACGAATATATTTTGCTTATCTTGAGAGTTTTAATGATTTTTATAATACTTTCTTTTGTTGTTACCCGTTTTGTATTTCGAACTGTGAGAATTGAAGGAGAGAGTATGGAGCCCACTTTAAAGAACGAAGCGTATGCGCTCTCTAATCGATTGGCTGCTAGGTTAGGGAGTATCAATCGTTTTGATCTTGTCGTGATCGCAAATGTGGAAATGGATTTGGTTGTGAAGCGAATTATTGCCCTTCCCGATGAAACGGTTTCTTATCAAGATGGAAAATTATACATCAATGGTGAATGGTATGAAGAGCCGTTTTTGAATGCAGAATATATCGCGAGTCATACTATGAACAATGCTTTCTCCTTCACCCGTGATTTTGGGGCCATTACTTTGGGCGAAGATGAATACTTTGTTTTAGGAGATAATCGTTTGATTTCTAAAGATTCACGATCGTTTGGTGCTGTCTCGAAAAAAGACATTATAGCCAAAGATATTTTAGTTGTGTCACCATGAAAAAAAGATGTTGATAAGAAGGTCGCAGAAAAAAATGTTTTTTTTTTGGAACCTTTTTTGTTTTCGATCGTCTATATATTGAGAAAGGATAAAATGTAGTATGAGTAAATTGAAAAAAGAATCGATTAAAAAGTTTCTGGATGGAGATGATAGTGTTTTTCCTGAAATTTTTGTCGCTTATCGAAATAAGATCAATTATTTGGCAATAGAGATCTTACGAAATCAAGCCGATTGTGAAGAAGTTGTTCAGAATACATTTGTTAAAATCATTACCAAGCGTAAAGAGTTGCGCGACGTAGATGCTTTTAACTCTTGGGTTTATCGAATTGCTTACAACGATTGTATGGACATTTATAGGCAAAATAAGAAAGGCAGTTTAGGGGACAACAATGATTGCGCTGATTACACTCTAGAAAATTATTCGGACAACAAAGGAGAGCCAAGTGATGCTGTGAAAAGGAAAGCTATTTTAGAAGCAATACAAAGTGAAATTGAAGAACTTCCTGAAGAAATGCGGCAAGTATGCTTGTTGCGGTTTGTGGGAGAATGTAGCCTTGATGAAATTTCTGAAATTATGAATATTCCAAAGGGTACAATCAAAAGCAGACTAAACAGGGCTAAAGTAAAACTTCGTCTCGGGCTAACTGAGAAACATGTAACACCTTTAGTTTACATGTCGTTGTCATTTACACCATTCTTGTTCAAGATCTATTCATCTTTGATGAAACAGCACGCAATGAATCCTGCGGTAGAAACGAAGATATCAAGAGTTATCGAAAACGTTACAGGAATCGCGACGGGGCTTGGAGTAGCTGGTGGTGGTGCAGCAATCGGTGTTGGGAAGGTTGTGTTAGGAACAACGGGTTTGTTGGCGGCATTTGGAACATACTCTGTCGTGAACCCAGCCGGAGAAACAAAAACTGTAGTAGAAGTTGCCAAAGTTGATGAAATCAATTACCTAAAAGATCTCACAAATGAAAATTTACAAGTTGTGCTTATGTTTAGTGGTGAAGCAAATGCTGCTAACATAATCGTTACTTTTGCACAAAACAATCGTCTTGTTGAAATTGAAAAAGTCGATGAAGAAAATTATATGTTTATTGCAGATGCGAACGGGACATATCATGTAAATTATGAAGGTGTAGAACAAGAAGTTGTAATTGATAACATTGATAAACAGGGTCCTGAATTGAAAAGTTTAGAAAAGGAAGAGGGGTTATTGAGAATTGTAGGAAGTGATAATCTTTCTGGCATTGATTTTAATCAATCTTATATTGAAGAGGGTTCAGATAAGTTTGGTTTGGTTAGAATCAGTGATACAGCAGCTGTTCTAGATGGAGCAGTAAAGAAAAAAGCAAAGCTGTATTTGTATGATAAAGTAGGAAACTATAAAACCTATGAAATCAATGCGACAGAAGCGGATGGTAAAACAGATGAGTAGTTCATGGAAACGAAAACGGGGGATTTGCCACTGTAAAGTAGAGATGTATGGAAAGGCTAAGAAAAATTCTAAAGTGAATGGAGGGAGCGAAAATTTTGATAGGTAAACACGTAAAAACATTTAAAATGTTTAAAAAGTGCTTAGTTATAGCACTGGCATTTGTTATCGCAGGGGCTACGATTGGTATGCCGAGCATGAGCACATATGCGCAAGAGGAAGAAGATATAAGCTATACGATTCAAACAAATGTAAATGAAGATAAAACAGAACTTCATATTGCTTTACAAACAAAGGCAAACAGAAGTGATGTGGAAATAACGAAAATTGGTAATCCTGATGGAACGTTTAGTGTAGGTGATGATACAACGTATGTTGCTAAGTCAAATGCAAAATTGACGTTTAGTGTGAATTACAAAATTTCAGAAGAGCAAGATGGAAAAATAAAAGAAATTCATAAAACTAAAAAGATTGCATACACGGTAGATGAATTGGGTGCAAAAGCGACAAAGAGTGCTTCTGTAGCGAGCAATGCAATACCAGCTAATATGAGTTTTAGAAATGGATTTAAAGTATCAAGTTCATCGTATGGTGTTTCATTTTTAAATGATAATTCTCTAGAGTTTGGACGTCACCACAAAGAATATGTAAAAGTGAAAATACCGAAAGCACGTTCTTATACTTATTGGAAAGGCTATTACGCAAAATATGCAGCTGTATCTAATACGGCAATGGACTTTTCAAAAAACTTCAAGGTTAGTAATGTCATTGTGGGAAACTCAACGATCTATGGTGAAGGGTTGACGCTAGGGTTCCAAACGAATCCTAATTTCACATGGACAAAAGGAAAAGGTGGTGCTATCGCTGCGTATCGTTACGGTGATGATTACGGAGTAACAAATGGAGTCGTATTTGAAGCAGACTACCATGGTGGAAGTGATGGGAAGTATGTAGGTCCATCAGATGCAAAACTGGGCAACAATCACTTAGCTATTCATACAACAGATGATACGGGAGTGCCAAGTGCACCGCTTACACAAGAAACATTTACGCGTAGCGATGAGCCAACAGCTATGAATGCACAATGGTACATCACAGATGCCAAAACAAATACAGGAACATTAATTTTCACGTATGGAACACAAACGTTGAAATACGAAAATTTCAAACCACACGAAGTATTTGGTGGAACAGAAAACAACCCGAATCCTGCATATTTGACATATACAGGAGCTACTTTAAAAGACAATGGTTCTAACAACAAACCACAAACAATTACAATGACGGATTTTTCTTATTTGGATGATGCATTAAGTGCGAGTGATGGCTTTATTAAACAATCAGAAGCAAAAGCATTATTATCTCCATCAGGATTGATCCCTTATAACAATGCGAGCGTAACTACAACAATTGGAACATCTGTTGAACCAAAAGTGAATGCTCCAGCTTGGAGTGCTATTCAAAGTGGAACACTTGGAAACTATGATGTTACATATACACATGGTGAGTTGTCTAAAACCGTTAAACTGAATGTAGTTGAAGACGATGCAACCATTTCTCCAGATAAAGACTTTTCTTTATTTGCACAAAATGCAACATTAAAACAAAGTGAAGCAAGAGCACTGTTATCACAAAATGATTTGATCGATGTTCATAAAGCAAATGTTCGTATGGTTGATGGAACATTAAAAACACCTAGTGTTATAGCGCTTCCTTGGGCAGCGATTAAAATGGGAATTACGGGTGATTATGAAGTTAGTTTCTATTTTGGAACAGATGATAATTACACACAAAAAGATGTTGTGTTAACGATTAAGGCAGATAAGCCACATGAAGTGTTTGCACAAAATGCATTCCTTACACAATCACAAGCGGAAAAGTTAAGCAAAACAAGTGACTTAATTCCTTATAACAATGCTTATGCGATTACCAATCAAGGCGATCGCGTGGAAATAGAAGCAATTGATACAAAATATTGGGGACAAATTTCGTCTGGGACATTAGGAAGCTACGATGTTCGCTATATCTATGGTTCAGGTGAAGCACAAGGGGATAAGACGGTTAAAATCAATGTAGTGGAAGATGGAGCAGTGTTTCCACCAGATAACAGTTTTGCCTTATATGCGCAAGATGGATTTATTTCTAAACAAGATGCACAAGCAATTACTAAAATGTCAGATTTAAGTGAATACAACAATGCTTATGTTGTTTTAGAAAATGGAAATCGTGTTGAACCAATTGTAATGACACTAAATTATTTTGATATTCTTGCTGGTAAATTAGGTAGTTACAAAGTTAGTTATTCATATGGAACAGGCACAAATAAAGTTACAAAAGCAGTGAAGTTAAGAGTGCATGATGGAGAAATTTCTCCTGATGGAGACTTTATTCTAAGTGCTAACAGCACTTTAATTTCGCAAAGTGATGCGAAAAAATTGAGTGATGTGAATGCCTTAATTGATGTGAACAATGCTTCTGTATGGATGGAAAACGGCGATACAGCAATTCCAGATGTTTCTATATTACCAATCAATTGGTTGGCATTAAATGATGGAATTGTCGGTAGTTACCCAATTGCTTATAGTTATGGAATGGGAACAAACTATACACAAAAGACAGTTCGCGTAACTGTATATGAAGATGGTGGTATTGTATCGCCTGACAAAGATTTTGTATTAACAGCAAGAGATGCAGTGTTGACACAAAGCGAAGCAAAAGCTTTAAGTGATAAGGAAGCTTTAAGAGATGTAAACGGTGCACTAGTAACATATGTAAATGGTGATACAGAGGCACCAAATGTGACAACAAGTGATTTTGCGGCAATTAAGAGTGGTCGTGAAGGGGCGTATAGTGTTACATATGATCATGGTACACAACCAAATCATGTGGCAAAAAGTGTAAAAGTTGTAGTTGTGAAAGATGGAGCAGTTTTCCCACCAGATCGTAGCTTTGCGCTTTATGCAGAAGACGTTCTAATGACGCAAGATGAGGCGCGTGATTTGTCTGGTCAAGATCAACTTATATCACTTACAAATGCAGAAGTTACACTTGCAACTGGTGAAAAACTTGCACCTAGTTTGTCGCTTACAAACGCAAAATGGGAAAGCATTAAAAAAGGAACACCGGGAGAATACGAGCTTGTATTCAAACACGAAAAACTAAGCCATACAGTGACACTTTCGATTACTCAAGAATATGTAACGCGTTATATGTTTGATTATGACAACAACAAACGTGTTGATATCATTGACCGTATGTATTTTGAATCTTATTATAGTCAATCTATGCCGATGTCAAAATTGGCATGGAAGTTATCAGACGCATTGCCTGCTGATGGTCGTATCGATGTAAATGACTTATTACAATTCAAATATTACTACAGTAATTCGGGTGTAGAGTTAATCGAAGTTGAAGTTCCTGAAGAGTGGAGATTGGATTAGTAACGTCACAAGAATAAAAAAATCGTAATTTATGGAACCTTTTTTAGAAATCAACGTCTATAGTATAGAAAGGAGCTCTATAAATTACGAAATATTAAAAATTTCATTTGATATAAAGAGGAGGACAAGATGAAATTAAACATTAAAAATAACAAATTTAAAGTGTTTGCCGTTACAACCTTAGTCGCAATTATGGCAATTCCCACAATTGTGATGGCGATGCCGGCTAATACGAAAGCAGACAATGTAGAAAAAAATGCAGAACCAGCTTACTCGGTTTCGGTTGTGCCGATTCATGAAATAAGTAGGAATGATGGTGGGGGAGGATATGGAACCCACACAAAACCAAGTTATGTAGAAGACGGTGTTCAATACTACCGTGATGGCGATATTATTCAATTGGATTTCAAACTTCCTGCAGGACATGGTTCCGTAGGTGTGCATGATACAGTTGAATATGATCAAGATAAATTAACGTTAATATCACCATTTACAGATATTATGGCATCTATGGGGAAAAATTATACTGGACCTGCCAAATGGATTTCATTTGTAAACAACTGGAACGGAATCGCAAATCAATTTTTCATTTCAGGAACTTCAACTGACTATTCAGTGTATCCTGCCGACTATGAAGGTGGATCATTCGGACGTGCGTATTTCCGTGTTAATGCTGGAGTAGAAAGTGAAGAGGGAACAGCAATTACGTTTAAATTCCCAGCTTTCCAATCTATAGCAACTCCTGATCAAGAGGAACTTGTATATACGCATGAAGGATATGATAAAGATCGTCATAAGGAAACTGTACATGTGGAATCAAACCCAGTTACAGTGTATGCTAAGACACCAACAGAAGCAGCAACTGCTCCAACTTTGGATTTGACGGCGAGCGAAGCAACAATTTATGAAGGGGATTTATTTGATCCAACTTCATATATAAAAGCTGTTTCTAGTGATTCAGATGCAAGTATTGGTAAAGATAGTGTTGAAATTAGCGAAGGAACAGGAACGTTCACTAAACACCAACCAACTGCAGGAAAGTATACTTTTAAATATACAGTAACTGACAAAGATGGTTTGGAAACTGTAAAAACATTGGACTTGACTGTAGCTGCTAGAACATATACGGTAAGTTCAGTAGATGTTGATTCTAAGAAAATTTCATTGCCAGTTGGAACACCTAGTTCAGAATTGGAAGCAAAAATTGACGCGTTAAAAGCAGAAGATTTCTCTGTGACGGTTGCTTGTAATGATGGAACAACATTTGTTGCTCCTGGAAAAGTAATTAGTGGGAAAACAGAAACATACCGTGTTGATGAAAATGACAATTTATTAGAACAATCATTCAACGTTAATTTAACTTTAGCATTGCCTATGGTTTCTTATGATAATAATGGAGAAAGAGTTGTAAATCCATACAACGGAAATCCAGCGTTTGTAAGTAATGTTGGTGATGGACAAACAGATGTTAAAGTTGCAGTTGTAATCGGTTCTGGTATTCCAGGAGACGGCGGTACAGGTGGCGATATTGAAGAATTACCTTCGACACCAGTAGACGGCGATGGCGTTGGAACAGGTGATACAACAAATGTAGAATACTTATATGTGATAGCGTTCTTATCATTGTTAGCTGCAGGATTTGTTGTTCGCACAAGAGTAAAAAAACAAAAGTAACACAAAGTAATACGATGTGGAAAAGATGTTTTTACATCTTTTCTTCTTTTCGTATCATATAAAAAGTAGAAAGGGAAAAAAAGGAATGAAAAAAATAGTAAAGATTTTTGTTGCAGCGTTAATTGCTGTTACGTATATGGTCCCGTTGCAACAGAGTGTTTTTGCGGCTCACGGTGATCCAGTAGCACCGATCAATACGATTTCTCGTAATGATGGTGGGGGTAAATATGGAACACACAAGAACCCAGATTATAAAGATGGAGATACACAATATTATCGTGATGGCGATATTATTGAGGTAGATTTTAGTTTACCAGTTGATTCTGGTGCACAAACTTTTAGTCAAATTATTAAATATGATTCTGAGAAATTAGATTTATTGTCATCTGATGGCGATATTTCTGATTCTATGGCTTCAAATTATGATGAAAAAAAATGGATGATCACAACAACAAGATATGATCAAGACAAAGAGCAAATTTTCCTCTTTGGAGGTAGTGCAAACTTCATGGATTCTTCAACAAAAGATTTTGTTGGTGGAACAATCGGGAAAGCGTATTTTAGAGTAAAAGATGATACAGAATCAGTGAATGGAACACCACTTACATTTGAATTCAGTAGATTCCAAACAGCTGAATATGATGAAGATTATGGTGATATTAAATATTCGCATATTGGATATGATCCTAATAACGATAAGGAAACCGCTTTTTATAGCGCACCGTCACAAACAGTCCTTGTAAAAAAACCAAATGTTGAATTTGGTGCTGATGATGCATTTATTACACAAAGTGAAGCAAAAGAATTGAATTCAAAAAATGATTTAAAAGAATATAGTGATGTAAACGCAGAGTTATCTGATGGAACAAAATTAAATGTTACAACAGATGCGCCACAATTTAATGATATTAAAGAAGGTGAGCTTGGTTCATATGATGTGACTTATGGATATACACATGAAGGCAATTCAGATAGTGAAACAGTGAAATTGAATGTTGTTGCTGACGATGCGATTATTTCTCCAGAGAAAAATTTTGCGCTTACGGCAAATAATGGTTTTATTTGTGAGTCTGATGCGAAAAAATTAAATGACAAAAATTCACTTATTCCAATTAATGAAGCAAGTGTTTTATTGAAAGATGGAACAAGTGTAGTACCGAATGTAGATGCTCCTGCATTTGCGTCAATTAAGAATGGTGATTTGGGTACATACGAAGCGACTTATAGTTACGGCAGTGGTGCTGATAGCGTAAGTAAAGACGTATATGTAACAATCGTAAAAGATGGTTCTGTTATTTCTCCAGATAAAGATTTTGCATTATATGCAAAAAATGGTTTTATTAAGGATAATGAAGCAAAAAACTTAACATCTAAAAGTGATTTGTTTCCTTATAACGATGCCGAAGTAACCCTTGTAAACGGTGCGACAAGATCACCTAATGCTACATTAGCACCTTCTGATTGGTTGGGGATTATTTCTGGAGTTAAAGCAACGTATAATGTTTTATATGATTATGGAGATACAGGAAATATTGCGAGTAAGCGTGTTAAAATTACAGTAATTGGTGCAGAAGATCCAATTTCTCCAGATAAGGAAGCTAGTTTATACGCACATGACGTAGAACTCTTTAAGAGTGATGCGATGGCATTAACATCACAAAATGACTTAATTGCACTCAATGGTGCTTTGGTTACGATGGCGGATGGTTCAACAGGAAAACCTAGCATTGCTAGTGTAGATTATGCTAGTATTAAGGCAGGAGAAATTGGTACATATCCAGTTCTTTATACATACGGCAGTGGTCAAGGAAAAGTTGAACGCAGCGTCAATGTTAAAGTTGTTGCTGATCAACAACACGAAATTACATACAATGACAAAATTATTACGGTTGATGAGGCAAAATCATTGTCAACAAAAGAAGATCTTAGACTGATCAACGATGTGCAAGTTACGACATCAGAAGGAACGCATCCAAATGCAACGGTTGGTGTAGTAACACCAAGCTGGAGTGAATTGAAAGCTGGTAAAATTGGATCATATACGGTTGAATACAGCTATGGATATGCTGATAAACTTGTGTCAGTAACTGCGAAAATTGTAGTAGTAGAAAATGGTTCTGAAATTAATGATAAAGCAAGTTTATATGCACAAAATGGATTTGTTGAGCAATCACAAGCAAAAGAATTGGTGACAAAAAATGACTTAATCTTATATAACAACGCAAGTGTTACGCTTTTAGAAGGTGGATTTGCACAACCTACACCTAATATTAGTGGTGGAGATTGGTATTTATTGAAAGCAGGAGAACTGGGTTCTTATAATGTTAGATACACATACGAAACATTGAGTAAAGGTGTTCTGACTACAGTAATTAAAGATGGTTCTTCGATTTCTGAAGACAAGAGCGCAAGTTTATATGCTGAAAATGCATTTATTAGTGTAAGTGATGCTATTAAAATCAAAGCAAAAGAAGACTTGAGAGCTTACAATAAGGCTAGTGTAACGTTGATGAATGGAACTAGCGAGAAGGCGATTGTTGATATTGCTTTAAATGACTTACTAGCCATTCAAAGTGGAACTGTTGGTGCGTATGATGTTTTATATTCATATGGACAAGGAAATGGTCAAGTTAGTAAAAAAGTGAAAATAGTTGTGATTGATGATGATGCCGTTATTTCAGAAGATGGACAAGTTGCTTTAAGCGCATCAGCTGGTGATATTGGTGATACAGAAGCAAAGAAAATCACAAATAAGAATCAATTGATTCCTTATAACCAAGCAAAAGTTACCTTTATTGATGGTCGTGAAGGAAGTGTTGATGTTACAATTTCTACAAATGCTTTAAATGCAATTAAAAATGGTATTGTTGGTGGGTATGATGTTTTATATTCATATGGTGAAGAAGGGTCACAAGCATATGTAAGTAAGGTTGTTGATTTGAATGTTGTCATTAAGACAAAGGAATTTAAAATGTTTGATTATGACAATGGAGGGACTATTGATGGTTCGGATTTAATGAAGTTTAGAAAATATAATGCTACACCAATCGAAAAAGTTACTCCATTTCAGGTATTATTATCTGATAAAAATCAAGATGAGCGAATAGATTCTATCGATTTGGTTTATATACAATATTACTATTCAAGTAAAGATGTAGCCGTACCAACGGTTGCAGTGCCAATTGATTTAATTCCATAAAATTATTAAAAAAGTGTCGTGAAGGGAAGGTTATTATGAGAAAATTTATAAAGAGAATATCGGTTCTTTCGTTATTGGTGATTATGGTGGTCACTTATATGAGTCCACTACAAGCAGCACATTATAGCGAAGTTCCAAAACACAATGGGAATCATTATTTGAAAAACTCTATTAAGTACGTAGGCGGAGGTAAAACTCCGTTTACGGAAAATGGGGTAACATATTATAATGCAGGAAATATTATGGAACTAACGATTTCATTGCCCGCAAATACATATGCTGCAGCCATACGAGAATTTGTTTCTTTCGATCTTTCGCAAATGCAGTTACTTACAAGCTTTGAAGAGATTCGAGGATCCCTTGGGCAATCATTTGTGAGTGGTGGATGGGACGCAGAGGCTAGTTTTTTTAATCAAAAAAAATCGGATATTTCGGTGTCTGCAACTGCTGCTAATTATAAAACACAATCCAACACCTCAGGTGGGACAATTGGAAAAATACGATTTAAAATTAAGGATAAGCAAACAACGGAGACCGGTGAAAGTATCAATATAAATTTTCGTTATCAAATTGTAGGGCCTACGCCTGCTGGAGGTACGCAGTACATTCATATGGGGTATAATCCCAATGTAGCTGGGTCACATGAAGTATCAGCGCCAACAATTTCAGTTAAGGCACATAAAACGCCGACAAAACCAGTTGCACCTGTGGATCCTGTGGATCCTATACTTCCGGATATAGATCATGATCCAAGCATTGATATTGATAAGATTATTGATGCGGATAAAATCGAGGAAATTATTGAGGTGACAACAGATCGTAATTATTCATTTAATGTATTAGATGATATGTTGAATGGGTCAAATTCATTTCGAAACATTGCTCGTGAATTAATTGAAAATTTAGCGGACAAGGTAAAATATCAAACCTATGAGTTCGGGGGAAAATATCGCAATGTTGAGCCTAAAAAAACAATTGTAGCAACGAGTTGTTATACCCACTATATTTATGTAGGTATGAGCTTTTTGATAATATTTGTGACCTATGGTTATAAAAAATATTTGGAAGCAAATCGGAAAGTGAAATGGAGGGGCTAAAGTATGAATTGTCGATATGATGTAATATCGTTAATATTATTTTTTATTACGGTATTTGTTTGTAGTGTGTATATTATGAAATTAAGACGGCAGCATAAAGAAAGTGAACATTTACATAAACAGTTTTCAAAATATTTAAAGAAAAGTAAATAAATATGGAACCTTTTTGAAATAGATACGTCTTAATAATGAAGGGTAAAAATTTACCCTTTGCGAATGTAATTATTTTATATCGTGTTGATTATTATTAATCTTAGCAAATATTTATTAATTTTAAATTAATCCTTTCTTTGTTTGTTATGATATTAATGAACCCTTAGTAGTTGGCGCGAATAAAGTGATTGCTTTCTGCAATTAGATATCGCTATCAATTCATTAAATACGACTTCCCTGGTTAGACACACACACAGAACCTGTATTGATGAAAATGATAGCGATATATTTTTTAGGGAGAAAAAGATGAAAAAATTGAGTATTGGTTTGTGTTGTTCTCTTTTCCTTTTGGTAGGTTGTTCAGGTAGTAAAATTAGTGAAACTGTTTGTTCGCAGACACGTGGTGAGAACAAAGAAATGAAGGATGAAACAATTATTGCGTACGATGGAGATGATGTAACCTCTATTACATATAAAACAAAAGTTTTTACGGAAAAGGCGGTTTCTGACGTTGGTATAGATGATTTGGAAGCATATGCAAAGGACACAAAAAAAGCCTTAAAAGACAGTGCTGATGTGAAATACACCTATGAAATTAAAGATAAGACATTCTCAGATTCTTTACGTGTCGATATTACGAAAGATAATATCGATGATTTAAAAGATAAGGGTCTAGTTAATATGTATCTTGGTAAAGATGGTGAACTACTCAAATCCAAAGACATGATCAAGTATATTGAAGATGCTGGAAAAAAATGTAAATGAGGTTAAAAAATGTGTAAAGGATATATTTTGCTATAAGGGAAAATGAAATATAAATGGAGTTTTTCCTTATATAAAATGTGAAGAAAGGGGGGAGGAAAGATGGAAATTATTAACATTATTCTTGAGCTTTTAAAAGCTATTCTTGCTATGCTTATTGGTTAGTCAAATAATCTTATAAGAAAAGCAGAGCGTAAAGCTCTTAAAAAGAACCAAGTAAAATGGACGGCGTTATGCCAAATTCATTTTACGAGGTTTTTTTTATGATTGGTGGTAAAAAAACACAATCAAAAAGTCATTTTCATGGTATAAAATACTCAATGCTTTATATTCTCTAAGAACATTGCTAAAAGAGCAACGATGGCTTCTAATAATATTTGGTCTTGTTCTTTAAACCTTGAAAAGCTTGTTGAGTCTAGATCAAGGACACCGTATAGCTCATCATGAACGATGATCGCTACAACAATTTCGGAATTGCTGGCACTATCACAAGCAATATGTCCATCAAATTGATGCACATCCGAAACGCGTAGCGTTTTTTTTGTTTGTGCTACTGTTCCGCAAACGCCTTTACCAAAATTGATGCTGGTGCAAGCAATTTTCCCTTGAAAAGGCCCTAATACCAGATTATCGTTTTTTCGTAGGTAAAACCCAACCCAACTGACATCATCTAAAATATCATTAAGAAACGCAGTTGTATTTGCTAATAAACTTATTTCTTCTTTTATGTCTTCACACAGCGCTTTATATTGTTGTAATGTTATGTTCATAGAATTCTCCTTTTCTATATTATACAAATATTAGAGTTTATAGTGAAGAGTTGTTGGAAATTTGTTATAATAATTGAGTTGAGGTTATATATGTTGCCAAGAGTTCATGAGTATATCTATATTCAAAGTTATAAGCACGATAAAAGTTTGCATAGAACATGGTCGAAAGCGTTTGTGATGGAGGCCAATGATAAGCGAATGATAGCGATTACTGATCGCTCTTTTGTCGTTGAAGCGGATGGAAGAAAATGGCTAACAAGGGAACCAGCTATTTGTTTTTTTTATCCAGACAAGTGGTATAACGTCATCTGCATGATTCGCAAGCGAGGTATTTTTTATTATTGTAATATAGCTTCGCCTAGCGTTTATGACGAAGAAGCACTTAAAAATATTGATTATGACTTGGATGTGAAGGTAGATAATTTCTATCATGCAACGATTCTTGATGAAGATGAATATGTACTTCATAAACAAGAAATGCAATATTCTGATGAGCTGGATCATATTTTACATCAGGAATTGGACACATTATTAAACGATATTAAGCAACTCAAATCACCTTTTGAACATACGGAAATTGAAGCGATATATGAAGCTTACCTAACTCAAAAATCGCAAGGAGGAAGATAAGATGTATACTTTTAAAACAAATGTAAATGCAAGCGAACATGATGTTTTTGTTGAAAAGCATGATTTGTGTAATTTATTACAGTCATCTTCTTGGGCGAAAGTGAAAGAAAATTGGGATTCATTGTTGGTTGGTGTATATGAAAAAAACACGTTGGTTGCGAGTGCCCTTGTTTTAATCAAGCAATTACCGCTTGACTTTACGATGTTTTATACGCCTAGGGGCCCAATTATGGACTATGAAAACACAGACCTTGTGGTTTTTTTTATAAAAGAATTGAAGGCATATGCAAAAACAAAGCATGCTTTATTTATCAAGATGGATCCGGGTATTCATATTAATGATTACCCCATTCAAGAACTCAATAACCAACGCTATCCTATAAAAAAGATAATGGAAAATATGAAGCTTGCTGGGGCATTGCATCAAGGCTATTCAAAAACTATACAAGAAGTAATTCAACCTCGGTATCAAGCAAATGTATATAAGGATGATGCGTTTGAACAACGCCTACCACGACACACAAAGCGTTTAATCAAAGACGCGCAAAAACACAATGTTCAAGTTGTGCATGCAGGAGAGGACCGTGTTCATGAGTTTAGTGAGGTTGTAGCACTTAGCGAGAAACGAAAACAAGTAAGTCTGCGTAATGAAGAATATTTTTCATTATTGATGGATATCTACAAAGAAGATGCACATCTGTTTTTGGGCGAAATTAATATACAAGAAAGCTTAAAACAATTAGATGAGCAACGAGAGGAAAATGAAAAAGCTTTATTGACGGTGGATGTTTCATCAAGAAAGAAACTTACCAAGTTGCATGATCAAAAGCGTTCCCTTGAAAAACAACGAAAGGAATTAGAACAATTTTCGCATATAGAAGGAAATGTTGTGATTGCGGGAGTATTGTCGATTCGCTTTGGAAATACCATGGAAATGTTGTATGCGGGAATGAATGATCAATTTAAAAAATTTATGCCACAGTATCATATTTATGTTGAAAATATGAAATACGCATTTCAAGAAGGTTGCGAATTTTGTAATATGGGAGGTGTTGAAGGGGATCTAACGGATGGACTAACCACTTTCAAATCGAACTTTAATCCGATGATTAATGAGTTTATTGGTGAGTTTGATATTCCTGTTAATAAATTTTTATATAGAATGAGTAAAATGGCATACCAAATACGTAAACGTAAGTAGGAGTGTTTATGAAAGATATACGAATACAAACATTAGAAGATACAAAGCAATTAGCAAACACACTTGTCCATCTCTTAAAACGCAAGGGATGTCTTTGTTTGTCTGGTGATTTAGGAGCGGGGAAAACCACATTAACAAAATATATTGGCAAAGCATTAGGAATTGAGGAGGTTATCACAAGTCCCACATTTACAATTTTAAAAATATATGAAGGAGAACACCCCTTGTATCATGTTGATGCCTATCGTCTAGAAGAAATTTCACAAGATTTAGGATTTGAGGAATATTTTGAAAGCGAAGGTTTGAGTGTTATTGAGTGGTATGAATTCATTGAGGAAGCATTACCAAAAGAACGTTTAGAAATCACAATTGAACTTGATGGTGAGATACGAATCGCTCATGTAGAGGCGAAAGGTGAGCGATACCAAAGCGTGTTGGAGGAATTAAAATGAAAACATTATGTATGGACACTTCACATCGGTACTTAATCCTGACACTTATTGAGAATGAAGCAATCATAACAAAATTTGAAGCATATGCTTGGAAGAAGCAGAGTGAAACCATTTTTGTGGAGTTGAGAAAACAAATGGAACAAGTTGAGTGGGAAGTGGACGATTTAGACGAAGTTGTGATTACCATAGGACCGGGAAGTTATACGGGTATTCGGATCGCGATGAGCATTGCGAAAGTTTTATGTTCACAAAAAAAGCTTGTTTTAAAAACGTTATCGACATTACAATTGTATGCGGGATTACAAAATTGTAGTGTTATCTTAGATGCACGAAGCAATCGTGTCTATTATGGTAAATATGAAAATGGAAATTGTATTGAAGAGGGAATTAAGACCATTGATGAAATCGCAGCCATGCGTGAAAACTATATTGGTGACTTACAGGTTTTGGGTTTAGAAAACAGTAAGATTGCTTATAGTGAAAACTTCTTGTTGTTATTAAAAAATGCGAAAGTTGTAGCTCATATTCATCAATTGGTGCCACAGTATTTGAAAGCGGAAAATGCTTATTTGGTTTCTTCTTCATGATTCGTAAAATGAAAGTTAAGGATGTAGAAGCTGTTTATCAAATTGAAAAGGAACGATTTTCATCAGCGTATACAAAAGAAAACTTTTTGTATGAAATGGAACATAACATCTGTGCCCATTTATTCATCTTAGAGCGAAACAATGAAATCGTTGCCTATATTGATTATTGGATTACATTTGATAGTTGCCAATTGTGCAAGATTGCAACAAGAAAAAAAGATGAAGGAAAAGGATATGCGCATCAATTGATGCAACATATGTTTGAGCAAGTATACAAAAATCGATGTGAAGCAATTTTATTGGAAGTCAGAATTTCAAATAAACGAGCGATAGCATTTTATGAGGCTTATGATTTTCTTGAAATACAAGTACGTAAGGAGTATTATAAGCAACCCAAAGAAGATGCGCTCGTATTGGGAAAGGTGATGATGTAGTTATGAAGGATATAACAATTTTAGCAATTGAATCTAGTTGTGATGAGAGTGCTTGTGCCATTATAAAAAACGGCAAAGAAATTTTATCGAATGTCATTGCAACGCAAATCAAAGTTCATGAAAAGTTTGGAGGTGTTTTACCCGAAGTAGCTTCGCGCTTACATGTTGAAAAAATATCTGCGCTCATTGAACAGGCGCTAGAAGAAGCAAAAATGGAAGTAGGAGATGTTGATGCAATTGCCTATACAAGAGGGCCGGGACTGATAGGGAGTTTACATGTGGGTGTACAGGCTGCCAAAACACTGGCCTGGGCTTTTCAAAAACCAATGTTGCCGATTCATCATATCAAGGGACATATTTTTGCATGTAACTTCATTGATGATCTACGATACCCTTTGCTTGCTTTGGTCGTGAGTGGCGGGCATTCAGAATTTGTATATATGCAGGATCCTTATCACTTTGAAGTCTTGGGACAAACCCAAGATGACGCGATTGGGGAAGCTTACGATAAAGTCGCAAGAATATTGGAATTGGGTTACCCAGGTGGTCCTAAAATTGATGCTCTCGCAAAAACTGGAGAAGCAATTTATGATTTACCTAAACCAAAAACAACAGGAGTGTATGATTTGAGTTTCAGCGGTTTGAAAAGTGGAGTTTTACAGTTTATAGCTCGGCAAAAAAAGCAAGGGAAGAGTATTAATGAAGCCAATTTAGCTGCTTCTTTTCAAGAAGTAGCATTACAACAAATTATGGAGAAACTGATGCTTGCATTAAAACAATATGAAGTAAAACAAGTTTTACTTGCGGGTGGTGTTGCTGCCAATAGTGCCCTTCGAAAAAAGATGCGCGATGTATTTGAAAACCGTCAGGAACAGCTCATTTTACCACCGTTATGGTGTTGTACGGACAATGCGGCAATGATTGGTGTTGCAGGTTATTTTGCTTATCAACATCAAGACTTCGGCAATTTTCATGATGCTGCGAAAGCGAGCATGAAACTTTGTGAGTAAAAGCGATTTTACACATGCATAAAGTGTGAAATATGGTATACTGAGAACAGGAGAAAATGTTATGCATAACCTAAAAAAAAGAGTACCAAAGGCAACTTTAAAACGTTATCCAATTTATTTAAAGGCGCTTCGTAGACTGCGTAAATATGGACATGAGCGGATCATGTCGAAAGAGTTGAGTGAATATGTGAATATCGAACCAACGACCATTCGCCGTGATTTCTCACTGTTGGGAACGCTTGGAAAACAAGGTTATGGGTATGATATTGAAACATTAATTGATATCTTCAATCAAGAACTTGGTGTTGATTTTGATGAAAAAATAATTTTAGTTGGTGCTGGAAATTTGGGTCACGCACTGATGAAGTATAATCGTTGGGATAATGTTGTTGGTGAAATTAGTTGTGCTTTTGATAATAACCCCAAACGGTTTGGCGTTGTTTTCAATATTCCTGTATATGATATTGAAGAGTTAGAAGAAAAAATGCCAAAGGGCTGTCGTATTGCAATTCTTACAGTAAGTGATAATGTACAAAAAACAGCAGATCGTTTAATTGCTTGTGGAATTACGGGAATTGTTGACTTTACCCATAAACACATAAGGGTACCAGAAGGAGTATCATTGAAAGCAGTGGATGTGGTAACCAGCATTCAAGAGTTGGTGTTTGAAACAAATAATTTAGATGAAGAGATGGAGGAATAGCAAATGTTTGAATATATGACTGTACGTGAACTTTACGAAATGATACTAGCGGGTTCTGCAATGGAAGTTGATTCCTTAGAGTATGTGCAACTACAAGGTTGGGTGCGCACAAATCGTTTGAATGGAAAATTAGGGTTTATTGAATTTAATGACGGTACGTATTTTCGAAGTGTCCAGCTCGTATATCGAGATGGATTAGAAAATTTTGAAGATATTTCAAAATATGCAACGGGTAGTGCTTTGAGTGTTGTAGGGAAATTAAAGATTACACCGAAGGGAAAGCAACCTTTTGAAATTGAAGTCACACAATCCCAATTGGAAGGGGATTGTGAAACGAGTTATCCAATGCAAAAAAAACGTCATAGCTTTGAATATTTACGTGAAATTCCTCACTTAAGACCACGGGCAAATACATTTTATGCAATGTTTCGCTTACGTTCGGTATTATCGATGGGAATCCATGAGTTTTTTCAAAATCAAGGGTTTGTGTATGTACAAACTCCCATAATTACTGGAAATGATGGAGAAGGTGCTGGTGAAATGTTCACAGTAACGACAAGAAATGATGGGGACTATGATGAAGATTTCTTTGGTAAACAAGGGTTTCTAACCGTTACTGGGCAACTTCATGTAGAAGCATTTGCGATGGTATATCGTGATGTTTATACCTTTGGCCCAGCTTTTCGTGCAGAAAATTCAAATACGAGTCGTCATGCGAGTGAATTTTGGATGATTGAACCAGAAATTGCCTTTGCAGATTTAAATGATGATATGCAATTGATAGAAGATATGATTAAATATTGCATTGACTATATATTGGATAATGCACCAGAAGAGATGAAGTTCTTTGATACAATGATTGAAAAAGGACTGCTAGAGCGCATTCAAGCTGTACGTAATTCAGAATTTAAAAAGATGACATATTCACATGCGATTGAACTTCTAAAAAAAGCCGATGTTGATTTTGAAAACACAGTATCTTGGGGGATGGATTTGAATAGCGAACATGAACGTTATCTTTGTGAGAAAGTCATAAAAGGTCCGGTTTTCATTACCGATTATCCAAAAGATATCAAAGCATTTTATATGCGTGTGAATGACGATCAAAAAACAGTGGCGGCATGTGATTTATTGGTGCCTAGTGTTGGTGAATTGGTTGGTGGAAGCCAAAGAGAAGAGCGTTATGATGTATTGACGAAACGCATGCAGGAAATGGGAATGGAGAGTGAACATCTTCAGTGGTATATGGACTTACGCAAATATGGTGGTTGTAAACATGCTGGCTTTGGATTAGGGTTTGATCGATTCCTAATGTATTTGACAGGGGTACAAAATATCCGCGATGTACAACCTTTTGCAAGAACGCCACGAAATTTAGTATTCTAAAGAGATATTAAAATCTCTTTTTTATTTTATTAATTGTATAAAAAAAAGCAAGATATAGATAATCTTGCTTATGTATTGTAACGGTGTAAAAATTCTTTTGTGCGCGTTTTTTGCGGATTCTTAAATAAATTTTCTGGAGTTCCCTCTTCCACGATGACGCCTTCATCCATGAAAATAACCCGTGAAGAGACTTCTCTTGCAAATTCCATTTCGTGTGTAACCACAGCCATTGTCAGCCCACTGTGGGCGAGTTCTTTCATAATACTTAAGACTTCACCTACCATTTCAGGATCTAAAGCACTCGTGGGTTCATCAAAAAGTAAAATTTTAGGATCCATACATAAGGCACGTGCAATCGCAACTCTTTGCTTTTGACCACCAGATAATAACACACTACTTTTAGAAGCAAATTCTTTCATTCCTACTTTTTCAAGAAAATCCAATGCTTTTTGTTTCGCTTCTTCTTTATTTCTTTTTAAAACTTTGATTTGTCCAATCATACAGTTTTCTAAAACTGTTTTATTATCAAATAAATTAAAGTTTTGAAAAACCATCCCAACGTGACTACGATGTTCATTTATATTGATGTCGTCTTTTAGAATATTTTTTTCTTCATATAAAATTTCTCCATCATCAGGTTTCTCTAAAAGATTGATACAACGCAACAAGGTAGACTTTCCACTACCACTAGAGCCAATAATGGTAATGACTTCCCCTTTATGGATGTCAAAGTTAATATTTCTTAAAACTTCTAAGTTGCCAAAATGTTTTTTTAAATGCTTGATACGAATCATTGTTTCCATATTACACATTTCCTTTCTGCGCTGTATCTAATCTATTTTCGATGAGATTTAAAATAAATGTCGCGATCGTTGTCAAGACGAGATAGATCATTGTTGTAATTACAAAGGTTGGTATATAAAGCATACTAGACCCAGCAACAGAAGATGTTTGGAAAAACAAATCAATAACGCCAATTACGTTTAACATACTACTATCTTTAATGTTAACAACAAATTGATTTCCAATTGAAGGGAAAGAGTTCTTAATCGCTTGCGGCAAAATAATGGATGTCATCGTTTGGGTATTGCTCATTCCAATACTGCGTGCTCCTTCTTTTTGACCGTGGTCAACAGATTGGATGCCTGAGCGTACAATTTCTGCCATATAGGCACCCGTGTTAATCGAAATGATAACATAACCTGCCATCATTGCATCCCAATGTAAGATAGGTCGAAATAAGTTGTAAAATAATAATGCTTGAATCATCATGGGTGTACCACGAAAGAACCAAACATAGAAATTCACAAAACCATGAAGAATTCGTTTCGTGATTTTCATAATCACGGCATCGTTTTCATGAATTTCAATGGTACGAAGTGTTCCTAGAAACAGTCCAATGATCAAGCCGACAAGGGTGCCGACAATGGCTAATAAAACAGTTACCTTAATACCATACCAAAATAATGGCCAGTTATCTTCAAATATCCATTGAATTTGACCCCAAAGGCTCTCAGGTTTTGTTGCAAATATGAACATAGTTATCTCCTATTTTTCTACTCTTGTGATGGTTGGTTATTTCTTGCTTGTTCCATCCAAGAATCGCGTTTTGCTTGTGTGATTTTATCTAATGCACTTTGTACAGCATTAAAGAAATCTGAATCACGACTGCCCTCTTTTAAACCAATTGAAACACTGGTATCAATATCAAAGCCTTTTCCTTGGGCAAAGCGTACAATTGCCAAGTCCGCGTTTGCGCTAATAGCACCTTGCGCTACAGGCAATTCTGCGGTAATGGCATCAACTTCTTGCGATTGTAGCGTTACAATCATTTCTGGATATGATGCTTTTGGTGTTGCATGAATAACGTTCTCTATTTGATCAATAATATCGTCGTAGTTTGTATTTTTTTGTCCAATGACAGTTTTTTTGCGAAACTGTTGAATATTGTTATAAGTGGCTTCTTCACTACCTTTACGAACAATCATTACCATTTCTGATGCAAAGTATGGGGTTGTAAAGTCAATTCCGTTTTCGCGATCTTCGTTTGCTGTCATTCCTGCAATAATGGCATCAATTTCACCAGACTGTAAGGCAGGCTGCAAACCATCCCAAGCGACTTTTTTAATTTCTAACTCTCTATCTAATTCATCTGCAATACTTTGGGCAATCATAACATCATACCCATCGCAAAATCCTGCACCACCAATTGCGACACTAGTATCGCTTTCTTGGTTTGTTTGCCAGTTGAATGGTGCATAATTACATTCCATTCCAACTACAAAAGTATTATCATCACTAGATGAACTCGACGTACCTTCACATCCTGTAAGGATCAATGCTACACCTACCATAATTCCTGCTAATCTTTTCATAATCTTCTCCTCCTTATAATGAAAAAGCCAACAAGAACGTATCTCGTTGACTTTATAAGAAAAAAGTTAACTAAGATAGTTCTCCTACATTTACATGTAGACAGTCTTATAGATATTTTCCATAAGCCCATACACGATATATACCGATATCGTATATTCGGCGGTGCTTCCTACAAAGTATATCAAGTGAATGTCTTCTTTATACTTTTTCTTAAGAACCGCGCCTCTATCAATTTAAATATGAGTTGATTATAGCACAAAAAATATAAGATGCAAGAAAAGATATAGAAAAAATATAATGATCAATGAAAATTGACTTATTTTTTAGGAATACGATAAAAATGATATAATGATAAATATAAAGTTGAGGTGCATGTACTATGGAAGATATAAGAGAAATTCTACAGAAACAACAAATGTTTTTTTTACGTGACATAACAAAAAATATAGCCTTTCGTAAAAGCGTATTGTTGGCACTACAAAGGGCAATCAAACATCATGAAAAGGATATTTTGAAAGCACTACAACAAGACTTAAACAAATCTAACTTTGAAGGATATATGAGTGAAGTTGGGATTGTATTAGAAGAATTGCGGCATATAATAAAGCATATGAAAGCTTGGAGCAAGCGAAAGAAGGTCAAAACATTGATGATGCATTTTCCATCATCGAGCTATGTATACAAAAACCCCTATGGTGTTGTGTTAATTATATCACCATGGAATTATCCTTTTCAGCTTAGTATGCTGCCGCTTATGGGGGCGATTGCTGCTGGTAATTGCGTGATTTTAAAGGTATCTGAATATGCAATTCATACAAACAAGATGATGAAGGTAATCATCCAAGAAGTATTTGATGAAGTGCATGTCCGGGTTGTAGAAGGGAAAAAAGAGGTAATGCAAAAAGTGTTAGCACAGAAATTTGACTATATCTTTTTTACAGGAAGTACGCAAATGGGACGTGTGGTTATGGAGGCAGCTGCAAAGTATATCACGCCTATAACCTTGGAATTGGGTGGAAAGAGTCCATGTATTGTGGATGAAACCGCCAATATTGTGTTGGCTGCTAAACGCATTGTATGGGGTAAATTTTTAAATGCTGGACAAACATGTGTAGCGCCAGATTACATTTTGGTACATAAAAATGTGAAAGAAAGGCTTATACACCAATTGCGCCATTATCTTCATCAAAGCTATGGTGACGATCCAATTTCAAATGAAGAATATCCTAGAATTATTCATGAACGTCATCTTCATCGTTTGCAACAACTCATGCATAAGCAACATATTGTATTTGGTGGAAATGTGGATATAGAAAAACAAAAAATAGCTCCTTGTATTATTGATGATGTTTGTTGGGAGGATGCGATTATGCAAGAAGAAATTTTTGGACCTCTACTTCCCATTATCAGCTTTGACGATATACAAAACGTGTGGCGACAATTGCGACAAAAGCCAAAACCACTAGCACTTTACCTCTATACAACATCAGCTATAATTGAACACTATGCGATGCACAATCTAGCGTTCGGTGGCGGATGTATTAACGATAATGTCATTCATGTAACAAATCGAAATTTAGCGTTTGGCGGTATTGGAGAAAGTGGTATGGGAGCATATCATGGAAAAAAAACTTTCGACACGTTCACGCACGAAAAAGGAATTTTGAAAAAATCAAATTGGATGGATATATCTTTTCGCTATCCCCCATATCGCAAAAAAATAAAATTGTTACGCAAAATAATGAGATAAAACAAGTTTCTATATGTCAAAAAAATTGGTATTTTTATCAAAAGGAAAGAAAATATTGTAGTATACAATTGAAAACCTTAGATTTATATAAGTGCGATGATAGGTGTGCTATAATAAGTAAGGAATGAAGAGGATTTTTATGTATTATATTTATATTCTACGATGCAGTGATAATACGCTTTATACAGGGATTACAAAGAATATGCAAAAGCGGATGAAAGAGCATTGTTTTAAACATAAAAATGGCGCAAAGTATACGAAAACAAGAGATATTATTGCTCTTGAGGCAGTGTATTCATGTGATAATCGTAGTCTTGCGTTAAAGTTAGAATACAAGATAAAACAATATTCAAAAAAGCAAAAAGAGGAAATTCTTCAAAACCCACAAATACTTACTTGTGATGAATATACAATAGAAGCACGCAAAGATTTAAAAGACTATTTAAAATGATATTTGTTAAAAAGCTAAAGAATGGCTTTTGGTATGTAATTGGAAAAATACAATATATCAGACAGTTTTGTTAGGCTAAAAAGACAATTGATAATGAGGGGTGGATATTATATAATTTGAAGTAATAAAAGGAGATAACTATGGAAAAAATTCTAGTTGTGAATTATGGTAGTCAGTTTAATCAATTGATTGCAAGAAGAGTACGAGAATTTGGGGTGTATAGTGAAATCGTAGATTTCGATACGCCACTTGAAAAATTTGCGCGTGATGAAGTAAAAGGTATTATTTTATCTGGTGGACCAAATTCGGTTTATGATACATCAGCACCTAGTATTGATCCAAAAATATACGACTTGAAAAAGCCCATTTTAGGAATTTGTTATGGAATGCAAATCACCCAATCCATTTTAGGGGGAAAGATAGAATCCAGTGATAAAAGGGAATATGGGAAAAGTGTTTTAAAAATCAAAAAAAACGCACGCATTTTAGACGGTGTCCCAAGTGAATCTGTTGTTTGGATGAGTCATGGAGATCATGTGAGTAAATTGGCAGATGGTTTTGAATTGCTTGCGTGTACGGATACATGTATGGCTGTGGTTGCACACAAAGAGAAACCCATTTACAATGTACAGTTTCATCCAGAGGTTACGCATAGCGAACATGGTGCGAAGATGATTGAGAATTTTGTAGAGTTATGTGAAACTTCAAGAAGTTGGACAATGCATAATTATATTGAAAGAACGATTATGGAAATTCAAGAAGAAGTGAAGGATAAAAAAGTTATCTTAGGATTATCAGGTGGCGTTGATTCTTCGGTGGTAGCAATGTTGGTACATAAAGCTATTAAAGATAATTTAACTTGTATTTTTGTTGATACAGGATTATTGCGAAAAAATGAAGGCGATAAGGTAATGGAAGTATATGGAAATCATTATCACATGAATATTGAAAGAGTGAATGCAAAAGATTTGTTTTTAGATGCATTAAAAGGAGTAAAAGATCCTGAAACTAAAAGAAAAATTATCGGTAAATTATTCGTCCAGGTATTTGAGGAAGCCAAAGCTAACCAAAATGACGCGGATTTCTTAGCCCAAGGCACAATTTATCCAGATGTGATTGAATCTTCTACTCAAGGAGCGGGGGCAACAATTAAATCTCATCATAATGTTGGGGGCTTGCCTGAAGATCTTAATTTTAAGCTTTTAGAGCCACTTAAAGATTTGTTTAAAGATGAAGTTAGAAAAGTCGGGTTGGAGTTAGGAATGCCTTCTGAACTGGTGAATCGACATCCTTTTCCAGGACCTGGATTGGGGATTCGCGTGATTGAAGAAGTAACCAAGGAAAAGGTGAAAATTTTACAGGAAGCAGATGATATTTTTATCAGCGAATTAATGGATGCTGGTTTATATCATCAGAGTTCACAAGCCTATGTTGCTCTTTTACCATGTAAGACGGTAGGGGTAATGGGCGATGGTAGAACATATGAATATGTTTGTGCCATTCGATCAGTGAATACGCAAGATTTTATGACAGCAACTTTTACGAGATTACCATATGAATTTTTAGATATTGTATCTACTAGAATTGTCAATGAAGTATCGGGAATCAACAGAGTGGTATATGACATTACATCAAAGCCTCCTGGAACAATTGAGTGGGAGTAGAGTAGAAACTAAGAAAACGTCGATATTATCGGCGTTTTTTGTTGGTTTATAGGAGGTGTGACAATAAAATTGGCAATAATTTGGGTTTGTCAATAAAAGTGTGTAAGTAATTAATTAGCATTGATGAACTGATTCACGCTTTTCTCAAAATCAGGACTAATGAGAAGCTGATTTATAATCATTGACCAAGCCCACCATTCCATTTGTTATTCAGCTCAACCACTTTGAGATATACCAGTTTATACAAGGCCATTTCATTTGGAAATGCGCCTTTTTTGTCACTTTCCTGAAACTGGAATTGATCGCTCAATGGCGTTGGTGGCATACATCATTTTTCGTATCGCCGTTCCATAATCAAATAGTTGCTCAATATGAGACCTGTTTCGCTTCCAAACATCGACGGCTCCAGGATATTGTGAATATTGCTTTTGAAAGCTCTCAAAAGCACTATTGGCTGCTTTCAGTGTCGCTGCTCCATACACCTTTTTCAAGCTTTTTGTCAATGCTTTATAATCTTTACTAGGTACATACTTAATAGCATTGCGAATCAAATGGACACTGCATCGTTGTACAACGACATGGGGAAATATTGCTCTTGCTCCTTCTTCTAATCCTGATACGCCAGCCATGGAAGAGATGAACAAATCTTCTACACCTCGTATCTTAGTTCATCAAATATTTACATCCATTTATTCTTGCTTTCACTTTACTTTATCCATAATCCCAAAATCTCTTTTTTTCATTCCATGGTATAACGAAGTATCGTATATAAGGCGTATTTCTTAACTTCATAGGCATTTCGTATCGTCGCATACATACAGTACACAAATAAAAATTGATAACATTTTTTCAATTGTCTATTTTGCCATTCTTCAAGTTCTGGGATTACATCATCTGTAATATTCGATATCATTTCATGTGATACTTGAAATACATAGATATCATCTATCGTTTTTGAGATATCTCTTTGCGAC
>JBKEBQ010000013.1:0-1875 GCA_047973225.1 Breznakia sp. | reverse complement strand
TGAAAAGCGAGAAGAGCCCAACTGCCATACCCATGGTGATATCTTTGATTTCTTCTATATCTTTTTTGCTTAATTTCTGTTCTTTGAAATACTGTCCGCAGTCATTTTCTTCTGCGCATGCAATCAACTCTTGTGCGAGCGATCTGAATGTTTCAAGACAGCCCTTTTGATAGGACATTTGATTTCCATATATCGCTGCACTATCAAAAAGGCTGTTGTAACTTTCAAACGCTTCTGCAAGCTTCTCCCAATCTGCTTTTAGATTATCAAAGACCATACTTAAATAATCAACCTTAATACTCAATTCTTTCTTTAACATGTTTATGTCTTGCTTTTCTTACACACCATATCTAACTTGGAATGGTCGATTTTTTGCATATTTTAGAAAAGTTTTCTATTCTCTTGAAACGCAAATACGATCATGAATTTGTCTACTATTTATACAGATGAAAGGTAACGAATTGGCAAGATTCTTAAAAATACTTACATTATTACTACTGTTGCAAAGACCTCAATTCCGTAAAATTCGCAAAACTTTATGAAATATTTATATTTGTGTCTACTCTCTTTCATAAAACTATGCAGAAAAAAACAGGCGATAAGCCTTTAAAATAGCTTATTTCCTGTTTCTTGGTGTGTATGTGTAGGGCGGTGCTACTAATGCGCCCTATACGGATTGTAGCTTGCGTCAATCCAAGCTACTTCCTACGCTTACACTTCGTACGATGGTCGTGGCTTGAAGAAGTGCTTAACTCTTACTTATAGTTTAATCTATTCAGTCCACTCTTAGCAAAGTGTTACAATTTTATGCGCCGAAAAAGAGCACCCTTAATAGAAATGCTCTAAATAAAAAAATTTTACATGTTTTCTAAGACATCTTTTATTCTATCTTCTAGATATTCGTCAAAATTATTATACGCTACACTAATTTCTTTGCAACCATTTGCCCACATAACAATTTTCCCATCATTTACATCAACACAATATAACCACTCATCACAATTTTCTATGGTAATCAAATTTAATGACAGCCCATATTCACGATATCTCAAAGTTGTTTCTACAAATATAAGTTTATTATTACCAATACCAAGTATTTCTAGTCCACCAATACCACCATGACCAAAGCTTTCTAAAAAATTTTTATACTGTGTTGGTAATTCTAGATTAAGCTTTTCTTCAGCTTCTTTAATCTTTTCTTCATTTATGATTGTATGAGTAAAATCTCCTTTTTCTTCATTTTGCTTTATCGCGCTATATAATTTCTCGTTCATTTCTTAACCTCCATTAAACTGGCTAGCACGCCATTTCCAATATTGATTTCTAAAATTGTTATACTGCTTATTTAAAATTGGATTGTTTCTAAAGCTTGCACCATCTTCTGCAAGTCCATGCAGTTGTGAAAAATACTCCTGATGCGTAATCTCTTGAATCTCTACCATTGGACCAGATTCTTTTTGTAATATATGATGTAATTGTACAGGATTTCCATCTGGACTTATTGGTGGTTTGCCGTTTTGCATTCGTTCTAAATTAGTTAAGCCTGTCGTTTCATCAACATAATTAAAATCAATATCATTTCGTTGATAAACACGTCTACTTACATCACGTACCTCTTCATTAACTTTAACACTACCTTCATATTCAATAGGGTTATATTTCGTTCTAGGTATCTCAGCTCCATTAGCTCCCTTAACTCTACCCGAACCCTGTCCAAAAATGGTTGACCTCTACCCATAAGTAGAAGTTGGATTTATTCTAATTCTTTTCCATTATATCATAATGCTAATTTGAATTAGATATATCTTTTACTTCCATTTCGTACTTTTGCTTATACTCAGGCTGTATCCATTTTGTTTTATACTTCATCATCGA
>JBKEBQ010000040.1:0-75644 GCA_047973225.1 Breznakia sp. | reverse complement strand
TGTGCTTTATAAAGATACTTTTTGTTTATAAAATGCTTTTAATGAAACTGTATCACCAAGAAAAATATGGTCAATGTCAACGCGATAGATAGCAGATAATTTCTTCAAATCTTGCCCGTTTGGAATACTTCTTCCACTCTCCCAATTCTTTACGGTTCGATCTGTTCTACCAACCAATTCTGCAACTTCTTTAATTTTCAAATTACAATTGATTCTGCAAGCTTTTAGTGTCAATACCATTTCAACCATAGCATACCTCACCTATATTATTATTATTTTAATTCACTTTAAGCGAATTGTCAATTTATAAGAAATATATTTCCCTTTTATGTTGATATAATTCACTTTAAGCGATATAATCAAAGCAATGGAGATTCTATGAAAAAGAAAGAGGAATTACAAACCATATTTACAAAAAACTTAAGATTTTACCTTACACAACAACATAAAACACAACTAGATCTTATTCGTGATTTAGAGTTTAGTGCTGGTATTATTTCAGAATGGATGAATGGGAAAAAATATCCGCGGATGGAGCGGATTGAAATTCTTGCAAATTACTTTCATATCCCGAAAAGTTATTTGATCGAAGATGCAACCATCCCGATATACACATCTTTTTATGATTATCAAAACAAAACGTCACAGCATCAAATATATACTGAACAAGATGTAGATTTTGCCTGCACGAATATACACCTAGAACATACCTTCTTAAATCCTCAAGATATATATTTACTCAAAATCTTAAATCATTATGAAAAACATACTCTCGTGTTATATCATGATGAAGATATGTGGGCAATTGATAATATTATAAAACTACATGAGCAAAATTATATCTTAAGTAATACCGTACTCCCGAAAACAGCGATTATCGCAAAAGTAATTGAAATTAGAAAAACGTCACCAATCCTTTTATAACAAGACTTGCTTTCACACTAACATCAACACAAGCTAAACAATATATCGACCATAATGTATGTTTCCTTGAAAAAATACGAGTACTGCACATGCCTTTATGCATATTTCATTTTTTCTTCATTGTTTTTTTAAAATGACATTGTTAAAATACGCTAAACTATACAATTCCATGACGAAAAAATATCAATTTTAATTTGTGCAAAATGCGATACTATACCACATCGACTATGAAATGCAATATCTTTCTTTAAATGCATAAAATACACTTTACAAAGACTAAATAATTCGTTATAATCATATATGCTTAACAAAGTTATGGCGGTCGTGGTGAAGTGGTTAACACAACTGGTTGTGGTCCAGTCATGCGTGGGTTCGATCCCCATCGGTCGCCCCAATAAAAAAATTCCCCCTAGAAATAGGGGTTTTATTTTAGGATTAAAAATTAAAAAATATCTATGCAATGATATTATCTATCTTTTATACATAAATATGATTTTTTATCTTACATGTTAGAGAATCCTTTTAATTTTTACTATGTTAACACTACTTTCACCACTTCCTTATAAAAGGACGAAGTCAAATAAATGATTTCGTCCTTTTTTCGTGCACGCCTTATTATGCTCTTACTCCAATACATTTAAGTCAATTCTTAATGCTTTTTTTCTTGATTTATTAAAAGAAATTTCAACAACCTTACAACGTAATTTCTGTACATCAATTCCTTCTATTTTGGCAATCAGAAGTTTTGTGAGTTCCCCTACTTCTAAGCCACTTTTTGTTGTAACAATATAATTTTCATTCACATAAAGCGTTCCGCCTTCAACCAAATTATCAATAACTTCCTGACGATCTTTACTTGATGTTTTGGAAAGTGTTGCCGAATATGTCGCTTCTATTTTTCTTTCTAATGATGGTATTTTGATTTTAGAAATTTTAAATTCAGGAATTTTAATATTAAACTTTTTCTTCCCCATCTTTTTCATTTCATCCACTTTTGCGGGTTTTTGCGCATATAAGATCTGCATCGCCGTATACGATCCATAAGCAGATAAGCCCGCAAACATTGTAATCAATAAACATAATACACCAAATGCAATATGTTGTTGAAATGCCCATATACACAAAACGATGAACGCTATTGTAATTAGTGTTTCTATCGCAAATGTAATCTGAACTTGTTTTAAGGTCTTCCACGTCGTTACCGACTTTACCTTACCTTCCTCAACTTCCCAACTAGAATCATTTTTTATTTCATCCATAATATATCTCCTTACTTCCAATTACAGTATCCATTATACATGAATTCGCTAATTAGACAAGGATAAATATAGATAACAAACCAATTAATCATTACGGTGTTGTGCGTCAATGATTTGTTTTGTAAGTTGTGCTGGTACCTCTTCGTAGTGATGGAATATTTGTGTATATATACCTCTTCCTTGTGTAATTGCCCTTAAATCCGTAGGGAAATCCATAATCTCAGCCAATGGAATTTGTACTTCTATGATTTGCTTATCACCTTCCATATCCATACCCATAATCATCCCACGGCGTTTGTTAATATCACCTATAATCACTCCTGTAAAAGTTTCTGGGACACTAATTTTTAACTCCATAATCGGTTCCAATAAAATCGGATTGGCTTTTGGCATTCCTTCTTTATAAGCCAAAATCGCAGCAAGCTTAAATGCCATCTCACTGGAGTCTACATCATGGTATTTACCATCAAATAATACGGCCTTCATCCGTACTACTTTGTATCCTGCCAAGACGCCTTCCAAAACACTTTCTCTTAGTCCCGCTTCAACTGCTGGAAAATATCCTTTCGGTACCGCTCCACCAACGACCCGTTGTTCAAATACCAATTCTTCCGTTTCTTCATTTGGCATAAACTCAATAAATACATGCCCAAATTGGCCATGCCCACCCGACTGTTTCTTATGTCTCCCTTCGGCAATCACACTTTTGGTAATTGTTTCATGATAAGGAACTTTCGGTGTTGATAATTCTACATTCACTTTATAACGATGATGCATTTTGGATGTTAGCACTTCAAAATGTTGTTCACCAACCGCATATAAAATTGTTTCCTTGGTTTCTTTATGATACTCTACCCAACAAGAATGATCCTCTTCTATGATTTTTGATAACGCGTTATTTAACTTCTCATCATCTTTTTTTGTTTTTGGTACAATCCGCTTCGCTAATAAGCCTTTCGTGAAAGGAATCTCATCTACTACATAAGCGTGTGTCTTCTCGCAAAGTGTGTCATTTGTTTGTGTGTGCTGCAACTTTGTAACGGCTACAATATCACCCGTAAACACCTTCCCTACTGCTGTTTGATGCTTGCCTTTAATCACAAAAATCTGCCCGATTTTTTCCATTTCATCTTTTTTGGGATTGTACATCATTGCATCACTACGCAATATCCCACTATATATTTTTATAAACGATATTCTTCCCACAAAAGGATCCACAATGGTTTTAAATACTTGGCACGTTAGTGGACCATCTTCATTTGTTTGCAACTCTACCATTTCTTTTTGCTTAAGGTCATGTGCAAGCATACTCCCTTGTTCACCATACGTTGGAAAGTATTTTAAGATCAAGTCCATCAACCGTTCAATCCCTATGGATAAGGTTGCAGAACCGCTAAATACCGGTACAATTTCACCATTCCTCACGCCAATTCGCACACCACGGGTAAGTTGCGCATCATTAAATTCTTCGCCATTAAAAAACTTTTCCATCAATTCATCATCACCCATTGCCACTGCCTCAGCAATTTGAGCTTTGTAAATATTGAGCATTTCTTGATATTCCTTGGGAACATCATAAGCAGTGTCACGACTTGCTTTTTCACCTTTGTAGTACCAAGCCTTTTCTCTTAAAATATTAATGGAACCAATTACTTCACCATTTTCAACCATCGGCATTTCAAAAGGAATTACGCTTTTACCAAAAGTTTCTCGCAAAGACTCATACGTCTCTTCAAATGATGTATACTCCTCATCCAACTTGTTGATAAAGAAGATGGTTGGCAACTTGCGTTTTTTAGCCTTATCCCAAGCATTGATGGTTCCTACCTCCACTTTATCCTTAGCACTTACAACAACCAATGCATTATCGCCTATATGCAGGGCAGCGTCTTGCTCTGCCACATAATCCAAATATCCTGGGGTATCCAAAAAGTTTATTTTACATTCTTTCCACTCAATGGGGGCAATCGATGTATAGATACTTGCTCCTCGTTTTATTTCTTCAGCATCATAATCAATTAAACTGCTTCCCTCACTCGTTTTTCCAAAACGATCACTTGCCTTTGTAAAATACAGCATCGCTTCCAAAAGGGCAGTTTTACCCACGCCACTGTGCCCTAAAACACAGACGTTACGAATCTCATTTGCTTTATAATCTCTCATACTCTCACCTACCGTAACAAAGGCTTCAATTCACTAAACGATGATTCTCTCACATAATGAATTGCCTTTTTCCCGTCTTCATCTTCTATATCTTTATCAGCACCATAATCTAATAATTTCTCAACCAAACCACTATAACCTGCATAGGCTGCCCTCATTAAAGCCGTACAACCATTATTGTCTTGTAGGTTCACGCTCGCTTTGGAAATCAGTAACAAATCAATCACATCTTGTTTGTATGCAAGACACGCTTCCATAAGTGCTGTCCTTCCCATTTCATCTTTTAAATCTAGCATCAAATCACCTTTCAACAACTCACGAACAACACGGTCTCTGCCTAAAAATGCTGCTCGCATCAGGGCTGTTCTACCTTTTATATCCTGAATATTAATCTGTGCTCCTGCTTCCATTAATTTATGAACAATCGTTTTATGACCTTTTTTAGCAGCACCCATAAGCGCTGTTTTGCCTCGTAAATCGCGTAAATTAACATCTGCTCCTGCATCTAAAAGAATGCGTACAATGTCTTTAAAATCACGTTTTGCAGCGCGCATTAAAATTGTACGTCCCTCCTCGTTTTGGTAATTGATATCACAACCTTTTTTCATTTGAGCAATAAGTGTTGTTATATCTCCATTAGCACCACATTTCCATAGTATACTTAATTCTTTATCCATCATTAACATCTCCTTTCGTAGAAAAAAGATGTGCAAAATTACTCTTGCACATCCATACATAAAGAAGGATACATATCAACATCTTTTTTACTTACTCGCAACATACGCATCACCTCTTTGTTGCTTACATTTTAGCGCAAAAAAAAGGAAAAAGATATACAAGTGGCATTATTGGTCGTTTTTCTGGAACTTTTGTATTATTTGGTGAACACTTGTTGCACTTTCATCAAAAAATGCGAAATGAAAGCTTTGGATACCAAGTGCTCTATATGATTGTACATGCATGATTTCATCTCGCGGTTGATCACTATATAAATGCAAAATACACGCATCATCTCCACGCATATAAAAGGATTGTCCCTGTCTATTTTTTAAATAATAATTTTGTTTTTTACATAATACACAATTTTTTTTATCACTTTGTAGGCAAGCATGATTGACTACACAATGCTGCATACTCATCAACTTTATCTTTCCATAGATCATAAATTCTAATTGGGAAAGTATTGATACATCTTTAACCTTGGACAACATTGCTTTAATATCCTTCTTCCGCAATTCCAATCCCAATGATATGTAGCTAGTTCGCAACTGCGAAACATAATATAGTGCTTCGCTATTTTGAATTGAAATTCCATATCCTATGTCACAACCTTTATGCAAACCTCCTACATCATGGATGCAACTTGCTTTTTTATAAGATTTATCATATACATTTTGCGTCTCGTACAAAACTCGTTTTTGGGCTTGATACTTTTCATATAAGCGCTTGTCACTAGTATATACAACTATCTCTCTATATTGTAAACAGGCAAGTAATTGATCTTCATTTTCTACATGGGCACTGATTCTTGGTGGGAATAAGGTTTGTTTTTGTGATTGTATGCTAAAAGGAATTTGTTGACGATGAAAATTAGACAATTTCTGTTCTTCATAAACTTTCAGTGCCTGTCTTCGTAATTCGTTAAGTGTTTTTAAAGAAAAGAATATATCTTCATCTTTTATTATATTAATATTTACGAATTCATAGGGAGTATTTCCTGTTTTTTGTAAACTTTTTTGTATATCCAAGTCCTTCAAAGGTCGACTTTGCGCACGCTCAACAAGACTTTCACTAACTACTTCAACTTGGTGCGCTTGCTTATATATTGTTAGTTTAACAGGCTGGTCAATATGCAATTCTATGACCGCTTTTAATGCTTTCTTCCGCGTGTTTTTTTGATAGCTCAATCGCAATTCTTTTTCAATTCTAGCATCTTTGGTTTTAACAACTACACAATTCACTTCTACAGGCTTTGCATAATCCAGTGCTACTACACTGTTGACATTTCCCTTCGCTATCAACAAATCATTTTGGTACAAGCGATTTACAATGCATCCATCCTCATGTTTTGCAAGAAAACGAATCGCATCAAACTGTGCTAATTCTTTTTGTAATTTGATGTATACTCTTTCACCCCGCCGATATAATACGCTTCCAATCACAACACCTTCATGATTGGGTCTATCTTCATTAATAAATTGATTTCCGCTCGCTTGAAAAGCATGTCCTAGCGTATATTTGCGATGAAACAATACCTTCAATATATTTGCTTCTTCCTCGCTCATTTGATACGCTGGATTATCTAGTTTTCTTCTATATACATACGTCGTATAGGCTACATACTCATTTGACTTCATGCGACCTTCTATTTTTATAGAATCCACTTGTGCATCTTGTAGTTTTGCAATGTGTGTATGCGTACATAAATCCTTCGGACTCAATAGATATTGGTCTTTTTTCAATAATGTTTTTTCACAATATAAATCATATTGCATCCGACACCCCTGTGCACACTTGCCTCGATTTCCGCTCCGCGCATGGTTGATAGAAGAAAATAAACATTGTCCTGAGTATGAAATACAAAGTGCGCCATGGACAAAAACCTCTTTTTCAATAGGTAAATTTTGAAAAGAAATAATTTTTTCAAGACTGCATTCTCTTGCCAAAACAGCTCGTTTCACGCCTTGTTGATGTAAAAATTGCAGTGCACTTCGATTATAAATATGCATTTGTGTAGAAGCATGCACTTCGAAATCAGGAAATGTTTTCCGAATATAATATAAAATCCCTAAATCTTGCACAATAATCGCATCTACATGGAGATGGTAGAGCTGTTGAATATATGCCTTACATTCATCCAATTCATATTCAAACAACAATGTATTTAAGGTTATATACACCCGCACATCACGAAGATGCGCATAAGCAATAACATCTGTTAATTCCTCCATACTAAGATTGTTTGCAAAGGCTCTTGCCCCAAACTTTATGCCACCTACATAAATCGCATCTGCACCATTTTCTATGGCAGCATAAGCACTTTGAATGCGTCCTACAGGTGATAATAATTCAATATTTTTCATAAGCAACATTATACATTGTTTTCATTTATTTTCCTACTCTCTATTGTTTTATTCTGACCGCATGCATCTGTAGGAATGAAAATCCCTACCTATTATCCGTTAGCTTTTAAAATTATAAAAAAAGAGCTAATTGGCTCTTTATTGCATCTCGATAATTTCCAATCTTCCATTACCTTCAATGTCTATAATAATAAATACGGCAGATGTCTTCACATCCATTTTATCTAGATCACTATCTTCATATGAAATATTCACGCTTACTTGGTAAGCAGGAAACTCCTGTTCTTCTTCGCTATCGATTGTTCCAAGATTTTTATCTCCCGGTATTTTTATTGTATACATCGCTGTGATGCTTTCTACACTTGTAACTTTTGCCTTTACCACTTTTGGTAATTCGCTCTTTCCATAGTCATTTACAATATTTTGGTATTCACGATATACATAATTACTAGAAAACACTTGAAACTCTTCCCGTCTTGACTCTGGTAAATATGTCAAACCTCCAACATCAGCTGCACCACTTTTATTTTTTAATGTAAAGAAATCAAAACTGAAATTTATTGCAACAAGCCTAGCCAATTCCTCGCTATCGCTTCCGACAACTTTTTCGAGCTTATTAAACTCTTTTATTTGTACATTATAAGCTTTTTTTGGCTTTTCATACACACCATTTTCTACAATTTTAATTGTTGCTTTTTCTGTTTTTTCTTTATCTTTTTTACTACATCCACTTACAAATATCAAACATACAAGGACTGCAATTGTTACTATTTTTTTCATTGAGAACCTCCATTGCAATACTACCATTATACGTGATGAACAAAAAAAAACAAAGCAGTTATTTTACTTCTTCATCAATTCTTATGCTTCCTCAATAAACGACATATAGAAACGTATGCTTATTTTCTTCACGTTTGGCTAAATAATGCTATAATAATACAAGAAATTAGGTGAATATATGAAACAAATAGCAAATCAATGGATAGATTACGAATGTATTGATTGTGGTGACGGATATAAACTAGAACGCTGGAATGATGTCTATTTGAGTCGTCCTGATCCACAAGTCTTATGGAAAAAGCATGATGATAAGCTGTGGAAACAAGTCCACGCCCACTATCTTCGCTCAAAAAAAGGGGGAGGACATTGGGATTTTAAACAAACACTTCCAGATAAATGGACGATAACCTATAAAAATCTGTGCTTTAAAGTTTCCCCAACCAACTTTAAACATACGGGAATTTTCCCTGAACAAGCAGCCAATTGGGATGTTTTAGAAAATTTAATCAAGAATAGCCAACGTAATGATATAAAAGTATTGAACCTTTTTGCGTATACAGGGGGTGCTACTATGGCTTGTGCAAGCGCTGGTGCACAAGAAGTTGTTCATGTCGATGCCAGTAAAGGCATGATTAGCTGGGCAAAAGAAAATATGGAATTATCCAATTTAGCTCATAAAAAAATCCGCTTCATCGTCGAAGATGTTCTAAAATTTGTGGCAAGAGAAAAACGAAGGGGACGTCAATACGATATCATTATCATGGATCCACCAAGTTATGGAAGAGGGCCCAACAATGAAGTTTGGAAAATTGAAGAGCAACTCTACACCCTCATTGAACAGTGTAGTGCGTTATTGTCTGATACAGCACTTTGTTTACTTGTAAACACATATACAACAGGGTTTAGCGCGACGGTATTGAAAAATGTTTTATGCGATATCATGCACAAACAAAAAGCATATGGCCATGTTGAAACTGGTGAAAATTGTTTGGCGATTCGTAAAAGTCAAAGTCTTTTGCCTTGCGGCATTTATGGTCGTTGGATACACACCCAAAGAAACGTTTAACCTTAAAGCGTTTCTTTTTTATTGATTTGTAATATTTCATAAATGACGGCTGCAACGCCTCCATGTGCATTATCTACGGTCGTGCGTTTGGCCGCTTTTTTCACACACGCACTCGCCTGTCCCATGGCATAAGAGTGTTCAAATTTAGACAACATTGAAATATCATTCATTCCATCTCCAACAACCGCAATTTCGTGCTCACAATAACCATATTGTTTAGCAACATGCAACACCATATTCCCCTTCGTTGCCAAAATATCATTCAATTCAATGTTTTTTGAGGAAGAAGACGTAATTGCAATCCCATCAATTGTTTCCAATCCTGCAATTATCTGATTGCGCAGTACATCATTTGAAAAATGCATTTCAATTTTTAATATAGGGTGTTCTAAAATTTTTTCAATATCTTCTTCGCAAGCCATAATTTTTTTTAATACAGATAAAAACATCCTTTTCCTCTGTTCATCAAGGGCTTTTATGTTTTGTGCTTTATCTACTAAAACCTTTTGCAGTGCTCGCTTTGAAATATTAAGATAACGCTTTTTATTGTATATATATTCAATATCTTCAACAGCAACATGTGAACTTACATACGCATGTATTTCACGCGCTTTTTTCTGCGAAAAAGGAATACTCGCCACCAACTCCCCTTCACAACCATAAAACTCTGCACCATTCAAACAAATGCATTCACTCTGTATATCAAGCTCCTCTACAGCCTTTTGCAGTGCATAGTAATCTCTTCCACTTGTTGGTAAAAAATGCACACCACTTTCTTGTAAATGTTGAATTGCCAAAACCACTTCTTTATCAATAGTATGCTGTTCATTCAACAAAGTTCCATCTACATCGCAAGCTAATAATTTAATCATTGTTGCTCCTTAAAACTCTACCTGATCAACAAAGTTAAGATGCAAATGGGCAAATTCTTCCCTAATCAATCGTTCCTTATCTCTTTGTTTCAATGCAGCTGGATAGTGTGCATCATAACCAAAAATAACCTTGCACTGACACGCACTCACTATTTTAAATACATCTTCATGCGGATACAGATATTGAAGTTTTCCATTGAACATTGATTTTCCATACTGCATTCCTTTCAAATTCAACTCAATATATCCTTCATTGCGATTGACTGCTTCGCAAATACGATACACACACTGCTTATCATGCTCAGTAAATGATTTTTTTCCTAAAATAAAATAATCAAGATGTGCTAGATATTTTGTTAATTTTAAATCCAGTGCGCGAATGATCTGATTGGTGTAAACTTCCACATCGTCTTCATCGCAAAGATCATTATATTCATAACCAAAATATTTTTGATGCTGTCCAAGAATCAAATAATCAACCTTCTCTTTTACTGCTCGTAAATATTCATCACTTCCTTCTTCTTCCATGTACTCGAATTCAAATCCAACCAAAATTCGAATTTTATCTCGATACTTTACTTTTAATGCATTGATATCTTCAATATATTCATCCAACTGTGAAAAAGGCATGCGATCACTTTTTTTGTCATGAGCAAACCATGGGATATGATCACTAATTCCCAAAGTTTTAAAACCTGCCGCAATGGCTGCCTCAATATATTCTTCATCCTCACCAATCGCATGACCACAGCGTTTGGTGTGTGTATGATAATTCACTTCTTGCATCTTATCCTCCCTTTTATCTATCCTTTTGTTTTTGTTTGATAATGTGATTTATTTGGTCCAATGAAATATCTTTTTCTGCCATGAGCATAAACACACTATATAACAATGCCGCAATATCTTTACTTAGATGCATTTTCTTTTCATCTTTCATTGATGATATGACAACCTTCGTCGCATTCTTTCCCAATAACTGTAAAATCTGTTCAAGATGAAGCCTTGCAGACTCTTGCACTTGTGCGCCAACTTCGCTATCTTGATATGCTTCCATCAATTGCTTATATATTTTTTGTAGCTCATTTTTTTTCTGTTCCATAAAACATTACCTCCATCTATATAAAAATTGTACCATACCCAAAAAGATTTGTGTTAAAAGAAAACAAAAAAAACGGTTATACTTCTACCGTTTTCAATAGTTCAACATATTTTTCAAAAGCGTTAATTAAATTTTCTAATTCTTTTCCTTCTTCGAAAAGCTCACCATATGTATCAGCTGCATACTTTCGAACCCCAGCAACCATATTTTCACCTTTTTTATTCAATTCAAAATAAACGACTCTCCCGTCACTTTTCGATCGTTTTCGCGTAATATATCCTTCTTCTTCCATTTTTGAGACAACAACACTAAGATTTGTTGCTGCTTTTCCAAGATTATATGAAAGCAAATTTAATGTCATCATCGAATTATCTTTGATCTGACCTAAAATACTGCATTTCAAATGATTAATATTATGCTCCTCATAAAAGGGGCGCATGTGTATCATGCTAATCGTTTCTGCTTCTGTGTACAACTTTGTATAACTATCCAACTTTTGCCATTCCATATCTGCTCCATTCATATAGTAAAAATCTACTATTGAGTATAATACTATCTTTTTTTTTTTCGTTCGTCAATTTAAATGACCCACTTTTCACAAACTTATTTTGTTTAATCAAAATTTTGTTGTAAGTATTTTTCAACGTATTTTTTCATCACTGGATAAGGACTATCTCCAACGTGCAACAGTGCTTCATGAAACTCGACATCTGTATAGGCTTTGTTTTCTTCTCTTAATTGCGAAATTTGAAAACCAGCTGCATAATACTTAGGAAAAATCGCCGGAGTATGAAGCAATTGATTATAACTATCGGTTATTTCTGTATTTTCAACCGATATAGACTCTTTTAAGAGTTCTGTTACATCAATTCCATATGCACTCAAGTCGCCATACAATGTTGCATAGATCGATATTAACTCATCTACATAGCTTTCAATATCCAAACCTTCATAATGAATCTTAAAATCCAAAATGAGCGTTCCTATATATATATATACCTCTATTGCTTGCGCTTTTTCTGCACTTTCCACATCATTCGCATATTTTGTTGCATAACGTTGAACATAATTTGCATACCCTTCGCTGTATCCTGAATAAGACAGAAAATCACGCACATAGTGATGAGGAACCATTTGTTGATAATATTGCGTTTGATACATATGCCCTGGATACCCCTCATGCGCAATGGTCAAAAATTCATTTTGATCAAACTCCTTATTTAAGATCATTCGCTCATTTGAAGTTTCTTTATCTATTGGACTGATATAATAAGCTGCACTTGCACTAAAAATAGATTGCATCCCCTCTGGCACAATTTCCATTGTATATTTTAATGCAGAATCCAATTTTGGAAAATCTTTTTCCATCATTTTTTCTAAATTCTTCAGCACCGCTTTTGGTGTTTTTTTATCTGTATAGCTAACTTCACTCTCTTCAATATCAAATATATTAATTTCTTTTTCGACAAGATCATCTTCTAAATCGTCCTGTAAATCATACAAAAAATCAAGATAATCTTTAATATCTTTATAACCGGTTTGTTGAGCAATCAATGCTTCATAATATTCTTTTCCATATTCTTGTGCAGATATTCCTAATTCTTGCGTGTTTTTTATATCCAAATTAGAAATGTCATCACGCAAAATTTCATATCCTTTTACAAGACCATTCTTTAAATATGTCTCATTGTCTTTTTCATATTGCTTTTTTTCTTCTTCACTAATATCTTCAACACTGTCAATTCTTTCTTTAAAAGATGAAACTAAAAAATCAAGATCTGCCTCTAAGAAATCTTCTGCTTGTTGTTTTATAACAGCCACTTCACTCTTTGTCATCCCAAAACCTTGATCTTGGCGCTCTTGTTCATGCACCAACAACGATTGCAAATGCGCTGGATATTCTTTCATCAAATTGATATAGGAGTCAATATCTTGTTTTGTTCGAAAGGTGTACATATAAAGAGAAAGTGGAAAGTCACTTTGTATTCCATAGGTTGCATCCAAATAATCCGTTGATAAATAATATAACTCCTTATCTGGTATTGCACTTTGTGTATCCAAAGCATCTTGTAATACTTCATAGGTAAGTTGTTGCTCATCATTTAAATCTTCGATATCAAAGGCTAAAAGCTTTTCATTAAACGTTTCTAACATTTTGTTATCAGCTATCCATTCTTCATAGGTTGGTATGCTCAATGTATACGTAGTCTCGTTAAATCCATATGCCTCTTTATCAATAAGTAAATAATTCAAAGCATAATCATTATCTGCGACCAATTGTGGTGCTAACGAATCACAAAACTCATCAAATGCCTTATTTCGCTCTTTCTCGACAACCGCTTCTTTAGTAGGTGTACATGCCACCACACTAAAAAATAAAAGGATACTTATAATTTTTAGTATATGTTTTTTCATGATAACTCTCCTTCTATAATCTTTTTTTAAAATTTCCACTAATATGTAATCCTTCTGAAAAAATAATGAATGCATTTTTATCAATTTTCCGAATGCGATTTCGCAACGATGAGATTTCATACTTTGATACTACTGCCATCATTATATATGTGTCTTCATTGGTATAACCACCTTTACCTTCCCAAAATGTAACCCCACGATGTAACTCATCGATAATATAATCCTTCACTTCAAAATGTTGCGTAAAGATTACGGCTGTTGTATTGATATTTTGGTAATGTACTTTATCAACAACAAATAAAAAAACGGCTTGATAAATAATAGAGTAAATCGCAATTTCCACTTGAAACAAAATCGCGCAAATTCCGTATATAAATGCGTTGATAACAATCGCCAAACGACCCACAGTAAGATTGGTATGTCGCTTTGAGAACAGCACTCCCAAAATGTCCAATCCTCCACCTGATCCATGCGCCTTTAAAATGCTGCCGACTCCATAACCACTGATCAAACCACCAATGATACAAGCAGTTAACACATCACCTACAATTGCTTCTTTGGGAATTGGCACAATGGTGAATAATAACATTTGCAGTCCAATACTCACAAGCGTAAAGACTAAAAATCTTCTAGATATGCTACGGTAGGCAATAATAAGTAATGGAATATTAAAAATGAAGTTTAAAATTCCACTAATTTCAAACCGAAAATGTAAACCAGCATTCTCTAGTAAGGTACGAATAATTTGGGCAATCCCAATCATTCCTCCACTATATAAAGCAGCCGGTGTAATAAAAAAGTTGATTCCCATGACATACAACAAACATCCTAAAATGATGCGAATGATAAATTTTTGATTGTTTCGATTTTTTAATTTCATGCTATTCCTATCGTGTATATACACCAATCTCTTAACCCCTATAATAAACGATTTTTTCTTTATTGTCCATAAAAAAAGGAAGCTTACACTTCCTCACCACGCAATGACCACGTTTTCGCCTCTGTAATGCGAATATCAATGATGTCACCAGGTTTTGCTTTTTGCGCTACAAAGTTTACCAATTTGTTTTGTTCAGTATAACCACTCATAACCTTTGCATTTTTCTTGCTTGCACCATCCACAAGTACTTTGCAAATTTTTCCAACCCATTGCTCATTTTTTTTCAGCGCATATCTATTGGTTTTGTCCATAAGTCGCTGTAATCGTTCCTGTTTTTCTTCTAAAGGAACACTGTCCTGCATTGAAGCCGCTGGAGTGCCTTCCCTTGGAGAATAAATAAACGTAAATGCATTATCAAATTTACAATATTCAACAAGCGCGAGCGTTTTTTGAAACTGTTCTTCACTTTCGTTTGGAAAACCTACAATAATATCAGTAGAAAAAGCCACATTTTTAATTTTTTTATTTAGTTTATCAAAGACTTCCTTATACTCGGCAATTGTATATCGCCTACCCATGATTTTTAACATATCGTCATCTCCTGATTGTACGGGTAAATGGATAAACGGCATGATATTATCATATTTCGCAATAATCTCAATCATAGCATCGCTAAAGTCCCAAGGATGAGAGGTAGTAAAACGAACTCTTGCAATACCAACTTCAGCCACAGCCTGCAACAATCGCGCAAAATCAATTCCTCCTTGAATATCTTTTCCATAAGAATTCACATTTTGACCTAATAAAGTAACTTCTTGAAATCCTTGATCCTTTAATTGCTTCACTTCTAAAAGAATATCTTCCACAGTGCGTGAACGCTCTTTCCCTCTGGTATATGGTACAATACAGTATGTACAAAATTTATCGCATCCATACATGATGTTTACCCAAGCTTTGGTTTCGCCAAAACGCTTTACTGGAAGATTTTCAATAACTTCCCCCTCTTTTGAAAACACCTCGATTGTTCGCTCTTTATTCATCGTCGCCTGCAACAACAATTCTGGTAATCGATGAATATTGTGTGTTCCAAAAACTAAATCTACATGAGGATATTTTTCTAATATTGTTTGAATGATATCTTCTTCTTGTGCCATACACCCACACATTACAAACATTAAGTCAGGGTTTGTTTTCTTTAAGCGCTTCAATGATCCAAGCTCGCCCAAAACTTTATCTTCCGCATTTTTTCGCACTGCGCAAGTATTCATAATAATCAAATCTGCTTCACTGGGAGTTGCAACCTGTTGAAAACACATCATTTCCAAAATACCAGCAATTGTTTCGCCATCCCGCTCATTTGCTTGACAACCATATGTACGCAAAAAGAAGGTTCTCGATAAACCTAGTGTTTTTACTTCTTTTGGAATATGAAACATATCCTTTTCAATCAACACTTTATTTTTACTGCGTAATTGTGCAGTTTTTAAATTTGGCAATATATATTTTTCTTTATTACTCATTTGTTACCTCTTCATTTATATAGACAAAAAAACCAAGCCGTGCTTGGTTTATTGTGAAATTGATTCTGTTGGACAAACACCAATACATGCTCCACAATCGATACATGCTGGATCATCACATACTGACTTACCATCAGCGTTTAATGACAATGCTTCTGTTGGACAGACGCCTACACAAGCTCCACATCCAATACAAGTATCCAAATTAATTTTAACAGGCATACCAAAACCTCCTTTATGACAAGAACATTATAGCATTATCCTTTTTGTTTTGCTAGTGTTTTTAATGCTTTGCAGACAAACTTGTATTGTAAAATGAAGTTGAAATTATAAAGAACTCCTATGAACTAATTTTCTCAAAATTAGATATATAAAAAAGTTCACAGATAGTTTATCATTGTAATCGTCAAAAAAACAATAAGGAAACCCTCTATGAACTGCCACTATAAATCACTACAAAACAAAAATTCAAACATTTAAAACAAAAAAATTACAAATATATCATCCAAAAAGTAAGTAAACACAGGGCTATTCATGGCAATAAGATTCGCAACATTGGTAGAACCAAACGGGTGCAACGATTAGTACATGAACTAAAAACGACCAGTTCGACTATCTATAACAACATTAGAGATGCTTCCATTACGATCTTAGACTCACAATTACACAGTAAAAACGAGCTTTCTGCACATGCTTCTTTTGAAAGAAGATCCAGAAAAGCCAAGTTAAGCAATCATCTAAAAAGAGATAAATTAGCACCATTGATTGCACTTGTTGTCTCACAACTAAAAACAAATACATTAGCATCTGTTGATGAAGTGATCCATGACTTAAAAATTAACAGAACTATGAAAATTGAAACTATGGATTACAATGAGTTCTAAAACCATGTATTCTATATTAGATCAGGATTGGTTAATGTAAAGCCCATGGACAGTCCCCGTATGGCTTCTTTAAAGAAGCCAGCTAACAACAAGACTTATATCACGAAAAGGCAACGGGGAACATCAATTGAGGAATTCTTTATTCTCGTACTACTTCTAGCTCAACTGTGTTATTGATAGAAAGGCTAAGAAAAGACCATGTCTAATACGCTATTTAAAAAAATAGGTATGGAAACATTATCAAAATATTCTAAGAAACGAAGAACTGCATTGTCTTTCCATAAAAAAATAAAAGTAAATTGAAAAAATACTTTTATAATTTGTTTTATCCATTACAGCCAATATGAGGCAAAATCGAAAGATACCCAAGGAATGTCGTTAAAATCTAAAAATAGAAAAGTAGTAAATGGATGAATAAATATCCCCAAATACAGTTTTGTTTGTAACATCAAAAACGTATTTTTTAAAGATAAAAACATACTTGTGTAATCTTTTTATCACAGTATACTGATTTTAAAATTAAACATATCATATAAAAACTATCGAACTCAACATATAACAAGTCCGATAGTTTAAAGTTTCATTATTCACTAAGCATTTTCGGGCGAATTTGGATTCGTTCAATATTTTGGACCTGTTTTGTGATTTCGTCGATTTCGATACAAACCGCACAAAATAAGAAATCACCCTCAGCAACTGTAAAACGCGTTTTTTTATCACTTGTAAATCGTGTTAATACCTCTTCCACTTCACGACCAATAATACTATCATATGCTCCACACATGCCAACATCAGAAATAAAGGCGCAATTCTCAATGATACGCTCATCTGCAGTCTGTACATGTGTGTGCGTGCCAAGCACAACATGCACTTTATCTTTAAAATAATTCGCAAAGGCTGTTTTTTCACTGGTCGCTTCTCCATGTAAATCCACTATATACATATCTGCCTGTACTTCTTCCAGCAGTTGTTCCATGCACGAGAATGGCGATGCACTGACATTGTGCATGAATACTTCACACATAATATTTGTAACACACACACGCGTATTACAAATATCTATGAGTTTGTAGTATTGACCATATTCTACAGGTTCCAAATTCATTGGGCGAATCAAAACATCTGCTTCATCAATGAAATTCAATATAGTATCTTTTGAAAACGTATGATTTCCCATTGTTATAACATCAACACCATATTGTTGTAATTGTTTATAAATTTTGAAGGTTATCCCTTTTCCATGGGCAGCATTTTCAGCATTAGCAATAACCAAATCAATATTTTTTTCTTTTTTTAACCTAATGACATGTTCTTGTAGTGCTCTTCTACCACTGGCACCAACAACATCTCCCACAAATAAAATATTCATTATTTTGCTACTTCATTTGCTCTAGTTTCACGGATAACCGTGACTTTAATTTGTCCAGGATATGTTAATTCCGCTTCAATCTTATCACGCAAATCCCGTGCTAAACGCACCGATTGGTGATCATTAATTTTATCTGGCGAAACCATGACTCGAATCTCACGCCCTGCTTGAATCGCAAACGTTGTTTCTACACCTGCAAACGAATTTGCCAATGTCTCTAAATCTTCCAATCGCTTAATATAAGCTTGCATTTGTTCTTTACGGGCACCAGGTCTTGCCGCACTCAAAGTATCAGCTGCATACACTAAATTTGAAATTAAATATTTCGCCTCAACATCCCCGTGATGAGATTGAATTGCATTCAACACCACTGGGTCTTCTCCATGTTTTTTACAAAAATTGTAACCTAATGCAACATGACTTCCATCTACTTCATAATCAATGGCCTTTCCGATATCATGCAATAGCCCTGCACGTTTTGCTAACGATTGATTTAACCCGAGTTCTACAGCCATCATTCCCGTCAACTGCGCAACTTCAACTGAATGCTGAAGCGCATTTTGACCATAGCTATAACGGTACTTTAACTTCCCAACAAGACGAACAATATCTTTGTCCATTTTCCCTAAATTCAATTTAAAGATAGCATCTTCTCCTGTTTTTAAAATGGTTTGATCCATTTCCTTTTTTGCTTTTTTCACAACTTCTTCAATTCTTCCTGGTTGAATTCGTCCATCTTTGATTAACACTTCCAAAGCACGACGTGCAATTTCACGACGAATTGGATCAAAACAAGACAAGGTGATAACTTCAGGCGTATCATCAATATTCAAATCGACTCCCGTTGCTTGTTCAATCGCACGAATATTACGTCCTTCACGACCAATAATCCGTCCTTTCATCTCTTCGGATGGCAAATTCACAACCGAAACCATACGGTCGGCTGCTTCTTCTTGAGACAGCCTTTGAATCGACAATGCCATAATATTTTTTGCCTTTTCATCGGCAGTACTCTTGGCTTCATCTTCACGTTCTTTGATATAAGAAATAACTTCTTTATCCATACGCTTTTCAACAATACCAAACAATTCCGTTTTTGCTTCATGGCTTGTCATTGAAGAAATTCTTTCCAATTCTTCAACTTGTGCATCAATATTCTTTTCTAATACTCTTCCTCTTTCATCTAGTGCTAGTAACTTTTCACTTAATTGCGTGTTTTTATTATCAATTTGTTGCTCTTTTTGAGTCAGTGACTCATCTCTAAAATTCAAATTGTTTTCACGACGTAAAAGTTGACCTTCTTTATCTTGAAGTTCTTCATTTTTTACTTTTACTTCTTTTTCAGCATTAAGCTTCATTTCATGTGCTTGTGTTTTTCCTTCTAAAACAGCTTGTTTTATAAGTGTTTCAGCTTTGTTTTCAGCTTCTCGTATTGTTATTTTTGCTTGGTGCTGGCTTTTTGTTAATCCCATTTTGGTAAACATTAACATAATACCAATTCCAATGCCGATACCAATTACACCAGATAAGAGAATGGTTGAGATATCGTTCATATATCTTTTCCTCTCTTTCTCTTTTTTGTAGTCTAAAAGACCTATCGTCTAATGACTACTTATATAATACTAGAAAATTTGTAAACTTACAATCAAAATCAACCTATAAAAGAGGAAAGTATTCTTCCTCACAAAACACAAATTTTTTTTTTAATATGTCATTTTATTTTGTATACTTAACAAACGCAAAATGACATTTGCAATCTAAATAGTTGTCAGCCATATAAAAAGTTTAGAAATCATGAATGATTTCTAAACTTTCGTCAAATAAAAAAGAATTTACTCTACTATTAAGTACTACTTTGGTAAATGTTTTTATTTTTCTTTGCTTTCTTCTTTTTGGGGATGCATTTTCTCTTTTAATTTCGTCGCGATTTCATTAAGAAAATCTGCATGATCTTTAAGGTATTGTTTTACATTTTCTTTTCCTTGCCCTATCTTATCCCCATTATAAGAAAACCAAGAACCACTCTTTTGAATGATGTCATGATCCACACATAAATCAACTACTTCTGCGACATAAGAAATTCCTTCTCCATACATAATTTCAACAGCTGCAACCTTAAACGGTGGTGCAACCTTATTTTTTACAACTTTTACATTTACTTTATTCCCAACAATATCCGTACCGACTTTGATAGCCTCACTGCGTCGAATGTCTAAGCGCACTGACGAATAAAACTTTAAAGCACGTCCTCCAGGCGTAGTTTCTGGATTTCCAAACATAATTCCAACCTTTTCTCGCAATTGATTGATAAAGATGGCTGTACATTCGCTCTTATTCATGACACCTGACAATTTTCGCATTGCTTTCGACATCAAACGAGCCTGTAATCCAACTTGTGAATCACCCATCTCTCCATCCAATTCTGCTTGTGGAACAAGCGCTGCAACTGAATCCACAACAATCAAATCAATCGCCCCACTACGAATCAACATTTCTGTGATTTCCAGTGCTTGTTCTCCTGAATCTGGTTGTGATAAAACCAACTCTTCAATATTAACTCCTAGGTTTTTAGCATACATAGGATCAATCGCATTTTCAGCATCTATAAACGCTGCTCTTCCACCCGTTTTTTGTACTTCTGCAATGGCATGCAATGCAAGGGTTGTTTTCCCACCTGCTTCTGGTCCATAAATTTCAATAATTCTTCCGCGTGGATACCCTCCTATTCCTAACGCATCATCCAATTTGATACTTCCTGATGATATTGCATCAATATCAACATTTGCACGATCACCAAGTTTCATGATTGCCCCTTTGCCAAATTGTTTTTCAATAGCGTTCAACGCACCCTCTAATAACGCATCCTTTTTTGTGTTTTCTTTATCTGCCATCATAATCTCCTCAATCTTTCATTCACTTCATTTTACTACACTCCTAACGCAAACATCAACAATTTACAATATCGCATACTTGCTTTGCTAAAAACGTACAAACCTGTTCACGTATTTGATTACGATTACCTTGAAAAAGCTTTTCAAAGCATGTCGTATTGCCTTGATATAGAATTGCCATAAAAACTTTTCCTACTGGTTCATTATCCAGTGCGCCAGGTCCCGCATTTCCACTACAAGCTACAACAACATCACAATGAAACATTTGCATGCCATACCTTACCATCTGTTCCACACAAGCTCTTGAAATCACCGCATTGTTTTCAAAAAAAGAAGATGGAATTTTTAGCGTTTCTATTTTTGCTTGCGTCTGATATGTAACCAGGGCACCTTTCAAGATCCTAGATGCATTTTCTACTTCTGCTATTTTCGCTGCAAACAAGCCTGCTGTTAAACTTTCAATGCTAGCAATACATAGTCCTTTTTTATATAGTAAAGAAACCAATTGTTGCATTACTTACTCTCCATAACATATGTTTTCATTTGTTGGAAATATGAAATTCCACTATATACCGATGCAAACATCGCTAACCATAATAAAATCATATACAATTGCATGCCTACGATGCGAACATCCACCTCATGCAACAAAGCAAAGATAACTGTAGACATCTGCAACACTGTTTTTGCTTTACCTGACATCCTTGCAGCTACGACCACTCCCTTATTTGCACACATCATGCGCATTGCATCCACAATGGTATCTCGTGCAATCATCACAATCACGAAAACAACGGGAATGGTATGATCAAATGCCAGTAAAATAAACGCAGAATTGACTAAGAGTTTATCGGCAATTGGATCAAGAAATTTTCCAAAAGTTGTAATCAAATTATATTTTCTAGCAATCGCTCCATCTAAAAAATCTGTAAATGATGCAATACAAAAAACAAGTAAACAATATATAAAGCGCATTGAAATAGAAGTATCCATGATTTCAAAGCTCCCTAAAGAAACCCCATAATTTGAAAATGGAAATACATACAAAAAAATGAAAACCGGTATCAAACAAATTCGGAAAAGAGATATTTTATTCGGTAGATTCACGATTCTGCACCGACTAAGGTAATATTAAAATTGACAACATTTGTCGTTTTCCCCAATTCACTAGACAAGCTAATTTCTTCGCCATTAATAATTACTTTTTGTTGACCTGGTATGTAATTTCCAAATTGAAACACCAGTGGCTGTTGTCCTGCAAGAACCTTACCTTCATAAACTGCTGTGGTGGCTTCATATACTTTGCTTTCAAAACCTTTGAGTACAACGCCTTTGGATTGTCCCATAAACCAACATTTATTAGTGAATACAACTTCAATTTTTAAAGACTCATTTGCCTTTAGTCCACTCACTGTATAGTCCATAGGTGTAGAAGCTTTTACACTCAACTTTTTACTCACTTCACTTTTCTTTGTTGTTTCACTTTCTTCTTTACTTTCTGTTTTGCTTTTTGTCTCCGGTGTAGGCTTCTTGCTTACCTCCGTTTGTTTATCCTCCTTTGTTTTGTTATCTTTATCCACGAAAAAGACACCACGTACGAAAACCACCACCACCAAAGAAATAATAACAGCTACAATCGTAAGTAGTGATACCAATGAAAAATCAAATTTCGTTTTACGAAAACGAGATCCACCCTGTTTTACATTCTGACGAATAGATTTGATATCGCGTTTCTCTTTTGTAGGCACATCTTTGGGCTGATCATGAATTTGTTGTTGTTTTAAGCTGACACGCTTTTCAATTTGTTCATGTTCTTGTGTTTCTTTTATCGATAATGTCGTTGTAAAGGATAATAACGCCTCATCATACAGTGGCGAAACTTCATCAAAATCGATTCCCAAAAATTTACAATATCCTCTTATATAAAATTTTAAGTAGGTAATATCATCTTTGAAAAAATGTATATCGCCTTGCTCAATAGCGCGAATGTTATCAATTGGCATTTTGGTAGCATTGGCAACATCTTTGCAAGAATATCCAAGCATTTCTCGCTTCTGTTTTAATTTTTTTCCGATTTCTTCCATGATGTCCTCCTTTTTTTCGTATATCGTATCTATTGTACCCCAATATACACAAAAAATGAAACAAATGTTTCTTTTTTTATTCTTACAATTTAATAGTACTTATAAGCCATGTTCTGTCCTTTATATTCCATAAAGGGATAATCATTTATCTACAGTTTACACTGTCCTTCACGCACTTCGCTTCGCTTGTGAAGACTCCCCTACCAAAATTTGGGTTTCTCGCTTATGGGGTTTACCCGTTCCACCTTTTACATTTCTATAAAAATTCGTCTCTGTGGCACTTTTAAAGAACGCTACCCTAGTTTCCCTTAGGTATTGTTCAGCCGTTAGTTTTCACTACCTAGACTTATGACTTCATCTAGCATAAACACTACAATCATCACAGATTGTGCGAGCATGGACTTTCCTCTAACAATATACATTGTCAGCGATTATCTAGTACTATTTTTTAAATACAGTATTTTCCAAATTTGTGATTCTTTTTAAAATATCAACTTGTTCTACCACCGGTTCTATACTATCTTGCAGTCGTAGGGCATTATTCAACTCTTGAATTTTATTTTTCAATCTACGATTTTCATTTTCATAGTTTTGAAGATGCACACCCAACTCATTAATATTCTGTGTAAAGGTTTCATAATCTTGAATAATTAAATCTAAAAATGTATCCACATCACTCATAGCATATCCCTTTAAATCAATGTGGAATTGTTTCTGTAAGATTTTTTCTATATCTAAGTTGCATTTTTCCATTTCAATCACCATTGATAGTGTCGCAAATATTTTCAAAAAAAGCAAGTCAATCTTACATTTTAATGGAAAAAGGAAGTCCTTTTGGTGTATAATATGGACTAGGTGAAAATATGATCAATTATCCAACAAAAAAATGCTTACATAAACAAGCAACTTCTACTTTTAATCAAAGAGGTATGCGCTTAGAAAAGGATATCAATGACTCTAACACATATTACTTAAGTGTTGATCGTGCTCTTATCTATAAAAAACCCACTCCTGTACAAATCGTACGGGTGGAATATCCCAAGCGACAGGCATCTAAAATTGTGGAAGCATATTATCAAACACCTAGTACTACGGATTATAACGGTCTATATCGTGGTCGTTATATTGATTTTGAAGCAAAGGAAACAAAATCAAAAACGGCTTTTTCTTTTAAAAACATCCATGCGCATCAAATTGAACATTTAAAAAGTGTTCAAGAGCATCAAGGCATTGCCTTTCTCATTATTCGCTTTTGCGCATATAGTGAAACGTATGTTGTTGACGCTAGCATTATCATTGAAGCCTATGTGAAAGCTGATAGGAAATCCATCTCTTATCAAGATATAAAACAATATGGTAATTTGGTTGAAGAAGCTTATACACCACGATTGAAATATTTAGATAGCGTAGACGCTTTATACTTTGAGGAGGACGCTCATGAAATTAAAAACAAACCAGAAGCAAACAAATAACAAGAAAACAAGCAATAAAAAAACAGTTACCTCTAGAAGAATGATAAATTCTTTTTGTATCTTACTTCTATCTGGCATCTTAATTGGAACTAGTGTTTCCTTTGTATTGATTCAAAATGTCTTGGCAAAACCGAGTCAATTAAGCGAACTAACCGCATCCAACTCCACCATGATTTTAGACCGGGATGGCAAACTCGTAGATACGTTATCAGGAAAAGCAGGTGGTGTTCGTGAAAATGTTGACTTTGATCAACTTCCTCAATCGGTTGTCGATGCTTTTTTAGCGATTGAAGATTCCCGTTTCTTTAAGCATAATGGTTTCGATTTACCTCGTTTTATAAAGGCTGGATTCAATACCGTAACAACCAGTAATATGCAAGGAGGATCGACCCTTACCATGCAATTAATTGATGTTAATACAAATCAAGATGGTGTCATTAAACAAGAATCTATGAGTGAAAAGCTCGAACAAAAAATATTTGAAATTTTCGAATCTATGGATATTGAAGATTCATTATCCAAAGAAGAAATCTTTACAACCTATGTAAACTTGGTAAACTTTGGTGGACCCGCACGTGGTATTCAAAAAGGTGCGCAATATTACTTTGGTAAAAATGTAGAAAATTTAAATATAGGAGAAGCTGCCTTTCTTGCGGGTGTTGTGAATGCGCCCTCTACAAACAACCCTTATTATGGCGTTGAAACTTTGGCAGATGGAACTTATTTTGATCACTATGAAAGTGCTATGAAACGCCGTAATACCACGCTATATCAAATGTTAAACCATGGATACATTACACAAAGTGAATACGATTTAGCAAAAACGACGGAACTTGCATTTCAGTTGCATAGTCCAACTTCTAGTGAAACCGAAAAAAATAAAGCTTTTCTCGATATGGCAATTGAAGAGGTAAGAGAAAAAACTGGATATGATCCCTATCTTGTGTCCATGGTAATTACAACCACTATGGATGCTGATGCACAGGCCTATATTGAAGAAGTACAAGATAGTATTTGGTATCCCAATGAACGTTATCAATCTGGTGTGAGTGCCCAAAATAATCAAACAGGTGAAATCTTAGCAGTTGGTGGCGGTCGTAATTATAACGGTGAGCGCAATCGTGCATACAAAGATACGCACCAAATTGGATCTACCGCAAAACCGATTGTTGATTATGCCCCTGCCTTTGAATACCTGGGCTATTCAACAGAACAAACCTTTGAAGATGGACCTGTTGCCTATGGTGATGATGTTATGTACAATGCAGATCGACAATGGCATGGTGAACTGAGTTTTAAAGATGCCTTATCCTACTCTTATAATGTTCCAGCATATACTACTTATCAATCTGTAATTGGTAAAATTGGTGAGGACAAAATGGTAGAAACATTAAACCAGGTAGGCTTTAAGGATCTAAGCTTAGACAATATCAATGCTTCTATTTCCGTTGGTGGTGGTGCACTGACAGGAACACCTGTGTCACTATCTGGTGCGTTTAGTGTCTTTGCTAACAGTGGTGACTATATTGAACCCTATTGTGTACAATCGATAAAATTTCAAAACCAAGATATTGATGACTATGAAGCCAACAATGAAAAACAAAATATTTTTTCTTCGGGTAGTGCTTACTTAATGAGCCATATGTTAAATAAAGTTGCTGCTTCCAATTGGGGGAATATAAGCGTGCTTTCTAATTGTGGCTATCCTGTGTATGGGAAAACCGGAACCTCTAGTTATGAAGAGGAAGCAGAAAACTATGGTTATCCTGTAGGTTCTGCCAAAGATAAATGGATGGTAGGTTATACAAATCAATTTACGGTTTCAGCTTGGTCAGGGTATGATGCCGCAAAAGTCGGCGAAAAAAATTATATTGATGAGTATGGCTTACTCAACTGGAATGTGGAAGGTAATTTGGTGCGTAAAATGCTGGATCACCTTAGTGAAAATGGAGCCAATGCCGCTACCATCCAACAACCAGCAGATGTAGCAAGTATTTCCCACATTAAAGGCTATTATCCTTATGCCAGCGCAGAATCGGATAGTGATCTAATGGTATCTGCCCTCATTCTCAAAAAATATGCAGGCAAACTAGATACACTAGCACCGGAACCATTAGAAAACCCAACTGCAATTAGTATTTCTTCTACAGGTAAGAAAATCAGCTATAATTTAACAGCTTATCCAGATGCGGATAAGTTAAAGGAAAGCACAGGAAAGAAAACCCTAAGTGCCAATGGCAAAAGTCATACATTTGATAAAATTTTCGATCCTTCCCGTCTTTTCGGTGCCATTCAATACAGTATATCCGTTAAAGTCAACGGTCGCATCGTCGATGAAATAAGTGGTACTAAAAACAAGGGTAGCTCTGTCTATAGCGACTTAAAAAATGGTGATCGTGTGCAAGTGTGTGGTCTTTATAAATATGCAAAAGCAGATGTAAAAAGTAGTGAGGTTTGTTCTAGTGAAATCGTCGTTAACGATGTCCAAGGTGACATTGAAATTGACGCGAATTTCGCCAATACTTATAGTAGTTCCACCTCTTTTAATACCACGCGTACAAATATCGTGGCCTATATGTACGAAAAATATCCAAACGTACATTATGTTATCAAAGCAAGTAATGACCCCTCTGTTGCTTCAGGACAATTGGATCCTTTAAGTGAAATTTTTGTGGGAGCCATTGTTTCCAGTGATGAAACATATACGATTTATATTGGAAAATAAATAGATTTTACAATTATGGTGTTGGTGAGTGAAAGCTCACCACACTTTTTTTTGAATTAAAAAACAACGTTGTTTTTCGCAAACAACGCTGCCTCATAATGTGTAAGTATATATAGCATTCATTCTAATAAATAAAACAATACAGCACATTTTTTTCCGTACTAAGCTTAAGAAGTGATTTCAATTACACGTTCTTTAGGATTGTTGTAGGTTCTCATATAAATCAAAGGCTGCCCATTTTTTGAATTTATAAAATTTTCAATTAATATAATTGGTTCGTTAATTTTCATCCCCAAAAAATGCGCATATCGCATGGGAACAAGGGTTGGAACAAACCTTTGGGTGATACTTCCTTGGGCAATAAAGGCATTGAAATCTCGCCATTTCGGCATATTTCCAAGTTCTTCATCGCTTAAATTCAAACGTTTAATATAGATTTCTTCAATTGCCAAAGGTTTTGCATCTACCAATAATAAGCGTACCATACGAACAATTGCATCTTCAGCTCTAAGATATAAATATTCTTGTACATCTTCTGGTGAAGTTGCTTTAACGTCAAAATAAATAATCTTATAATCAACATTTCCAAGCTCCTGTTCATTCTTGATGGTTGTATTTTTTTTATGCAAGACAGCATCGGAAACAAAGGTTCCTCGGTTAGCATCACGATACAAATAACCTTCATCCACAAGTTCATCAATCGCCTTACGTACCGTCATGCGACTGGCTTTATATTCAAATGCTAAAATACGCTCGCTTTCGACAGGATCATTTGGTGATAAAGTACTAATTTTTTCAATTAAAGCATTCTTGATTTTCCTGTATATTGGAACACTCACAAACATCCCCCTCTCAAAATTTTATATCCTTATTATAGGGTGATTAGCTCTTAAAAACAAGATTATTTATTTCATAAAAACAAAGGGTCTCCATGGTTCAATATAGTCAAGAAGCATGATTTCATTTTCTGGTATATGACCAACAACATTCTTCCTGCCATCATTTGGCATATCTTTTAAAACAATGTGTAATTCACCTTTATAACGCGAATATTCATCATTTACAACAATAACATCGCCTCGCTTCATATCTCTTGTATTTGCAGCAGGAACACTCTCCTTAGCAAAAGTAACTCTAGGAAAGGTAGAACGCGCCATATATTCACTCATATCACCACGCACATAATGATCGTGTTCATAGATGACTTTCATTTCTGTTGGGTGCAATGTTTTTTCTAATTCTATCTTAAATGTCAATATATTAGGATTTATTTTTGAACAAATTTCCAATTCTTGTTTTGATGCAAATGCATTTCCAATAATTACATCATCAATATTTTGGCTTGCACATAAATGACGCATTTGCACATCAATTGGCAATTCACGATGCATTTCCAAAGTACATAAACCTTCATTTACTGGCCAAGGACCATAGGTGTTTGAAGCTTGGCTAGAAACAAAAGCTGCAATTTTTAATCCATGCTTGCGAATCTTATCATTACACAAATGAAAATGTTTCTCACTCAATCCCGTATATTTTTGTGGATAAAAATTATGACAAGTAATCATATTTTCTTTGTTTGGATAGTGCGAAACAATGTTATCAATATACCCATTTCCAAAACTTGCATTAATTTCTATCTTTAAATCTTGCTTATTGTAGGTCATCAAACTCTCTTTAGAACCATTAAAACCTTCATCCAAACGAATACCATCGGCATGCATTGCCTTAAAAAACGACAAATCATCATAACTAACACCCAAAAAATCAAACACAAACGGTGCAACATCTAAAATCACTTCCATTCCGACTTCATGGGCATAATCAATCATATTTCTGAACTCTTCTAATATTTCTGCTTTCGTTTTTCCCTCAACACTTAATAAACACGTGAAAATTCTCTTGAAACCATATTCTGATGCCAACTTAATATATTCTTTATTTTCTTCAAGTGTAGCGTGTTCTGGATATACAGATATTCCTAATCTTGCCATCGCAATTTTCTCCTTTTAAAAAAATGAGAATGAATGTATCATTCTCACTCTTGTACCAATTCTTCTAATCTATCTAGTAATAAATTTACTCGTTTTTTGGTTGAACGCTTATATAAGAATGAAACCAAACTAAAATTCATATTACTACTTTTTTTATCGCTAATAAAAGCCTCGCGATACACAAGTTTAAAATGTGTATCATCATGATCTTCTAACGTATAGGATAAAGTATTCAATCCTTGTGAATTTAAAAAAGTTGCCTCATATTCTACAGGTTCATGAAGTTTTTCAATTGTAACTCTAATATTTGCTTCTTTCCCAATTCTTGGTTTTAACTTTTTGGTATAAGCGTAACCTTCCTTTAATTCTTCAGGCTTCATTTTAGCTTTTGTGGCTCTATTAACATCATCAACAACCAACTGCAAAATGATAGCAAAAGTTTTTTCTTTTGAACCTTTTATAATACGCATAACTTCCATCATTAAGACTTCCCTTCTTTATCTTTTAAAACACAGACAAAACCAAATACTGCTATCACGATACCACTGAGTATTCCAAAAAATCCCATTTTGAAATACGATGACAACATTATGATAAGCAATCCTATACTTGCCATACATAGTGACCATTCTTTCATATTACGCTCCTATATCTATCCTGCTTTGATTTGAATATACAATATTGAGCCTATATCCGTTGCCTTAATGGCAGCTTTTGCCACAGCAATTGCGTCAGCAATATCCTCAGTATTCACTGAAAATTTTAAATCAAATCCTGTTTTTCCTTCGAATTTATATGTATATCTTTCAATGCTTTCCACTGTTTCAATAACAAATTCTTGCTTCATTGGACAAGATATAATCATCATTTTACCACCTCTAATCCTAGCCGATTTTTTTATAAACATCAATAAACTCAGTTGCTAAAATCTTAAATGCTTCAGCACTCATAAGTTGATCCTCTGCATGTATAAGCAACAATGTAATCGACCCCATTGTTTCATTCGCCTCATTTTGAATGAGTTTCGCATGCGCATGATGCCCTTCGGTGAATAGTTTTTCACCTTCACAAATTGCTTCTTGCGCTTTTTCGTAATCACCTGTTTTGGCGTATTGAATAGCTTCGATGAAACAACTTCTCGCACCTCCAACATTGGAGATGATTTGAAAACAAATTAATTCTAAACCTTCCATTATAGTTCTCCTTTACTGATAAAATAGGAGGAGTTATTGCTCCTCCTATTTATTATATTACTCAGCGTCTTTTAATTCCACTTTATTTGCGATAATCACAAATACGCCCCAAAGAAAAACTGCAATAATGAAGTTAATAAGTGCAACCACAGCGGCAAGAATATTACCTCCAGTTGCTAGGAATGCATAAATTACTGGTGGCATTACCCAAGGTACTGTGATAAACGTTGGTGGTATAATGCCCAATGCTGTTACTGCATATGCAGTAATCGTTAACACTACCGGAATCAGAATCCAAGGAATGAAATAAATTGGGTTTAATACAATTGGTAAACCAAATGTAACTGGCTCATTAATGTTGAAAGCACCCATAGCAACACTCAATTTGGCAACTGCTCTAGATTCTTCACGTTTTGAGAAAATAAAGATAGCAACGATCAATGCAAGTGTAACTCCTGCACCTCCCATCCATACATAAGCATCGAATGAACCACGTGTCCATATATAAGGAAGTTTATCCAAAGCTTTTCCTGCAACATATGCAGTGTTGTTTGCGTTTAATGATGTTGTATAAACACCCTCTAAAAGTGGTGCCAATACATTGGTTCCATGAATTCCAAAGAACCAAAATAATTGTACTGCAATCACTACAATAATGACCGCTCCAAATCCTTGTGACATTGCAAGGAAAGGCTTTTGAATGTTTTCAAGAACAAGCGCATTGATTGATGTGCCCGTAAATACACTCACAAGTTGTGCTAATATTCCACATGCAAAGATAGCAAACAGTCCAGGTAGGATTGCTGTAAATGCTTTTGATACTGCTGGTGGTACTGAATCTGGTAATTTAATCGTAATGTTTGCTTTAAACAATGTAACATAAATCATTGATGCAAGCAATCCAATAATCAAAGCAGTAAATAGGCCAGCAGCACCTGTAAGACCATAGCTAATTCCCCAAGCTGCAACTTCTTCACTAATTACGATAGTGTCTGGTGTAACTGCGATAAATGCTGATAATGCGATAACTCCACCTGATAATTCAGGTGCTTTATATGCTTTTGCAACATAGTAACCCAATGCAAATACAAAGGCAATTGAGATAATTGCAATTGATCCTGTCCATACTTTACCATTAATTCCAATGATATTACTAACAATTTCATTTGAAACAAAACTATTACCTTCACCCCACCAAGTATTTGGTAAGTCTCTAAAAAATACGTTTAATAATGTAGCAACTGCCCCTGCCATAGTAACTGGCATAATTGAAATAAAGGCATCACGGATTGCAACTAAATGCTTTTGTGAACCAATTTTGGCTGCTACAGGAACAAAATGTTGTTCCATCCAATTTGTGAATACTGTCATATAATCTCCTTTTTTTTGTAATTTCTATTTTAGTAATGCTAATGCTTGCTCTAAAACCTTTGCCCCATTCATCATTCCATAATCTGCCATGTTGATGACCATTACAGGCTTTTCGTTGTTTACTCGCTCTTTCATTTTAGCTTCAAGAAAACGAACTTGTGGTCCTAGACAAACAATATCGGCTTTTGGTAATTCTGCTTCTGATTGAGAATCTCCAACCGCCCAAATAGTAGCTTCTATTCCTTTCTCGCTCGCTGCTTCTTCCATCTTTCGAACAAGTGCACTCGTCGACATTCCAGCTGAGCATACAAGCAATATATTTGCCATCATTTCTCTCCTTTCGTGGTATATACCATCAATTACAATATCAATATACCACAAATTTCACACGATGCAAGCGTTTTCACCTTTTTTTTTGTAAAAAAAGGGTGAAACACCCTTCTCGCCCTGCAACACATTATTTGTTTTTACGTTTTTGTTTTTCTTTATACACTTCAAATTTTCTATTTTTACACTGATTTAAAAATGGACATTGCCCACACTGAGGATTTCTTGCTGTACAGAAATAGCGTCCAAAAAAAATGATCAAGTGGTGCGCGTGGTTCCAACGATTGCGATTCAATTTTCGCTTCAACTTCGCTTCCACAATTTCTGTCGAATCTGCAAACTTCGCGAATCCTAATCGTTTAGATATTCTTTCTACATGGGTATCTACTGCCAAAGCCGGAATGTCGAACCAGACAGAACGAATAACATTCGCCGTTTTTCTACCAACGCCTGGAAAACTGGTCAATGCCTTCATTGTATGCGGCATTTTTCCATGATATTTCTCCTCTAACATCAACGATGCCTCTTTTATATTCTTTGCTTTATTTCGATATAGACCAATTGTTTTTATCGTATTCTCAATCTCTTTTATATCAGCATAAGCCAAAGCACTTGCACTAGGGAAATGTTCAAATAAGTCCGGTGTTACTCTATTTACAGCCTCATCGCTCGTTTGTGCACTTAGTGATACCGCAATCATAAGCTCAAAGGCATTGCGATGGTATAGTTCACAATGCGCATTTGGAAACATCCTTTCCAACGTATCTAAAAACAACGTAGAATCGATCATAAACGTTCTCCTTTGCGATACGCTTTTGCACTAAAGTTTTTTGTTTTCCATGCTTTTAAAATCGCTTCTATATAGGCAAACGTTTTTTTCTCATAAACAATCGCTTCTTTTAAAGCATAGTGAATCAAATCGACCTCATATTCACTCATCCAATCTTTTAACTGCATATACTCATTGGGGCTTAAAGAACGCCCAAAACCATCTTCATAGACATCAAATAAAGATTGATAAGCATCCCTATGTACCACTTCATGCTCAGCATTCAAACAAAACAAGCCCGCCAAAGAATATACAACTTGCTTTTCAACAAAAGAAATCTCTAAATACCCCTTCGCAACTAAAGTATTCAATATAAAATCCACCGCTTCACAATCCATCTTCATTTTTTTTGACAACATAGGAATATCAACAGGAATCCGAACTTCATTATAATAATCAATAAGCATCACCGCCAAAAACTCCTCATTACGTAAATCAAAATTTTCAAACTCTTCTAATAGATACTTGCGATGATCAAAATAACTTTTTTCATATAATTTTTTCATTCAGGTTCCCCTTTACTGCCGTGGATAATATCCAAATTTTCAAAATCAATTAAAATGAAATCATCCGCCTTCTTTAGTGCATACATGAGTCCATCATCACCATAAACAAGATGAATATTCTCATCCTTAAACAATGGATAGTTCTTCTTAATGAGGCTTTCCACCTCTTCAAAGGCAACATCTTTCTTATCTCTAAATGCCAAACGTGTCCCCTCAACATCGTAAACGATATATTGTGTTTTAGTAGTGCAGGTATACGTAACATATTGATAAACATCGCGCTCTACAAGTTCACACGCATTATTTTCTTTTTCTTGGATTTGGGCAATCATATTCGCTTCATCATGGCGATTTTTTTCAGCAACCCCCACCACAAACACACTCGCAATTCCATAAAGAATGAACACAAGACATATGCATAGGATGGTGGTAACAAGTACTTTGGCTTTCATTGTATCTTTCATAGTCTTAGCTTACTGTAAATGTACAATAAGTTCAACACAAAATTTTGCACTTTGTCGACTGGCATCAACTGCATAACTTTGAAAATCAAAATCACTATGGGGATGATATACATTATCCGATAAAGAACGAATCAAGATGGCGGGAACTCTATATTGGTTGCATACAAAACAAATCGCTGCCGCTTCCATTTCACAAGCAATCACACTTGGAAACGTTTTTTTGATTTGTTCAAGTTTGTTTTGTTTTGCGATAAATTGATCGCCACTTGCAATATCTCCATACCAAATGGTTGGTGTTTCTCCAACAAAAATCTGCTTGCATAACGCCAACAATTGTTCATCACAAACGCTTTGGACTCCTTTTCCAGCTTCCCCATCCAAAATGGATGTGTCATAGTCATGTTGAATACATTTTTGAGCAATGACAACATCCAATACCTTTTGCTCTTTTAACAATCCCCCTGCTGTTCCCACATTGATGATGGTAGTGATCTCAAACTGTTCTAAAAGTATAGCTGTCGTCATACTCGCACATACCTTACCAACACCACTGCGTGTCAACACAATTTCTTTATTATCAATTTTCCCCGTTGTAAAATGTATGCCACAACATGTACGCTCTTTCGCATATTTCATATATGCCTTAATCGCATCCACTTCCATTTGCATTGCCCCGATAATTCCAATCATTTTACACCTTCCTTGCTACATAAAAATATTTTTCACCTGGATGAATCCCTTGTTTTGTAAAATCTGTATATACTTCCACTTCAAACCCGACTTCCTGTAATAACTTTTGGATGGCTTCATGTGCAAACACATATTGCATATGTTGCTCATAGGTCGCATTTGCGTACGCATCATAAAACACAAAATTATGATACAATCGATTCTCATCACTATAGATACTCCATGTGTATTCTTGATTCTCAATGACGCCCGCTTCATAAAACTCTTCGCTAAATTCATCAAGACGATCTCTGCTGTGCATATCAAACATGAAGACACCTTTTTCATGTAGGGCGTGATAGACAGATTGAAACATCAGCAGCAATTCTTCAGGCTCTAAATAATTCATACTATCACAAAAACAAAGCATATGATCATATGCTTTGTCGCTAGGAACATTACGCATGTCTAGTGTAAAAAAGTTAAGTAGCTCACTCCCTTGTTTTTGTGCGGCTTGGTGTAACATCGCTTCACTAATATCACTGGCATCCACTACATAACCCAATTTTGCCAAGGCAATGCTCAACTCCCCACTGCCACATGCCAACTCCAAAAAACTAGATCCAATGCGATAGCGCTCAACAAAATCAACGTATGCCTGTGTTGCTTCATCGTCTTTCACCAAAGCATCATACATGGATGAAAGTTGATCATAAATCATAGTGTTGTTCCAATCTTGCTAGATCTGCATACAATTTTTCTAGTGCATAAAAATGGCGTTCCTCATCTAAAAAAACATGTACAATGATGTCATCAACATCCAATAAAATCCATTTGGATTCTTTATTGCCTTCAAAATGTTTTACATCATAGCCTCTTGTTTTTAAAGCATCTCGAATATTATTTGCTAAAGCATACACTTGTCGTTGATTATCTCCATCGCATAAAACCACGCGGTCGATGAAGGGGTTGATACTTGTAAAATCATATATTATGATATCATACCCGTTTGTGCTTTGAATTGCATCCACTATAATTTTTAATTTTTCTTCCATATTACTCCTTCTCATAAAATAACATTTGTTGTTGTTTTACTTCCTTAAAAGAACGGCGTATATCCTTATTTGCCAGTAGGCGCTGTTCTTGTTTAGTGTGGCTTCTGCCAATTTCAAGTTTATCTGCAACAAACAATAACTGTTCATACACGCCAAAACTTTCTGCTAGCACATGGTGTTCAATTGCTTTTAACACTTTTTTATGCTGCATCAAAAAATAATGACTACAAACAAAACGTCCTATATATCCATGCCAAAGTGTTTCTGGTTGGTGCAATAATGCTGGCTTTAATTGCTTTAATACACATACACTTTGTAATCTTGAAAGCATCTTATCTTCCTTATGTATATCATGATAAAACCCACCCATATAGGCAATATAGGGGTCTAGGTGCTGATTTCTAGCGATTTCTTGGGCAAACTTTGCCACCCGCACACTGTGTTCATAGCGCTTTTCACTCATCCACTTTCGCAACATTTCAGGGTATAACATATGCTCCATCATATATTGCTTCACCTTTGGATGCAAATGCGCTAATGCCCCAGAGCGTATCTCACTACTACTAATGTTCACTTCTTTCATTTCAATTGGCCGTAATTTGTAAGAACTCGTCAATTGATACGTATTTCTTTTTACAACACATAATGTAATCTGTTTAGAGAGTATATCGATATCTTTCCATTCATGCAAATGCGCTACCTGATCTGCGCCAAACAAAAAATAAAACTTATTTTTAGGATGCTTCCTTTTTAGTTTTCGTATTGTATCCACTGTATAATTAGCTTCCGTACTCCCTTTTTCAATCGTACATATTTTAAATTTCTTATATTTATGTAATGCTCTTTTTAACATTTGATAACGATGATGATAGGCGCTCAACTGGCGTTTTTTTAGAGGGGTTATTGCGCTTAAGACAAACCACACCTCATCTACAGAAAGTTGTTTTCTTGCCGCTTTTGCGATTTCTACATGTCCATCATGAACAGGATCAAAACTCCCCCCTAAAAGCGCTATTTTCTTCATAGTGAAATGACTTTCTTTTTACTTTGTTTATAAAGGACAACTACCTTTCCAATCATTTGTACAATCTCACTGTTCGTTGTTGCTGCCAAATCAAAAGCAATTGCTTTAAAAGGATCTTCACAATTTTTTAAAACACTAACTTTTACCAGTTCATGTGCCTCTAAACTTGTCATACAAGATGCAATTACATTTGCATTTAAGCCTTCTTTACCAATGCGAACAACAGGTTTTAAAGAAACCGCCAAACTTCGCAAATACCGTCTTTGTTTTCCACTCAACATTTTATATCATCGCCTCTCTACATTGCACATCTATTTCTTTTGCTACATATACACAAGCAGATTTGAACTTTCCATGAATACATATCCACCCCAAACCTGAAATCACAATATCAAACGCTTCACCTTTTTTAACAACATCCCACCGTTTCATTTGCGCAAATGAAGTCGTGATCACTGGACATAACATATTTTGATGAAAATGGGTAGTCCATAACATATCTGCTTGCCTTTGTTTTCCGCGATGAATCTTTAATCGTTTAGACACATAACAGATAACACGAACATCTTCACAAGCTTCCAAATCCAAGCGCACAAGCCCCCCAATCGCAAGACTTTGCGATTGTGTTAATTGAAACTTTTTGGGATTGAGTTGCTTATGCAATACAATTTCTTGCAATGTTTTTTGATCTGCATAGGTCAAGCAAGATCCATAATTCACAAGCCCTGGCGTGTCATATAAGGTGTATTGTTCAAACGTTATCGGATGCAAATCAAGTGTTGTTCCTGGTTGATACGAAGTCGTTAACGCCCTTGTCCGCAACAATGCATTTAATACACTACTTTTGCCTGCATTTGCTTGTCCCAACAACACAACATCCCGTTGGTGTCGAAAAGTTTCTATCGCATCTTTCACCTGTTCAATCGATGTCTCATCTTGTTTATGCCAATTACCACTTACCACAATGCCACATACATGTAACGCTTGTTGCTGCAATTGTTTTTGTATAAAACGTGCAATTTTATTAGAATTTGTATCTCTTGGCAATAAGTCACTCTTTGTACAAACCAATAAAATATCTTTCCCTTGCAAATGTCGGTGTAGACTTTGTAACATACTTGATGAAAAATCTATCATGTCAACAACCCAAACAACAAGCGCATCTAGTTCATTTACACGGCGTAAAAGTGTATCATTTTGGATGTCTTTTTGCATGGATATCGTAACATCATTATAATGGGTCAAACGAAAACAACGTTGACAATATTGCGCATCCTGTTTTGGCGAATATCCTAAACTTTCGCTATTTTCAAATTGCAAAATTGCACCACAACCCAAACATTGTTTACTCATCAAATACTCCTTTTTTTAATACGCCCTTTGCGTCTAATCGTTTAAAGAGAAATTGTTCAATTAAACGGTTCACTTTGGTGCTCTTTAGATCTTTTTGAGCTAATGGATGTGTCAAAATCGTGTACATTCCTTGACGATTTCCACCCCATACATCAGTTAATATCTGATCACCAACAGCAGCGATTTCACACCCTTGTAAAGCATAGTCTTTTTTTACTTTTCGATAGGTCCAAGATAATGGTTTTTTCGCAAATGCATAAGCATAGATATCTAAATCTTTAACAAAGGTTTTAACTCGACCTTTTTGGTTATTACTAATCACACAAATTTGTAGACCAGATCTTTTTACTTTTTCTATAAATAACCTCACCTGCTCGTTTGGTAAAGGCTCATCATGCGCAACTAGTGTATTATCCAAGTCGCATATAATCAATTTGATGCCTTTTGTTTTTAAGTGATTTATGTCAATATGTTGAAAATCTTTGCGATATTCTTTTGGTTGCAATTTTTTTATCATAATACCTCTCAATGTAATACGTTAATAGTATCATTATTGTGCTTGTTTATCAATTATTCTCGCACTACAAAAGCAAAGGACATCGATTTTTAAAAAACGCACATATATAGTGATTGTTTTAGAATATAGGCAATATGACTATAAGAAAACACATATATTTCCAATAAAATAGCACTGTGTTACCCTTTATAAGTTGCGTACACCTATCTTTAACTCTTAGCAGAAAACCTCATCCTTTATTTTCTTAGATGCCGATATGTGGTTACTTGAGCATATCATGTGGCTATGCATGCGCTTTAACTATTGATGAGATAGAGATCCCATCATAATACAACCTCTTTGATATTTTCATATGCTGGCATTGGAGATTATTTTACACAAAATTTTGTATAATCTTTTTAATGTGATTTTTTATAAAAACTCATCCCACTATTTAAGATCTGTGACATCATTTTTTCTTCTTTCCTTTAAAAACAAGTGTATTTTTTACAGGAGTAATCCTAAATTAAAGCTCTGAAATATCGACTTTTTTAGTTTACCCCTTTATGAAAAAGAAGTATAGGCTAGTGATAAGGAGATATGCGTATTCATCTTATGAAAAGCTTTTAAAAACTCCTCTTTATCAAAGACTGCAATGTCAATATATGTATATTTTGAACCCATTGCTCCACCGATACTTCGGGCAATTCCATGTTTATATAACATATTATTGATCACTTTCTCTAACTTTTGGCGCAAGAGCGCATCCTTCTCATCCCTATATGGATTTTCATAATAGATATATCCGAATTCACCACCAAAATCAAAAAATTCATGATAACTATGAAACACATCTTCCAACAGTTCACTCATCAAAACTGGATGGACGCTACTCATTATTTTAATATCTTTACGCACTGCTTCTTGATTTGTGTTTTCTTGTATTTTAAAAATACGATAAATCATCGTTGCATCTTGATAATCCACCCATTGATATTCAGCAATAATATCTTGCAGAACTTCATATAACTGTGTTAAAAGAGCACTATCTCCCGTTTTTTGATGATCGATTAAATCGATTTGATTCACATATGCCTCTAGTGCTATATCGCCTAAAAATAAGGATAATAAATACATTGTAACTTCATTCGCTTTGTTTTTCTCCAACACATCATACGCCTTACAGTAAACTTCTAGATTCAAACATTTGTTTTGTTCGTCTATATCGTAATATACAATAAAATTATCCGGCGTATATTCTTTATCTTCTAGACGCAAAATCGTATGCAACGCCTTCTCACTTAAAGGAGGTAGGCTAGCGTGCACAAGCCATGTACCTTCTATTCCTTTTGGCATCATTTTTTTTAATAACGCGCATATGATTTGCGCATTTTTATCTTGCCCACTTAAAAAAATCATTTCATAGTGCTGTAAGCCAACTTCAAACATGAGTTGACAATTGCATAACTCTTCCAAATATACATTTAAAATTTTTGATATTTCCTTTTGTTCAGTTTCACAATGATGCCTCAAAGCATGTTCTAAATTGCTTCGTTCCTGTAAAAAGATCTTCCAAAATTTAAGCACTTGTTTTTTTATACTCATGACGATTTCCTCTCTTTACTAAAATATACACTACATAGCCGGTCAAACCGCCTAAGGTATTAAAAATAACATCGTCAATATCACTAATTCCAACATAACATAAATATTGAACGACTTCGATTGTTAATGAAAAAAGTAAAGATCCCCAAAATACATAATATATTTTAATGTTTTTATGAAATATACACAGAAAATATCCAAGAGGCATAAACCATAAGATATTCCCGATTACGTTATATATAACATAACCTATAGCTGCCAGTGCATCTTGCGCATACAATAATTGGAAACTGGAAATCAAAGTAACAAAAGGATATAAATTAAGGGTTCTGCTCGTGTTGGTGAATAATCCTTCTCGATACACCGTTAAATAGAGAAGCGTTGTCATGTAAAACACAAAACAGAAGACAATAAACCGCTTCTCATATGTTTCACTCTTTTGCTTTTTGTAGAAAACATAAACAGCAAAAGCAATTGTAGATACTACAATTGCAATCAGTGTGCTTTGTAAAATGAAACCAAATATATAATCTAACAAAAACATGGTACCATCCTCCATTTATTCGTTTTTCTTATGTATATCAGAAATGATTTTTTCGATTTTATTTCCTTTTTCTAAAGTATTATCTAAAATGAAATGAAGTTCTGGAACTTTGCGCATTGATAACTTTTTGCTAAGTTCACTACGAATAAAACCTTTGGATTGACGCAGTGCTTGCATTCCTGCTGTTTTACGATTCGTTTGTCCTAGAAAAGAAACATATACTTTTGCAATCGATAAATCGTTTGTAACAATACAATCAACAATGGTGATAAACCCAATATTTGGGTTTTTCAGCTCTAAAGAAATAATCTCTGTAATGTTTCGCTGAATTAAACCCGCTACTTTTTCGCTTTTGGTACTCATTATGCTAGTGGTACTTGTTGATCTTCAAAGGCCTCAACAACATCTCCTTCTTTAATATCATTAAAGTTCTCAATCGTAATTCCGCATTCATATCCATTAGCAACTTCTTTCACATCGTCTTTAAAACGTTTCAAAGAACCCAATTTCCCTTCATATACAACAATACCATCACGAATCAAACGCACTCCACATTCTCTTCGCAAGACACCATCATTCACAATACATCCCGCAATCGTCCCAATTTTACTTACTTTATACGTTTCGCGTACTTCTGCTTGTCCAATGATAACCTCTTTATAAACAGGAGCCAACATTCCCTTCATCGCACTTTCCATTTCTTCAAGTGCCTTATAAATAATCTTATGCAAACGAATATCTACTTTGACTTCTTCGGCTTTTTTTCTTACCGCTGCTGTTGGTCGTACATTAAACCCATACACAACCGCATTAGAAGCACTCGCCAACATAACATCCGATTCACTAATCGCACCAGCTTGAGAGCGAATAACATTCACATTTACACCATCTACATCAATTTTTTCTAATGATGCTTTCACTGCCTCTGCACTACCCTGTACATCCGCTTTTACAATAACGTTAATACTTTGCACATCCCCTTCTTCGATTTGGCGAGCCAAATCATCCAAACTCATAGCACTAGAAGTGTTCCGTTCTTCTTCAACACGAACATCCATTCGAGCAGATGCAATTTGACGAGCCTTTTTCTCTTCATCAAAGGCCTTAAAAACATCTCCAGCAATCGGCACACTGTCCAAGCCAATAATTTCAATCGGTGTAGAAGGCCCGGCCACTTTAATTTCTTTACCAGAGTCATCAACCATCTTACGAACACGTCCAAACGCCGTTCCTACAACAATAGCCTCACTCGCATGCAATGTTCCATTTTCCACCAACAGTGTCGCTACCGGCCCTCTGCCTTTATCTAGTTTTGCCTCAATTAGCGTACCTGTTGCACTTCTTTTGGGATTGGCTTTCAAATCAGCAACCTCAGCAACAACCAATACATTTTCTAGAAGTTCTTCAATACCCATTCCATTTTTTGCACTAACGGGCACAAATATCGTTTCGCCACCCCATTCTTCAGGCATACATCCTGCATCACTCATCTCGCTGAAAACACGCTCTGTATTGACGCCTTCCTTATCCATTTTATTCACTGCCACAATGATGGGAACGTTTGCAGCTTTCGCATGATCAATCGCTTCTTTGGTCTGTGGCATCACACCATCATCTGCTGCTACTACAATAATACAAACATCGGTTACTTTCGCTCCACGTGCACGCATTGCAGTAAATGCCTCATGTCCTGGAGTATCTAAAAATGTAACCTTACGACCTTTTACACTTACCTGATAGGCTCCAATATGTTGCGTAATACCACCAAATTCATCTTCGGTTACCTTGGTTTTACGAATGGTGTCCAACAAGGTTGTTTTCCCATGATCAACATGCCCCATGATCGTAACAACAGGTGGTCTTGATACAAGATTTTTGGGATCGTCCACTTCTTCCATATCTTCAAAGTTAAACTCTTCAACAATAACTTCTTTGTGCGGTTCAATTCCATATTCCATACATACCAATGCAATATTTTCATCATCAAGAGTGGTGTTGATGGTCGCCATATTTCCTAATAAAAATAGAAATTTTATAATTTCAGATGCTTGTTTGTGCATTAACTTAGCCAAGTCACCTACCGTTAAAACACCCGAATATGTAATCTCAGTAACAACTACTTCCTCTTTCTTATTTGATGAAAAATCCTTTTTATTCCTGTTGTTACGATTACGCTTGTTATTTCTTACTGGTCTTCTTGCCATACACATTCACCTATCCTTTCATTGTTTTTTTTATCCTGTTCGCAAAACCTTCATCCAAAATACCAATGGCCTTGATATTTTCTTTACCGACTGCCTTGCTTAGTAATTCACTTTCTACAACTTCAATCATTTCTATTTGATAAAACTTACTTTTATCTTTTACTTTCTTTTTCGTGTTTTCGCTTGCATTGCTTGCAAGTAAAACAAGTTTTGCTTTTTTTGAGCGAATATCATGTATTAAAGTATCGCCAAAACTTACTTTTCTAGCACGCATTGCCAAACCGACACTCCCCATCCAATGATGCATTATACAAGCTTTCTCAATTCGTCATACACATTACTATCCACTTCAACATTTAGGGCACGACGTAATGAATTTTTCTTTTGTGCAATATCAATTGCATCACTACTTCTTTTTAAATATGCGCCACGGCCGTTCATTCTTCCACTTTCATCTACAACCACCATTTTTTCAGGTGTTCGCACAATTCGAATCAATTCTTGTTTAGGAAGTTGTTCGCCGGTTGCAATACATTTTCTCAACGGAACTTTTTTCATATTTTACCTACTCTTCGTCGTAGAATTCGTCATATTCATCAAAATCGATGTCTTCATTGATCCACTCTGCTGCTTCTTCTGCTTTACGCTGTGCCTCAATTTCCGCCAATTCTTCTTCAGTATAAATAGGTTTCAACTCATACTCTTGCTCGTTTGGATTATGCGTTGGTGTAGTGATGATTTCTTCTTCCTCTTGGCTCTCATCATAGCGACGCTTTTTCTTTTTCACAACAGGAATTTCTTCTTTTTTTGCACCCGCTATATCTTCGAATTTTGAAACATAGGCACGTTTTTTCTCGATATCAATACCCTTTGTTTTACGTTCTTTTACCAAACGCGCAGCTTCTTCCAGTGCCTCTTCTTCTTTGCTTTTTTGCTTAGCAACAACTTCTTTTTCTTTTTTTACTGGCGTTTCCTTTACTTCCTCACGCTCCGTGATAAACTCTTCCTCAATGATGTGTTCACCTAAGAGTTCATCAACGTACTCCTCTTCAACGCCTGTATCACGATGTTGTACTTCACTATATAAAGACGCTTGTGCTTTTTTACGTTGTTCCTCTTTTTCTTCTGCCAATCGCAGTGCTTCTGCATCAGCAATATCACGCCAATTAATGTTCATCGCTTCCGCATCGCTTATAGATTTAATATCGATGGTATTATTGGTAAGTTTTACTGCCAATCGTGCATTTTTTCCTCGTTTCCCAATCGCAAGGGATAGTTGATCATCATTCACAATTACCATCAAACCACGTTTGGTTTCATTTGGAATAACTGCCAATACTTCTGCAGGTGCCAATGCATTTTTAATCAATTCACTAACATCTTCATTCCACTCAAAGATATCTATTTTTTCACCTTTTAACTCATCAATGATGACTTGCACACGACTTCCTCTAGGACCAATACACGCACCAATGGGATCAATGTTTTCGTTGTTGGAATACACTGCCATCTTACAGCGCTCTCCCGGTTCTCTCGCGATCGCTTTAATTTCAATGATACCTTGATAAATTTCTGGCACTTCCTTTTCAAACAAACGACGTACCAGTACCGGATCAGCACGTGAAACCAATACTTGTGCTCCCTTTGTTTCTTTATTCACATCACTAATAACAACCCTTATTTGTTGCCCCTCATAATACTTTTCATTGGGGATTTGTGCAACTTTGGGCATCAATGCTAAAGTTTTACCAATATTCACCAAACAAAACTTTTCCTCAACCGTTTCAACAATCCCACTTACAAGCTCTTCCAATTTATCACTATATTGATCATATACAGCTTGCTTTTGCGCTTCCCGTGTTTTTTGTTTCATAACATTTTTTGCTAAAATAATGGCAATACGTCCAAAGTCTTGAATACTCACTTCTTCCTCAAAGTATTCTCCTACTTCATAATCTTCACGAATCTTCTTAGCATCTTCAAGGGAAATTTCAAGCGCATCATCCTCAACTTCTCCAACAATCAAATGTTGGTGGAACACCTTAATTTCATCACTAGAAACATCAACACGAACATAAGCGTCTGGAATTTCTATATGCTTACGAAAGGCTTTTGCTAAAGCCTCTTCTAATGCCTCAATGATAATTTCTTTTGAAATACTACGATCTTTCTCAATTTCCTGCATTGCTTCTACAATTGTATCTAATTTCATGTTTTTATCCTCTCTATAGTTTTACAGCTAAACGGATATAAGATATATTATCCCTAGCAACCTCAATTTTCTTTTTAATATTTTTCGCCATATATTCTATGCATACGCTATCTTGCATTACTGTTTTTAAAAAGCCACTCACCTCATGCATGCCTGCTGTTGGATCTTTAAATTTAAGATACACATAACGGTCAATCGCTTGGCGTATCTCTTCATCATTTCGCAACTCTCGCTCAGCACCTGGACTACAAACTTCCAAGTAGTATTCAAAATCAAGAAAATCCTTCTCATCGAGCATATCCGATATCTTATTCGATACCTCAGCACATGTATCAACATCCATTTTTCCATCCGTATGAACAATCGAAACTTGTAAAATTTTCATGTTTCCTTCTTGTACCCATTCCACATCGTATAATTCTACATTAGCCTTCTGTGTAAGGGGTAAAATAAGTTCTTTTAATTTATCAATTGAACCCATAATTCCTCCCCATCATAACGAAGAGTGGGTTTTCACCCACTCTGTTTGACTTATATGTAAATTATAGCATGTCTTTATATATATTTCAATCATTCTTGAAATTTTTTTAGCAGCTTGATTCGTAAAGAATACTGTCTGCAGTTATAAGCGCACAAACCATTATGTTAATCTAAAAAAGTAACATAATAAAGCTTCAGTTATCTCTGCATTTTATCATTTGTCATTAAAGATTTAATCTCTACGAAAAGTAAGTATATATATGCTTTTCTGTAATTCCCAATAATAAAATATCTTTCGCTTCCATTTACGTAAATTGTTTCATTTGCTTTTACATTGAGCAAGTACTTATAGCCTTAAAAATCGATCACACTGCTTTATTATATAACTATCGTGCGTAACAATAAGAATAGATTTTCCACTATCTCTTAAATCAAATAATAATTTCATTACCAATTCCCTATTTTCAGCATCTAATGATCCCGTCGGTTCATCCGCTAAAATAATAGATGAAGGCTTTAGCATCACCCTTGCTATAGCAACACGCTGTTGTTCACCACCTGATAATTCAAAAATTTTTCGCTTCTCATATCCAGCCAAACCAACATCCTCTAAAACTTTTGCCATTTTTTTCTTATGTGTTTTTTTATTTGGAACATAATATAACCCTATTTTTAAATTATCCTCAACCGTTTCATTGTCAATAAGTGCATAATTTTGAAATAAATATCCAATTTGTTCGCGAATTACTTTTTGCGCTTGCTTAGCATTTGGATGAAGCTTTTTATACCTTAAAATTGTAAGTTCACCTGCATCTGCTTTTTCCAACAAGCCAATAATATTCAATAATGTCGTTTTCCCTTTACCTGAGGCACCTGTAATTGCCAAAATTTCACCTTTTTCTAATTCCATGGAAAAATTGTTCAAAACAGTTTTTTTACCAAACCTTTTCGTTATTCCCGCTAATTTTAGAACACTCATATTAATCTCCCTTCACGATGCGTATTAAATTTTTCCTGTTCAAGATTTGTAATAATAAAACCGTCAATACCATATCCAACGCAACAAAAGCCAAAACCATCATAATGGTTAATGATGTTAGCCCCATATGAACTATTTTAGGTACTGTAAATATCACAAGTCCAGAAACTATACTATGGAAAACAATATGACCGAAGATAAGTTTTTTATATTGATCAAATAACTTTAAACCATTTAATTTTTCAATAGCATATTTTTTCCTATTTCTATCAATCAACAATTTTGTTAAGTTGGCATTTAAGAAAATTTCAGCAATTAAAACAAGCATCAATGATCCCATGACTTGCAGCGATTTTTCCCTTATATCCATTATTTCTAAAGCAAATATTTCACGGATTTTGATAAATTTAACCTCATTATCTGCTAAATTAAGCCGTTTTAATACTAAAGCCATTTCTTTATTAAACGCTTCGGAAGATCGATTCTTTACGTTTACCTTCATCAAAGAATGCAATCCAGTTTGCCTTATGGAAGATTTTTCTAATAATGTTGCATTATTTGTTGTTAAAACATCAAACACTGGCGCTTGCACATTTACATCTTTGCCATTCTTGTCAGATGTAAATGTGAAGTATCCTTCAACATTATCTTGATAAATCATTGTTTTTACATGCACTTGCGCTATCTGTGTATTGCCCTCACCTTTTTTTCGCTCATATGATTCCATTTTATTAATTGTATAAGCTTCATAAACGTGTTTAAACATAGCTGCATCTTCCATTTTCGACTCTGGAATTAAAATTAAACGATCGCTTGTCTGATTATCAATCATAATTTTTTCACCATCAAGATCATACAACGGAAAATATGCAAAATAATTGCAATTCACTTGGAAGTTATCAAACTCTAAATTCTTTGGCACAAGTTTCGGGTTAAAATAAGACACATATCCGTACGTTTTCGTTTCAGCATTATATTCCGTTTTAAATAAGGGATGTGGTTTTATGGTTTCAAAAAGCGTGTAGATCCCTTTTTCATTATCAAGATAATCATACAACTGCGCAAAATCCTCATCTAGCTTTGTATCTCCTTCAATAAAAGAAGCATAGTCATCACCCATAAGAATTTGTTGAAGAACTGCCCAATCCCCATTTTTATCCCATGTTTTGATTAATCTATTATTATACTCAATATCCTTTACTGAAAATGAAAAAATAACAATTAATGATAATAACAAAACCTCAATTATGAACTTCACTGAATAGTTTATCAATAGTAACGGTTTATTCGTCGTTTTACTTTTGATTAAATCACCAATTTTATTTTTCTTGATAATAAAATAAATACTTCCTGATGCTATTAATAAAATAAAAAGTGATAGGATCATCATTTTAACAAGAGAAAAGATAAAATCACGATTTAAATTACTAAGTGCCAAGCAAAGAATAAAGAAAGTAACAGAGGCCATTAAGATTAAATCTATGATTATAGAAGCGATCAATTCCTTCCAAATAGCCGCATTATGATATCCGTGCAATTTCATGACACCTATTTTTTTCGAATTGTTAAATGCATAAAAAATACATAACACCGCAAAGGTTAGATAACTCATCAATAATACAATCATAGAAATTTTTTCTAAAGGCACCTCCACATGAATCGTGAAATTTTTCTGTGCCAATAGCTCTTTTTCCGATATATTAAGATTTTGAGATAGCTGTTGTATATAAGCATCTATAGCATTCACATCCATAGCTCTAATGCTGTAATCACCCTCTAATGTTTTCCCTGACGCATATAACTTTTTTAATGTCCATATTTCAATATTATCATCATTTAAAAAATCGAAAAGTTGTCCTTCACATTTTTGATTTTGCGTAGCTATACACATATTCCTTTCGGTATTTTCTATCGTTATAGCATCCCCCTTCAGCAGTGCAGAGGGATTATATAACGCTTCATCTTTTCCGATAAAAACCGACTTGATAATAAGCATATCCTTTTCATCAAAATCTATATTAGATTTCACGATATTAACTTTATTCTCTTTAGCTGCACCTGTTAGAATTGTATACAACTGCGCATTGGATAAATTTGTATTTCTCACATGTATTGTCTTAGCATTTTGGTTACTACCCCAAGTTCTCCATGCAGTAGAATCTGCTGTTTTATAACTTATATAGGTTAAAAATGTCGTTAAAACAACAATGACCATGACATTCAATCGTAAAATTTTCTTCATAATCCGTATCCTTTCCTAATCATAAAAGGATGTTTATAGAAAGAAAACTAAACACCCTTTTATCTAGCGCATGTTACCAGATGCTGTAGTAACAGTATACAGTTTCCCAATAACCCGAACGTCTTTTCGCTCGTGCATCTTTATAGGGTCTTGTGGCACCAGAATAATCCGATATACCATTCATGATCACAGTGCTTGCATGCCATCTGTGTGAACTAGCGACATTAGAATATCCGACTTTTCCGTTCCAAACAAGATAGCTACCATAACTCCATGATGCACCGTATTTCACCGTTGTCTGTGCGGCTTCTACTTTCGATGCATTCGCAAAACCAATGGATACGACACCCGCAAACAATAAGCATGACACTATCAACTTTTTCATCATCTCCACTCCTTTCCTTTACAACATACATAGATATATATCCACTTACACTCTAGCATAGAAAAAAACAAGCGCTTTCATGCTATTCATCATACAATTTTTGGTGAGTGATTGAAAATATAATGCACGTAAAAAGGAATCAATGTCATACCTTTTAAATAAAAGATGACTCGCTAATACATACACACTTCATAAATTAGAAAAGCAGATGCAATGTGAAATAAAACTTTTTAAAAACATCACGAACAAGTCCTTTGGATCATGATTTTCTGTGCCTGATACTCTAATGTATCATCCAATGCGATTAGCTCTACATTCCCATAATTTCGAACGAGCGCTTTTCGAATCACAAAATCTGCAACTTTCGGGTTTTTAGGAAGCAAAGGCCCATGAATATAAGTAGCCAATACTTTTCCGTTATAAAAACCTTCGTATTCCCCTTGGAAAATATTCCCATGTCCTTTTATGACCTTTCCAAATGGTGTTTTCACATTTTTTGTCTGGCCGCCGTGATTTTCAAAACCGACTACCTCCATGATTTCACCATCCAGATTTGCTTCAATAACAATATTTCCAATACAGCGCCCAACCTCTTGATTGTTTTGCGTGTAATAATCAAAAAATTTAAGTCCTTCCATTTTTTTTCCTGTTGCATCAATATAGTATTGTCCAAAAAATTGAAATCCTCCACACACCAAAAGAATAAACATCCCTTCTTGATTAGCTTGTAAAATATCTGTTTTGCGCTGCAATAAATCTTTATGTAATAAGCGCTGTTCATGATCCGCACCACCACCAATAAATAATAAATCATATTTTTTCATTGACTTTGTTTCGCCAATTGCACAGGTATCCACGATGACTTCAATATGACGCTTTTGACAACGCCTTTTTAACACCTGTATATTTCCATGATCACCATATAAATCCATAATATTATGATACATCCATAAAATTCGTAATTTCATCATGCATTCCTCCTCAATACCGTACGCATGGTTTGAAGTGCTGTATACGTCGCCATTACATAAGCATGATGAGCGTATAGTTTTAACTGCTTAATGGCCTTATCCATATCTTCTATAACCTCAATGTTTCCTTGATAATCACCATACTTTATGCGCAATGCCATGTCATAAGCCCTGGTTCCTACACAAATAATATTTTTCGTATTATTATCTAAAAGCAATTCAAAATGTGCATCCCATATCCATGAAACATCTCTTCCATCTTGAATATTATCATTTAGCACAATCACAATATCCTTATCGCCTTGATCACGCATAATGTACTTCATCACTTCATTTGCGCCCGTTGGATTTTTTATAAGATTCAATAAACATGCTCTTCCAATATCAAAAATTTCCATTCTTCCATCGTTGAGTTCAAAGCGATTAAATACTTCATTAACACTTGTGTTTTGAATATGTAAGTTTTGGGCAACACTCAAAACGGCAATACTGTTATATACTGCATATAACGCATCTTGAATAAGTGAAAAACGAAATCCTTGTACCTCAAAGCAATGTTCACTAATGTTGACATTTGTGGCCTGTATATACATTTCATTATGGCCAAACGCACACGCAGGGCAATGAAACTTTCCAATATGCGAATAATGGTAATAATCATAAACAAGCTCGTGATGACATTGCGGACAAAATCGCCCTTCACTAGCTTCCCTACTTTGCTTTGTGCTTTCTTTGGTTTTCGCTACACTGAAATAATGAACCTGCGCTTTGTCATTAACTAAAGCAAGTCGCACGACGCTTGGGTCATTTGCATTCAAATACAGATGAGCAGTATACCCTTTCAAACTACTTTCAACTCGTGAAACAACCCGTTCCATTTCACCAGCACGATCCAATTGATCACGAAAAAAATTATTGATCACAACATGATTTACAGGAATCTGCTGCATAACACGCTCAACATTTAATTCATCGACTTCCATAACGATACAATCTGCTTGTACATGCAATTTCATACTTGTGTTTGATAGGATGAGTGTAGCTATTCCCTCTAGTAGGTTATCACCTCGCTGATTGCATAAAACTCGCTGATACTTTGTTTTCATCACTTCATACATCATATTCGCTGTAGATGTTTTCCCATTCGTACCACTCACCAAAATTATCGTCGCATCATACATCAATTTTTTCAAAATATTACGATCCATTTTTAAAGCAATATTCCCTGGTAAAGAACCGCCTCTTCCAAGCAACTGCAAAAAGAAACGAAGACTTCGTACTAAGCATATAATCAATCTAACCTGCATAAAAAAAAACTCCTATTAATGTCTTCTTATTATAGCACAAAGACATATGAGAGTTTCTTCTTAATTTCAATATTTCACAAATTATCGCATGACATTTTCAAAACATTCTCTACATAGTGTGCTGAATCATCGACATGAATCGCTTTCATATGAGAATAGATAGCCGCAAAACGATGCAAAATGAAATCATAATAATATTTGGATTTCTCTGGGAATTTTTTTCCCGCTTTTTGCGCACCACATTTATCATAATAAAGTGATTTCAATAATCCCAACCATGCTGGTAAATCAATTGAATGAATAATAGGTTTGCAACATTTGTCTACCATTGTTCGTTTTATACAAACAATCTCCACATCTTTCAAACCAGTAAATAACGCCTCCATACGCTTTATACTAGGAAAATCAACAATGCTATGAAATGCATTTTCAATTGGCACTTTATAAGTACAATTATCAACTTCTAAAGAATGTAGAACATAATATTTTTTTCCATCAACCCTTTCTATATCGAAAATACTTGATATATTGAGTCGATACAGTACAATATCACCCTTTTGAAACATATTCATCTCCTTACATAAAAACATAGGATATATGTAATCCCTATACGCTATATCTATATCTTACCACATTTATATACTTTTCCATAGAACAAATATTGTAGCGTATGTACTAGCGCGTAAAACATTGGTTAACAAAAACAAAAAAAGTCGTAATGTAGACGACTTTTTAAATTATTGAACATTTGTTATTTGTTTGCCATTGTAGTTTCCACATTCACTACACATTCTATGTGGTCTTACAACTTCTCCACAGGTAGGACACTTTGTAAGCGCCGGCGCTGCTAGTTTATAGTGTGTTCTTCTTTTCGCTTTTCTATGCTTTGAACCACGTCTTTGTTGAACTGCCATAATTACCTCCTCTAATCCTCTTTGATTTTAAACTCGTTTAATTTTGCGAAACGAGGATCCACTTCCTGTTTCTTTTGGTTTTCATAATCACTCTCTTTTACTACTTCCCAACCATCACCTTTTGGATATTCTTTGATGTCTTCCTTGACAACTTTTAGTGGAACTTCCATCATAATATTCTGGAAAATAATAGGCATGAGTTCGATCACATCACCTTTTGCTTCAATGATTGCATCATGATCTTCAACTTTATGAAATGCAAAGGTTTCACTTCCCTTTGTCGAAAAAGGATATGTGACATCCTCATTTGTAATCGCACAAGGAAGTATCATAGTTCCTTGGATTTCAAAATCACATGTTGCAAAATCACTTTGAAGATTATAGCACAATGTACCAGATATATGAATATCTTGGACATCCCGAACATGGTGATTTTTTAAAAATACTGCTTGTTCAAAACTCACAATTTCATCAAATGTAATGATATCATCCTGGGTATTTAGTATTTCTTTTTTCGACCATTTCATAATCATCTTCTCATCGCCTGCCTATCTATTATATTGAAACTATATCTCAAAGTCAATAAATATTGACGATAAATATTTGTTTCAACCTTTTATTTCGACCATAAGGGAACAGGATATTTACCTTCTTGAATCAATTTTTCAATCCCTGCTTTCACAATCGGTTTATCTTCTTGATATGTAATGCCATACCACTTATCTTCACTAGACAACATACACACCTCAATTTTTTTAGCTTTCAACATTTTATCTACTTCTTTGGGAATATAGAATTCCGAATTCATGGGATTGTCTCTTGTTTCCGTTTGTAAAAACTTTATAAAATCTTCTTCCATCATATCGATAAAGTTTGGTTGAAATCCCCACATATTCATTGAAACCAAACGATCATTGTCTAAAGCAATCCATGTTTCTCCATAATCCAAGGTATAAGCAATATTATCTTTTTGCTTTTCAATTCGCAAAATTTCATCCACATTGGTTAACTTTCCATTTTTCACTTCACAAACACCACGCGAAACACTACCAAATTCACTTACCGTATTTTCCAAGCGATACCCCACCATTGCATATTGATGTTCCTCATAATCCGCAATTAAGAATTCGTGCATCTTCAAAAATGCATCTCTACCATAATAATCATCTGCGTTAATAATTGCAAAAGGTGTATCAACCTGTCCTTTACAACATAATAAGGCATGCCCTGTTCCCCACGGTTTCACGCGACCTTCCGCTGGTTTAAATCCATCTGGTAAAGCATGTAAATCTTGATAAACATATGCAACTTCTACATGTTCACTTACACGATTCCCAATCGCTTGTTTGAATGCATCTTCAATTTCTTCTTTGATAATAAAGACGACCTTATCAAAACCCGCACGAACTGCATCAAAAATGCTTAGCTCTAAAATAATCTCGCCATTAGGTCCAACTTCATCAATTTGTTTTAAGCCACCATATCGGCTACCCATACCTGCAGCTAACACTACCAAACTTGTTTTTTTCATTTTTAAAACCTCACTGTGTTTATTTTATCATATTCTTATTCTTATTTACACAAAAATAACGTATAATATGCACATGAAAAAAAAACGTATCGTTGGCATTGTGTGTGAGTACAATCCATTTCATAATGGACATATCTATCACATTCAAAAGGTAAAAGAATTGTTGCAGCCCGATGTGCTTGTTTGTGTTATGAGTGGTAACTTTGTACAACGTGGCGAGGCTTCCATTTGTGACAAATGGGAACGGGCAAACATCGCTGTTTTGCATGGTGTTGATTTGGTTGTTGAACTGCCCTTTATCTACGCCACACAAAGTGCGACCTACTTTGCGAAAGCGGCTATGGAAATCCTGCAGCTCGCCCGAGTACAAGATTTTGTTTTTGGTAGTGAAACCAATGATATCCACAGCTTACAACAACTAGCCAAACGAAGTTTTACACCTTCTGATAAAACCATATCCAATGCAAAAGCCTATGCCAACACCCACAAACACCTGCAATCCAATGATATTTTAGCAATTAACTATCTGCAATATAAAGGTTGTATGCAAGCACACACTATCTTGCGCACCAATGCTTATCATGGAATGGATATCCAACACGACATCGCTAGTGCTTCTGCGATTCGTGAAGCTTTGCATCAAAAAAAAGACATCCAGCATACGACACCGATGAAAAATTTGCAGACAAGCTCCATGGAGGTGTATTTTCCGTATTTAAAAACCTTTTTACTTATGACCCCTTCCTCAACCCTATCTTCTTTTTTCATGGTAGATGAAGGGATTGAACACCACTTCAAAAAACAAATAATCCATGTCAACTCTTATCATGATTTTGTGAAACGTTGTACTTCTAAAAAATATACATCATCAAAGATTAGAAGAACCATCTTACATCTTTTAATGCAAACAAAAAAAAGTGAAGTAGACAATACAAAGCCCATCAACTATCTACGAATTCTAGCCTTCAATGATATTGGAAAGCACCATTTGGCTTTACTTAAAAACGATATTACGATTGCCTCAAAATTCGCACAAATACCTGCATATGATCGTAAACTAGCATTAAAATCTGCACAGCTGTACGCACTTTATAGTGATAATAGTATTATCAAAAGGGAACGCTGTGCGCCAATTTACATAAAAAACAAAAAAGATATGTAAAATATCTTTTTTGTTTTTTATGATAACACAAACTCATATAATGCCGTATCATAACCAAAGTCAAGATCTTCAATTCTCACCAAGACAAACCCATTGCGCTCATAATACGCTCGCAATTTGTTTTTATGAGCACGAACATCCAACTTTACACTGCGCATCTTTGCAATTTTACCCAAACGCTTAAATTCATCGAGAATAAAGCTAGATGCACCCGTCCCACAAGCTTTATCAAGAACCACTACCTTATGTATATAAAGCGCACGATGCGCTGTGTCATTTGGCCAATAGTGTGGGTCAAAATCAACTACACAAAACAGTCCAATAAGCTCTTGTTGATTATAGACAAAATAAAAATTTTCAGGAAAATAGTCCTTTGCTAGCGTCCGCCATAAAACTTCACTATTTTCCCACTGAACAATTCCTTTTGCTTTTAATTCCCTTACTTTTTGAAGCAAAATGTTTTCAATCATCTGCACATCAAGTGATGTTGCTTGTTTACAATAAAACATTATTTTTTATGACAAGAAGGCTCTATCTTCTTATAACCCTTCTACATTATGGTATACATTTTGCATGTCTTCAACATCATCCAATAACGCCAACAAGCGTTCAAAGGCAACTTTATCATCGCCATCAAGGTGAACGTGCTCGTTTGCTAACATGGTCAATTCCAAAACATCAAACTCAACATTCTCAATCAACTTTTCAATTTCTTCTTTGGCATTGTTCAAATCTTGTGGTGCTACCGTTATCGACATATGTTCATCTTCCACTTCAATCTCTTTCACATCAATATCTGCCATCAATAAAGTTTCAAGCATAGTGTCTTCATCACTATACGCAATCACCAATTGACCAACACTCTCATAATTAAATGATACTGCCCCGCTACTTGCTAATTTCGCATGTGCTTTATTAAAAGCACCACGCAAATCCGCAATGGTCCGATTAGAGTTATCACTTAAGCACTCAATGATAATCGTCGCTTCACCACCTTGCCCAAATCCTTCATAAGTAGCACTCGTATAATTTTCATCAGAACCACCTTTTGCTTTTTCAATGGCTCTCTTAATCACATCCGCTGGCACCTGATTTGCCTTTGCTCGCTCAATACATTTTTTCAAATTGGTATTCATTTCAGGGTCTGGTTCCCCACTTTTTGCCGCAACATAAATTTCTTTTCCATAACGTGAATACACTTTTGCTTTTGCAGCAGCTGTTTTCGCCATACTTGCTTTACGCACTTCAAATGCACGTCCCATATTTATCACCACCCAAATCTTTTTTTATTATACCAAATACAAAAACGCACTTCAATAATTAATCTTTTGGTATCCTGTTTTTTTAATTCTCTCGTATAAAACTATTCTATTTAAAGTGTTCTATCAATATAAAAAATATCTTAAATCAAATAATTTTATGATTTGTGATATTTGTATATTCATATACACAGTCTTTTATCCGCTACCCAATTGTATAAGCAAAAAAACTTCGCACCTATGTGTACGAAGCTTTTTGGTATACTAGCGCATAATTTTATGTACTACTAGTTTCATTTTTTGCAAGATCATCAACTCCAATTGTGTCACTTAATGTAATCCGCTTATCACAAAACGAAGCAAGTGTTTTATCGTGTGATGCAAAAATCAGGGCATTTTCTTCGCTTTTATACTCTGAAAGTGATTCCATGATAATGGAAATAAAAGTATAATTTTACTATTTTTTTTGAGGAGCTGAAGCTGGTAAATAAGGTCCTACACTAGAAACCCATCTCAGACTAAAATTATAGTACGCTTTTGTCTTAGGTTCAAAGTTCCATCTGTCTCTAACCGTTACTCTTTTAACTCTTTTTATTCTATCATAATTTCCCCTTGAATATGCTGTTACGCTGGTATAACTCCCTTGCACATTATAAGTAATCCTCGTCCAAGCAAAGCTATACATTCCAAACTTTGGATCATAACGTCTATCCCTTCCCCTCACCGATGCTACTCCAGTATATTGGTCCGCCCAATAATTATCTGCGTGCGTAGTTGTCACATAAGTGCCACTAGAATGTCAGAATAATGTTGTTATTTTTGCATAAACAACCATTGTAAAACTACTTATGAAAATACTTACCAAAAAACATTTTGCCATCTTTTTCATCTTTTTTTCCTCCTTTTTGATAATTATAAAAGAGTGCTTCTTTATATGCATAGTATATCAAAAAAAAGCAAACGATTTCATATGACTGCTGTTTTTTTCATTTTTTTCAAGGCGAATAAAACAAATAAACCAATCGCGAAATCTTCGTTTCACATGGCAAACACATAAAAAACGGATAGCTTTCCTTTATGGAATTTTATCCGTTTTAAAATGCTTGCGATGCATCAATCTTCTTCCTGATGAAACAAGCGATATACATTGTAAGCAACCGCTTTGGGAAGCACTTGGTACAATTCATCAAGAGTTGCTTGTTTCACCCTTTTCATACTCTTAAAGTGCTTCATCATCTTTTCCTTACGAGCTTCTCCCATACCACTCACATCATCTAAGATGGATTTTGTCTGTGCTTTTAATCGCAATTTTTTATGATATGATATCGCAAAGCGATGAACTTCTTCTTGCATTTGTGCTAAAAAGAAAAACAAAGGACTCCCCTTTTTAACATCTATAATATTTCCATATCTATCCATAAGCTGATTTGTATTGTGCTTATCATCTTTGAGTAAACCACACAATACAATGTCGATACCCAATTCATCCAAGATACTTCTAGCTGCATTTATCTGCGCCTTACCACCGTCGACAATCAACATATCATTGCTTGCTCGTTTTTCTTTCAGCAATCGCAAAAATCGCCGATAAATAACTTCTTTCATCGAATCGGTATCCGAAATATAGCCATCTAGTTTATACATTCGATAATCTTTTTTTGATGGTAGTCCGTCCTTAAACACTACCATGCCCGATACATTGTATGCCCCACTGATATGGGAATTGTCATAAACTTCAATGGATTCTATCTTCTTGTTAAATATTTGTGATAACTCTACAAGTGCGTGATAACGATTATCATCTTTTCTTTTTACCAGCTCAAATTGATCTTCATGGGCTTTTTGCGCATTTTTTCTTACCATATTTAGCAGTGCACGCTTTTCACCACGTAGGGGTTTCACTACTTTTGTTTCTAATACATCCCTAAGATCTGTTGTAATCTCATGTGGTAAAAGCAGTTCTTGAGGAAGTGTATTTGCCTCATAAAATTGCAAAATGAAAGATATAAAAGCATCTTCTACTTCTTCATAAAGTGGGGTAATCGACATCGCGCGCTCTAAAATTTTTCCATTGCGTAAAAAGAATCCTTGAACACACAAGTAACCTTTATCGTAGTAATAATGAAAAACATCCCGATCTTTTTTATCACGAAACTGTACGACTTGGTGTTGGACAACATGCTCAATTGATAGGATGGTTTCATGAATTTCTTGTGCTCTTTCAAAATCCAATTTTGCACTTGCCGTTTGCATTTGCGTATGTAATTGTTGCACAACTTCACTCGTATCACCTTTTAAAAAATTGCGAATATCTTGTACCATGTGTTCATATGTTTTAGGATCAATTTGATATACACAAGGGGCTAAACACTGTCCTATGTGATAATATAAACATACTTTTTTAGGAATTTTTGCACATTTGCGTAAAGGATATAATTTATTTAGTAAGTCCTTTGTCGTATGCGCTGCTCGCGCATCTGGAAAAGGTCCAAAATAATACGCATGCTTGTCTTTGGTGTTGCGTACAACCATCAGCAAGGGAGCATTGGTTTTGGTAAGTTTGATATAAGGATAGCTCTTATCATCCATAAACATAATATTAAACCTTGGCGTATGCTTTTTGATCAAGTTGATTTCTAACAACAAGGCATCTTTTTCACTATCACAAACAATGTATTCAAAATCCTCAATATTGCTTACCAATTTGGTTGTTTTAAAATCATGAACACCATGAAAATACGAGCGCACACGCTGTTTTAGTTTGATGGCTTTACCAACATAGATGATTTGACCATCAACATCCTTCATCAAATAGCACCCAGGTTTTGCTGGTAATAAACTTAACTTATCCTGTATTTTATCCATGTTTGCCATTTATTTCGCACCCTTTAAGCGTACAATCGTAGCGCCTAAACCACCTTCATATTCTCCTCCTAAGCGATATTCCTTTACGATAGCCTGTTTCTTTATATACTCATGAACAGCACTGCGCAAAGCGCCGGTTCCACTCCCATGGATGATTCTTACTTGGTACATTTTATGAAGCACGGCATTGTCTAAATATTTTTTTACCACTGGCAATGCTTCTTCTACATGCATGCCAATAATATTGCATTCACCACTTATGCGTTTCGATGTTTGTTTCGTGGAAATATTCACCTGTTGTACTTGTTTTGGTCTTGCTGTATGGGTGATTTCATGTGTTTTTACCTGCATTTTCATGCCGTTAGCATTTATCGTGGCACGATTTCCGCGAAGCGATATAATCTCACCATGATATTGCAAACCGATAACCTCTACATAATCGTGCAACGCAAATACTTCCTCTACCTCGATCGGGGCGGGATCGGTTTTGGTTTTCAACTTGGATACCTTTTCAATAAGCTCATGTTCTTTTACATTCCCCATGGCTCTTAAATCACGAATTACTGCTTTTGCATTTTGCTTTGCCTCATCTAAAACGATCTGTGCTTCTTGCATTTTTTCGTCGATCGCTTTTTGTTGCTTTGCAAGTTGTGCATCTTTATTTGTTGTGAATGCATGTTGTTGTTGGCGAAAAAGTTCATATGCCTTTTCAAACTGTTCTTTTTCTTTTTTTAATGTCAATTTTTCTTGTTGTAACGCTTCCAACAAAAGCTCACTCTCACTTAAATTGGCTTCGCGAAGCGCTCTTGCATACTGTAAAATTTCTTCCTTCATATGGTAACGTTTGGCAATTTCAAAGGCATTGGAATTACCACTGTATCCTTGCATATACACATACGTAGGCATCATCCTTTCCATATCAAAACCAACGCTGGAAAGCAAAATACTATCTTGGCTTGTTGCATATTCTTTTACTTTTGCATAATGGGTGGTTGCAACACTCATAATGTTGTGTTCTTGTAAATGATGCAAAATCGCAATTGCCAAACATTCTCCTTCTTTTGGATCCGTTCCAGAACCTAACTCATCTAATAACACAAGGGAATGGGCGCTTGCGCTTTCTAGGATATGGGAAAGTGAGGAAATGTGTGCAGAAAAAGTAGATAAGGATTCTACAATGGATTGGAAATCACCCACATCCACAAAAATACCATCAAATACTGGAACCTTAGCTTCTGCACAGGGAATCGGAAACCCTGCTAAACTCATGAGTGAAAAAAGCCCAATGACTTTTAAAGTAACGGTTTTTCCTCCAGTATTGCTCCCACTGATAAGCAATTGTCGATAAGGCGCACGCAATTCATATGTATTGGCGATAACATCATCTTCATTGATCAGTGGATGACGCGCATCTTTAAAATAAAGACGTTCTTGTGTCTCATGTAAATCAGCATAAATTGCATTTTTATTGAATGCCCAATGTGCCTTTGCGAACAAGGTATCCAGTAACGTCATGGTTTCTAAATTTGCCGATAATTCATCACTAATGGGTTGTAATGTTTTGCTTATTTCTTTTAAAATTCGCTCAATTTCATTTTTTTCATTCGCATATAATGTTTGGATTCGATTGTTGATAAGGAGCAATACCTCAGGTTCAATATACACTGCTTGACCCGATGCACTTTCATCATGAATAAATCCCTTGATTTTATGTTTATCGCCACTCTTCACCAACAAACATGCACGACCATTACGGTATGCAATAATGGAATCCATTAAAATACTACTATATTGTTGCAGCAATGCATTGGTTTTTTGACTAAGATCACTCTCATTTGCGCGAATATGCTTGCGTATAGATTGTAAAGCTTCACTGGCACCATCTTTTAGCTCTCCACTCCCTATGTGAACACACGCTTCAATCAACTTGTATTGATTTGTATGCACAATTAAAGAAGATATTAAATCTTCCAAAATGGGTGCTTTTATTTCCCAAGATTTACGATATGTTTGCATTTGTTTGTGCGCATAAATGAAATGGTAGATATCTTCCAACTCTTCAATACTAGCAATTTTACCCTTTTTTATAGCCTTCCATAAATCGTATAAATCGTGCACTCCACCAAAACTTGGTGCTCCATGATGTTTGTATAATCGTAAAGCCTCTCTACCGCGTTCATTATCACGTTTCGCATATAAATACGAAAAATTCGCATCTGCTTGTAATACTGCCTGCTTTGACAGCGAAAACGAACAATAAGATGCTATCGTATCTTTTACCGTTTCAAAATCTAATCCTTGATATATCTTCATGCTTTTAATCTCCATTTTGGATTCGTTCCAATATTTTCTCATAATTGAAAGAATCATTTGCACGATATTCTTCAATCAAATGAAAGGTCTTCATGGTCTTTCCCACAATTGGCAATTCCATAATCATCTCATCAACAAATGACAACTTTGCAGCCTCAATGACCCTTTTACCATTTGTGAAAAGCGGACTAGCCAAAACCAATAATAAAATAACCACCACAAGTATGGCATGAATTGCCCCTAAAACACCTCCTAACATTTGATTCATACCGCCAATAAAGCGCAATTTATTGATGCCCTTTAAAAAGTGTCTTATTATCAATAAGACAATATAACTAAGGACAAAGAAAATCACAAATAAAATCAAACGATCTACAGTTTTGTTCACAAATGTTTCAATTCTCATAAGTTCTGAACGGCCCAATGTTATCTTTAAAAAATGTATATGATCATCAAAAAAACGTACACAAATAGCACTGCTGATTGCTGAAAGAAAAAAGGTTGCAATCGCAAATGCTTCACTAACCAACCCACGTTTATATCCACGTGAAATAAAGAATACCACCATAACCACTAAAAAAATCGTACACAAAAAACTAAACTGTATCGGAAATGTCATATACTACCTCTTTTTTATTATTTTAAAGGTTTTTTACTTGTTTTGCAACTCATCCTACATGTAAAAAAGCAACCTTTTTTTGTTGCTTTTTACTACTTTATATATTTTGAAAAATGAATTTTCTATTTCTTTTTTTCGCTAAAATATTGCTCTATTAAATCTGCCAAACTTTCATATTCACCACTTATATTATTTTTAACCCCTATTGTATCAACATCGGGCATTGTTCGAAAAACCGATTTTTTTGTTTCCTCTTGATAAAGTTCTCTTGAACCATATTGCAAGCCGCCAATAATATAAGAATTTGTTGTTTTTACATACCCTGCAAAGAATAAATATGTCTTCCCTGCCTCAAGCGTAATATCATCCATATAAGAATAAGTTAAATATGTAGTTTCTTTATCAACATTACCTTTTCCCATAGCTTCACGGTTTTGATCATCACTTTCAATGATCTCCGCCGGTGCATACTTTTCATATTCGGCAATCGTAAGACTTCCGCCACTACGCGTAAAGTTAATGATCGTATCCTCTGTGTCACCTTTTAAATTTTTTAACACGGTAATTTTTCCATAAGATTGTGGGAATGAATTAAACTCTTTTTTTGCGGCAATCGTACTACATCCATCAATACTATCCACCGTTCCAATGAATACATTGGATGCTTCATCACGTAGCTTTGCAACATCACTAATATCAACAGGCCAACTAGCAACTCCTTCTATTGTCTCTGCATTACTAAGATCAAGATCATCCGTGTAGTTTGTATATACAACTTCTTGTTCTTGCTTTTTCGCATTGCTTTTTTCACTCACCTGTACGTCTGTACTAGCTTTGGAACTAGAACATCCAGCTAATACTGCAATCATAAAAACCAAAGCAATACTACTTAACTTTTTCATAGCGAATTCTCCCTCGTAAGTGCCATTGCACTTTATTACTACATGCCTATGCGAATTCCTCCCCATCCTTATCCATAAAATATATGTAAAGCATTTCATATCTATACTTCATATACTTATATATTATATCTATCAGGGGTAAAAAAGCTGCTTATTTTCGCATATATGCAACTCTAGTTAAACACTCTTAATTTCAATTGTCAACTCTTTTGACTTGTAATTCTAACGCAAAAGCCAAACGCTCATATGCAACATTGGCGGCATCAAACATTTTACGACTTGCTTTATTAGATTCACTATGATGATATTTATCTTTTTCGTATATAACTCTACGAATTCCACTTTGAATAATCGCTTTTGCACATTCATTACATGGAAACAGCGAAACATATACACTACACCCACGCAAATCCGTACCACTATTTAAAATTGCATTCAATTCTGCATGTACCACAAATGGATACTTCGTTTCTAATGAACTTCCTGTTTTCCCCCAAGGAAACACATCGTCATCGCAGCCTTTGGGCAAACCGTTATAGCCAATCCCTACAACTTTTTTATCCGGCGAAACAATACAAGCTCCCACCTGTGTTGCAGGATCTTTTGAACGCAGTGCACTTAAATGTGCTAGACCCATGAAATACTCATCCCATGTTAATACATTCTCTCTTTTCATATTGTCTCCTTCTTAATAATGCTCCCATAATTGGCGAGCAACATAGCGCGCGTACCCATCCAAACCAATGCAGCGATAAACTTCTATAACTCCTTGATCCGTACCGCCATAAATAGGCGAAAAAGAATCCACTTTCGCACATCGATATCCTAAAAATACAAAAGATAGTACCAAACACACGATGATATGTGATCGATAGGTCTGCCAACGTTTCGACTCTATGAAAATAAAACCAAAGCATAATCCCGCCACAAAGCCACCAAGATGTGCATATAATCCAATACCTGGCATAAATGAAATCAATACATTAAGTGCAATGGTCTGTATCATAGCCATTCGTGCTTGTGGATTTTTCATTACCCCGCTTTCAAACATATATAAACATAAAATGGCTAAAAAACCATATAGTCCTCCTGACAAGCCAACACTTACAACATTTCCCGACATCAAGTAGGTAAAGATACTTCCCAAAATAATGGATCCCAACAAACTTATAATAAACTGTGATGGTTTTAAAACTTTCTCTAAAATTCTACCAAGACTGATAAATGCTAACATATTAACCAGTAAATGAACTAGATCTGCATGAAGAAACCCAGCCGTTAAAAACCGCCAGTATTCATGTGCCGAAACAATGAATGCCTTATAATAAGCACCCAAGCTAATCAGTGCAACATTCCAATCCTGCGTTTGTTTTGCCAATAAAAAAGTAAAAACATACATCGTTATACAAATTCCAAAAATCACACAAGTCAGTGGTGGTATTTTCCTTTGTTGGTTCATAAATTCCTCCTTTTTTTGTTGGTGAAAGCGTTTCAGCTTTTCATTAATTTTACGCAATTCCGATGTTGGATCTTCACTCTTATAGACATGACGATACATATTGGGAAAGACCTGCAATACTTTTTCACTAATATATTTTATATTGACCAATTCCTGTACATACCCACGTTCCTGGAAAGCTTCACTTTCTTCATTTGTATTCAAAACAAAAACATCTGCTTTTTGTGAGAGTAACGGTTTCAAAAAACGTTCAACCCCATCCAAATACGCTCTTTCCAAAAGTGTTGTATTGCTGGCATAAGCGATAATACGAATCAGTTTGAATTGTGGGTGTTCTTTATTGATCAACCAGACATCTCGTCTTTGTTGAGGAAAACGAATCGGCGTATACCCATATTCTCTAATTAAGCAATCCATAACTTGACTCATCGCCAAGCTTGCGCTATCAATTTTCATCGTACATCCTTTCTACATGTGTTAAGCACTTCTTCAAACCATGCCGGTAAGGGTGCCTGTACAATCACTTCTTTCTCATTTCTTGGGTGGATAAAGCGAAGTTCATAAGCATGCAACATTTGCCCATTCGTCGCCAATGTTTTTTGCGTATTATATAGCGTATCACCAACCAACGGATATCCAATATATTCCATATGGACACGTATTTGGTGGGTTCTTCCAGTTTCCAATGAACATTCCATTAAAGTCATATGTGAAAATCGCTCCACCACTTTGAAATGCGTGATGGCAGGCTTTGCATTTTTATCACAAACGCCCATTTTCATTCTGTCTTTATGACTTCTTGCGATTGGCGCATCAATCGTTCCATAATCGTGCTCCATTACCCCATGAACAAGTGCATAGTATTTTCTTGAAACACTTTTCTTTTCCAATTGTTTGGATAAGTGGATATGCGACTGATCATTTTTAGCTACGATCAACAAGCCACTTGTGTCCTTGTCAATACGATGGACAATCCCAGGGCGAATCACCCCACCAATGCCACTTAAATCTTTGATATGAAACAACAAAGCATTGACAAGCGTATGATGAAAGGTATGCGCTGTTGGATGTGTGAGCATTCCTTTTGGCTTATTGACAACGACAACATCTTGATCCTCATACAAAATCTCTAGTGGAATATCTTGTGCTTCTAATGCTAATGGCTTCTCCGTAGGAATATTTACATCCACAACATCACCGATCTGTAATTTCATATTGGCTTTACCGATATTTCCATTTACCAAGATACAGGCGTCTTCTAGAAGACCTTGTGCACGTGTTCTTGAAATTTGCATCGCTTCACTTACATATTTATCAAGTCGAGAAGCTTTTACATCTACTTTGAATTGTTGTTTGTCCATTTTGTTTCAACCCCTGCCCAAATTAATATTTCTTCTAAAAAAACCAAACCAATACCAATCACAATACAAATGTCTGCTACATTGAATGTTGGAAAACGATACCCAATAATCGTAAAGTCCAAAAAATCGACAACATATTGCACGAGTAAGCGATCAATAAAGTTTCCCATAATACCTGCCAATGCAATCACAATACCAATGCGACTGATCATTTTCCACGCTTCCAAATTCTTTAAGTAGCTCCACAATAAGATGAACGCAAATACTGTGACCACATAAAAAAACAACATTTGCCCTTCTAAAATACTCCAACCACCACCCGTATTATGAACTCTTGTGATATTAAAAAAGCCATCAATGATCGGGATACTTTCACCTAAACTCATCATTTGTGTAATGATATATTTGATAACTTGATCAAAGGCGAGTAAAACTAAAAAGACAAGCCCCAAGCATATATTTCGTTTTTTGTGTTTCATAATTACCTCGTTTTAACTAGTGCATATTATACCATTTTAAACAACAAAGAAAAAGGATGAAACTATTGTTTCATCCATGATGCATCATTTGGGTCTTTTTTAAATGCTTGTAATTTTTGTAAATCAGCTTCTTTAATATAATCCAACTGTAAAGCAGCAGTTAATAAATAGTCATAATTGCTGAGTGTTTTTAGTTCCACTTGCATATCTTCAAAAGTACATTTTGCCTTAGGTAATAAATATGTAAAAATAGCAACCACACTCAACACCTCACATCCCGCGCTTCGCAAAGCAGCAATGACATCTTTTACACTACCACCAGTAGAAATTAAATCCTCAATAACAACAACTTTCATTCCACGCATAACGCGACCTTCAATTTTGTTTTCTTTACCATGCGCCTTATTAGAGCTTCGCACATATCCCATTGGCAATTCCATCTGCTCGCCAACCATAGCTGCCCATGGAATCCCTGCAGTAGCAGTTCCCATAATCATGTCAACATCTGGATAATGTTGTTGGATCATTGACACAAAGCCACTGACCACCATCTTTCTTTTTTCAGGGAAAGAAAGCAATAAACGATTATCGCAATAAATCGGACTTTTGATTCCACTTGCCCAAGTAAATGGTGCATTGGGTCTTAAAAAAACAGCTTCCACTTCTAATAAATTTTTTGCGATTTGATGTTCCATCATCCTTGCATCTCCTTCTCTATACTTTGATAGGTTTGTTTTGGTTGCGAACTGGTTGTAATCGATCTACCCACAACAATGTAATCACAACCTTGTGCTTTGGCATAACTTGGTGTTGCAACACGGATTTGGTCATTTACAGCATCTTGTGCAAGACGAATCCCTGGTGTTACGGTTAAAAAATCGGCTCCACATGCTGCGTGGATTGCCTTCGCTTCATGCACCGAACATACGACCCCGTCCAAACCACTTGCTTTGGCAAGTTTAGCATACGCTACAACTACATCATTTACTTCACCTACTATTCTTAACTCTTCATTCATCATGTTTTGCGATATACTTGTCAATTGCGTAACCCCAATACACAAAGGTCTTTTGTTTGTTGCTGCGCCTTCTTGTAGACCACATACGGCAGCTTTCATCATCTCGCTGCCTCCAGCACAGTGTAGATTGACAATATCTACACCCAGTTTTGCAAGATTTTTCATTCCTCCTTTTACCGTGTTGGGAATATCATGAAGTTTTAAATCCAGGAAAATATCATGCCCCATCTGTTTTATTTCTTCAATAATCTCTAAGCCACAGGCATATGTTAATTCCATGCCAATTTTCACAAAAATTGGTTCATCAAACTTTTTTAAAAAATCGATAGCTTCCATTTTTGTTGAGAAATCTAGTGCTACAATCGTTTTATTCATAATGACTCCTTCCAACTGCCTCTTGCACAGTTTTATATCCGTATTTTGTTAAGACAGATTCTAAATCTTCAATAATATTCTTACATGCATACGGATCCACAAAGTTTTGCATACCAATCTGCACAGCGCTTGCTCCAGCGTATAAAAACTCTAACACATCTTCCGCACAACAAATACCACCAACGCCAATGATTGGAATCTTTACTGCCTTATATACTTGATACACCATTCGTATCGCCACTGGCTTGATCGCTGGTCCACTAAGCCCACCTGTTACATTTGCTAAAATTGGTTTTGCACTGGTTAAATCTAGGCGCATACCCACAAGCGTATTGATCAAAACAATCCCATCTGCACCTGCCTTCTCAACTGCTTTCGCAATTGCCACAATATCACTTACATTGGGTGATAATTTAACGTATACAGGCTTTGTGGCTACTGCTTTTGCTTTTTTTGTGATACTTGCAGCAAGGATCGGATCACTACCAAGTCCAATTCCTCCGTGTTTTACATTAGGACAACTGATGTTTAACTCATACGCATCAACGGTATCACTTTTGTTTAAACGCTTGATAACTTCCACATATTCATCTTCGCTTGCACCCGCAACATTGGCAAGCACACAGGTATCATAGTTTTCTAAAAATGGTAGTTCCTTTTCCATAATGACATCAACACCTGGGTTTTGTAGTCCAATGGCATTCAGCATTCCGCTTGGCGTTTCCGCAACTCTGGGGGTGGGGTTACCGAAGCGATTGCTTAAGGTTGCACTCTTCATCGCAATGGCACCTAAAATACTCAAATCATATAACGCGGCAAAATCGCGACCAAAACCAAAACATCCACTTGCTGGCATGATCGGATTCTTCATTTTTAAACCAGGTAAATGTATTTCTAACATTACAGTTCTACCTCCCCAATCTTAAACACTGGACCTTCCTTACATATACGATAATATACTTCTTTGTCTTTTTTACCTTTACATACACACCCCATACAGGCACCAATACCACACGCCATGCGTGCTTCTGCAGAAATATAGCCGTGCTCGTAGTGCTCACTCACACTTCGAAGCAGTGCCAAAGAACCACAACTATACACAAATTGTGTATCAATATGATGGGCTTTTACAGCATCCAAAACATTGCCTTTATAAGCATAGCTACCGTCCATGGTTGCCATATATACATCACATCCCAATTGTTTAAAATCATCCTCACATATACAATCCTTTTCAGTAGCAAAACCCAATACAACCTTTACGATTTTATTGCATTGGCGATATTGTTTTGCCAGTTCCAATAAGGGCGGTGTTCCGATTCCTCCACCTATGATAAGAATTTCATCTTGTTCCTCATGAATAGGAAAAGCACTCCCCAGTGGTTTTATAACATCAACAACATCATTGCGCTGTAATTGACTCATTTTTTTGGTGCCTTCTCCTTGTACACGATATATAATATCAAAACAATCTTTCTCAATGTTACATAGACCAAAAGGGCGACGCAGAGAAAATCCATCTACTTTAATATTCACAAATTGACCAGCGGACATCTTTGACATCTTGCTTGGCTTTAATCGCATGCGATATATATTTTCTGCAATTTTAATATTGCTAACAATAACATCTTTACTTTTGATCATCTTAAATCACCCATCGCAATGGAAGAAAAACTTTGTGCTTCAATAACACGCAAAATGGCTTTGGCGGTATCTAATGAAGTTAAACAAGAAATCCCATTTTCAGCCGCCACACGGCGAATTAAGAAACCATCATCTCGTGTATCTTTGTCTTGCGACATTGTATTGATGACATAATCAACACGCCCCTTTATAATCGTATCTAAAACATCTTGTTTATCTTCTCTAACTTTATATACTTCTTCTACATTAATACCATGTTCTTGTAAAAATTGACAAGTTCCTTTGGTCGCAAGAATTCCATAGCCAATATTTTCAAAACGCTTTGCCAAATCCAAAGCTTCACGTTTATCGTCATCGGCAATGGTCATTAAAACAGATCCTTGTAAAGGTACTTTCACACCCGATGCAACAAACGCTTTATATAGTGCTTTGCTTAAGCTAACATCACATCCAAGTGCTTCTCCAGTACTTTTCATTTCTGGACCTAAGGTAGTATCGACACTACGCAATTTCGCAAAGGAGAATACCGGTGCTTTCACAAAAACTTGTTGTGTTGGTTCTGGTTTTATAGTATTTTGATATCCTTGTTGTAAAAGCGTTTCTCCCATAATCGCTTTGGTTGCTACCTTTGCCATTGGTACATGACTAATTTTTGACAGAAAGGGAATGGTTCTAGAACTTCTTGGATTTACTTCCAACACAAAGACTTGTTCTTGCTCATCAACAATGAATTGAATATTGAACAACCCTTTAAAACGAAAACCTTTACCAATCTTTTTGGTGTATTCCACAATCGTATCTTTCACCTGTGTTGTTAATGTTTGTGGTGGATATACACTGATGGAATCTCCTGAGTGCACCCCTGAGCGTTCAATATGTTCCATGATACCTGGAATATAGACCGCTTCTCCATCGCATATCGCATCGGTTTCAACCTCTTTTCCAATGATATATTTATCGACCAAAATAGGCGCATCGTGAGATATTTCTTGCATCGCATGCTGCATATATTTCTTTAAATCCTCATCATTATGAACGATTTCCATTGCACGTCCACCCAAGACATAGGATGGTCGTACAAGCACTGGGTATTGAATCTTTTTGACAATGGTCAATGCTTCTTTTACATTTACGGCCGTTTCCCCTTTTGGTTGTGGAATTTGCAGCGTATGTAACATTGCTTCAAAGGCATTGCGATCTTCCGCCTTATCAATGTTTTCAACGCTTGTGCCTAAAATATTGACGCCATGCTCTTTTAATCCTTGTGCCAAATTGATGGCTGTTTGCCCACCAAATTGAACAATAACGCCCAAGGGATTTTCCAATGCAACAATATGCATCACATCTTCTAAGGTCAGTGGTTCAAAATATAATTTATCCGAAATCGAAAAATCTGTTGATACCGTTTCAGGATTGTTGTTGATCACAATGGCCTCATAACCACTCTCTCTTAACGCTTTAACACAGTGGACCGTAGCATAATCAAATTCCACACCTTGCCCAATACGAATCGGGCCTGATCCCAATACAATGACTTTTTTATTCGCTGATGGTATGGACTCGTTTTCTTGTAAATACGTCGAATAAAAGTATGGAGTTTCAGAGGCAAACTCGCCCGCACAAGTATCGACCATTTTATAAACGGGAATGATTCCCTGTGCTTTTCGCATTTTATAAATTTCATCTTCACTAGTTTGCCAAATTTCTGCTATATAGAGATCTGAAAACCCATTTCTTTTTGCCTGTAAAAGCGTCTGTACATCTTTTATTTTTCCCATTAATGCTTTTTCCAATTCATAAATGTGCACCAATTTATACAAGAAGAAAGGATCAATATGACTACCATCATGCAACGCTTCAACACTCGTTTCACGACGAATCAGTTCCATAATTGCATACAAACGCTCATCGTCGTGTTGAGCTACCTTATCCCACAATTGTGTTAGCGTAAGTTTTTTCATTGCCTTCATATCAATATGACATACTTTCATCTCAATCGAGCGAATGGCTTTTAATAAACTTTCTTCAAAGTTTCTACCGATCGACATAACCTCACCGGTTGCCTTCATCTGTGTCCCTAAACGGCGATCTGCAGAAGGGAATTTATCAAAAGGAAAGCGAGGAATCTTGGTTACTATATAATCAATGGATGGTTCAAAACAAGCATAGGATGTTTTGGTAACCGGATTTAAAATCTCATCTAAGCTCAAACCCACAGCTATTTTAGCAGCAAGTTTAGCGATTGGATAACCTGTCGCTTTACTTGCCAATGCACTTGATCTTGATACCCGTGGGTTTACTTCAATGACATAGTAGCGAAACGAATCGGGATCAATCGCCAATTGTACATTACACCCACCACATATTTTCAAAGCACGGATGATAGTTAAAGATGCATTTCTAAGCATTTGGTTTTCTCGATCACTTAATGTCTGTACCGGTGCTACGACAATAGAGTCCCCCGTATGTATTCCTACAGGGTCAACATTCTCCATATTACAAACCACAATCGCATTGTCATGATCATCGCGCATAACTTCATATTCAATTTCTTTAAAACCTGCTATGCTTTTCTCAATCAAACATTGTGTTACAGGAGATAGTTTTAACCCGTTTTTAGCAATATCTGTCAACTCTTCCTCATTTTGGGCAAATCCACCGCCCGTTCCTCCTAATGTAAAAGCAGGGCGAACAACAACAGGATAACCGATATCTTGGGCAAAACTAAGCGCTGCTTCAACATTATGAACAATCAAACTTTCAGGAATAGGTTGCTTCAATGTTTCCATTAACTGTTTGAATTTCTCACGATCTTCCGCCTTTTCAATCGCATCTAAATGCGTTCCTAGCACTTCCACATTTGCTTTTTTTAAAATTCCTGATTCGGCAAGTTCAACAACCAAATTCAATCCGGTTTGTCCACCTAAAGTTCCCAAAATGGCATCGGGCTTTTCTTTATGGATAATCCGTGATGCAAAATCGAGTGTTAATGGCTCTATATATACCTTATCCGCAACGCTTGTATCGGTCATAATCGTTGCAGGATTGGAATTGATCAAAACAACTTCATATCCCTCTTCACGAAGGGATTGACAAGCCTGTGTGCCTGCATAATCAAACTCAGCAGCCTGTCCAATAATAATGGGACCCGAGCCTACTACCAAAATTTTTTTAATATCACTTCGCTTTGGCATTATCTTACCTCCTTATATTTTTCCATCATATCCATAAATTCATCAAATATATAGTTTGCATCCTCGGGTCCTGGCGATGCTTCTGGATGATGTTGAATACTAAATGCTGGATACTTTTTATGCGTAATTCCTTCAATACTTTTGTCATTTAAATTTTTATGCGTTATCTCTAGATCGGTATTTTTTAAACTGTTCTCATCAATCGCATAATTATGGTTTTGCGAGGTAATTGCCACTTTGTTGGTTTTGATATCAATCACTGGATGATTGCATCCATGATGGCCAAAACGCAATTTCATTGTATCTGCTCCACATGCCAAAGCAAGCAATTGATGTCCCAAACAAATCCCGAAAATCGGGACCTTCCCTAACAATTCTTGTACCGTTTGAATGGCCACTTTTACATCTTTTGGATCCCCTGGACCATTGGACAACATGATGCCATCTGGTGAAAAGGCCAAAATTGATGCACTGTCCATATTGTATGGAACAACGATTAGATCACATCCACGCTTACTCAACTCCCTCACAATTCCCTGCTTTGCGCCAAAATCGACAAGAACGACTTTTTTACCACGATTAGGGATTGGGTACGGCTTTTGCGTTGATTGTTTTGCAACTTGACCACCCATATCCTGTGCATTTTTTAAATGCTTTATAATATTTTTTTCATCTGCATACATATCTGCAAACGTTGCCTTCATCACCCCACTACTGCGTATTTTTTTCGTAATTGCACGTGTATCCACCCCAGCAATTCCCGGTATTTTTTTCTGCTTTAGAAATTCATTTAAAGACATTGCCACTCGCCAATTGGATGGTTTTTCACACAACTCACCTACCACAATCCCGAATGTTGCAGGATTTAGACTTTCGAAATCATCACGGTTAATACCATAATTTCCGATCATTGGATAGGTCATCAAAATCATTTGTCCATAGTATGAGGGATCACTAATCTCTTCTTGATATCCACCCATCCCCGTATTAAACACAATTTCACTAATTTGAAAGGTATCTCCACCAATGGCATCTCCCACATATACACTTCCATCTTCTAAAATTAATTTACGCTTCATATTGGTCCTCCTTATGCTGGTATTTGATATGTCCACCAATGATGACAAAGGCTATATCTGCATCTATTTCCCATTGATCAAATGGTGTATTTTTTCCCAAGGAAAGAAATGCTTCTTTTTGAATTGTACTTTTTTTATCTTGTAAACAGATCAGATCTGCTTCATATCCCTCCTTGATCTTCCCTTTTTTCACAAACCCAAAGCGTTGTGCGGGATGTTTACTGATAACATCTTGAAACTTTGATAGCGTGAAGTACCCCTTTTTCACAAACTTTGTATACAGTAAAGGAATGCTTGTTTCCAAAGCCACAATGCCAAACGGTGCATTTTCCATTTCCTGATTTTTTTCTGTTTCGCTGTGTGGAGCATGATCATTGGCGATAATATCAATGGTTCCATCTAAAAGTCCTTTTCTTAACGCTTGTTGATCCGCTAAGGAGCGCAGCGGTGGATTCATTTTGTGATTACTATTTTGAACATCGTGTTCATTTAGCAACAAATGATGACAGGTTACCTCACCACTAACATCAGCACCCTTCGCCTTATATTCTTTCAATAATTCCACACTTTCTTTACAGCTCATATGACAGATATGATATTTACATCCTGTTTCATAAGCAAGTTGTAAATCTCTTTTCACTTGCATAAACTCACACGCACTTGGAATGCCTTGCAAATGTAATTCCTGATTACGAATCCCTTCATGCATACAAGCTTTTTTCTTGCGATACTTCATATCTTCTGTATGGGCAACAATCATGACATCATGTGCCTTTGCAAGCAGCATCGCTTCGCGCATAACTTCTTCTTCTTGAATGCCAACACCATCATCAGAAAACCACTTTATTCCCAATTGTTTCATCGCCTGCATATCTACCAAATGTTTTCCAGCTTCTTGCTGCGTAATACAGGCATAGGGATAAATGTTGCAATCTCCTTTTTGTTTTAACAAGGCGAGATACTCCATCATTATTTCTTTTTTATCGGGATAGGGAATTACATTGGGCATCGCCATAATCGTCGTATACCCTCCGCGTATGGCTGCCTTTGCGCCTGTTTCAATGGTCTCTTTATGGGGATATCCTGGCTCACGTAAATGTACATGGACATCAATTCCACCGGGTAAAACAAGGGATTCCTGAGCATCTATAATATCTTCATCCCCCTCAATATAATCGGCAATTCTTGTGATCAATCCATTTTGAATGAAAATATCTTGAACTTTTGTTTCATTATCTTTTACTACAATTCGCGCATTTCTAATAATCATTCTTGTACCTCTTTTCTTTCAAAAAAAAACGCATACATAAAACTGTAAGCGAATCATAAAAAGTCAAAATTTGTTGCTGCGTTAGTGTGTTTATTCCATATTTATTGCATTTTTTCATATGACTCTCCATTCCACAAAAAAGACCTTTACACAGAAAAAGGCCTTTACACTTACGCTATAAACCTTATTCATCTCTCGGATGAACTTAAAGGACTTTTCTAGAATATTTTACCACATAGTGAAAATAATGCAATGCTTTTATAAAATTTAAACAGTGTAAAATTTTAGTGGATAATGAAAAAGAGAACTTTCTACTTATAATTTAATCTTATTCTCAAAAATAAGTATACATTTTTTCCTAGCTAGCAGGCAAAACTTACACTTTGGATAGGCTACAATAAAATGGACAAATCAGTTAGTTAGTATAAAATAAAACTAACAGAGAGGTCAAAGCCATGAGCAAAAGAGAAAGAAGAACATTTCAAGAAGAGTTTAAAACACAAA
>JBKEBQ010000038.1:0-7574 GCA_047973225.1 Breznakia sp. | reverse complement strand
ACGTGATGATGGAAGGACATATTTATACCCCAGAAGACGCGATGAAATGTATCTTTTTGGGAGCTCACAGTGTGGTGGTGGGTAGTGCAATTACAAGACCACACTTAACCGCAAAACGCTTCGTCGATTTATTGAGTGGATATCAAGATAACTGGAGAGATGCAGAAAAAGCGAAACACTAAACAGTATAAGGAGTCATATATGTTAGATAAAATTAAAGGAAAATTAGTCATATCTTGTCAAGCACTGAAAGAAGAACCGCTACACTCGCCTTTTATTATGGGAAGAATGGCACTCGCTGCGCAACAAGCAGGTGCTTTTGGAATTCGTGCACAGGGTAAAGAGGATATTGATGAAATCAAAAAGGTTGTAAATTTACCAGTTATTGGTATTGTCAAGCGCAATTATCAAGACAGTGATGTGTATATTACAGCAACCAAAAAAGAAGTGGAAGAACTGTTAACGACGGGATGTGAAATGATTGCTTTGGATGCGACCAATCGCCCTCGTCCACACGGAGAAAAAATCGAAGATTTAATTAATTACATTCATGAACACGGAATTTTAGCAATGGCGGATTGCAGTACCTATGAAGAATGTCTTGAAGCACAACGAATAGGATTTGACTGCGTATCGACAACGCTTTGTGGATATACGCCATATAGTGAAAACATCGCTGGACCAAACTTTGCATTAGTCAAAAGGCTACTTCCAGTGCTAAAGATACCGTTGATTGCGGAAGGGAAGATCAATACGCCAGAAGAATTGAAAAAAATTATGCAATTGGGCGTTCACAGTGCTGTTGTAGGTGGTGCAATTACAAGACCCCAACAAATTGCCAAAACGTTTGTTGATGTTTTATAAGACGGATGTATACGAAGTAATTATTAAAATACAAATAAACAATAAAAAAATAGCAAGTTTTAACAAACATTGCTATTTTTTTATAATTCAGAAAGGTAGACAAGTGATATTTATGAATCAAAAAGAATCAAAAAGAATTATTTTGAAATAAAAAATTGACGCTGATATTTATGAGTGCTATAGTGTAAATAATAAAAGAATCATGATACGAGGTGAAAAAAATGTCAAAAATTAATATTGATGGTGCTCAAAATGTCGAAGTAAGTGTAAAAATTCCTTGTGAAAAAACGTTAGAGGAACAATTAGTGATTATGGAAGCTTATAGCGAAGCACATAAAAAAAGTGCACATCTTGATAAAGCATTAAGAGAAATCACTTGTCTAAAAACGATTTTCCCAGTGCTATTTCGTTCGATTGAAGAAGAAGATTTATTTGCTGGTCGACTTGATTTTTTGCCGATTGGTTTTGGAAGTGTTACCAGTGTTGGTGGTGTTGGACATTATTGTGTTTTTCATAAATTACGTGCATTTAAGGAGAAGTTACTTGATGTATCTGAAAAGCAGCGTGTAGATAAGCTTTATCAGTATTGGCAACAGCATGATGTAAAATCTATATATTGTCAAGATGTTTTAAATGATACGACAACGGGGCGTTTTATTGACTGTGATTATCCATTTATGGCGACTGCTAGACTGAGTGGAATGATGTTGGATTACCAAAAACTCTTAACGAAGGGTATTGGTGGTCTAATAGAAGAATTGTGTGAACAAAAACAAAATGCATTTATTAGGTCTTCAATAGAATGTATGAACTTATTGAAAGATGTTATTCACAAGCAAAAAGAATTGGTCTTTAATGCAATGAAATCTGCCAATAAATCCAGAAAAAAAGATCTCGATCTTATGTATAAAGACTTAGATTTTATCCAAGAGAACAAACCTGAAACATTTCATCAGGCACTGCAGTTATTTTGGATTTATGCGTTATGTGCTGGAGCTATCAATTATGGACGATTGGATGTTTTGTTGGGAACGTATTTAAAAAATGATATTGAGCAAGGCTTGATTGATGAAGATGAAGCTTATCGTTATTTAAAATCTTTATGGTTTATGATTGAAAATCGCAGAACAACCGTAAATGGAAGAATTATCGTTGGCGGATATGGTAGAAGTGATATTGAAGCATGTGATTTGTTTGCGAAAATTTGTTTAAGAGTTTGTAAAGATACACGCTATGTAGAGCCGCAATTTACACTTCGCTTGTGTAAAGACACACCTGCCTATATAAAAGAAATGGCTTATGATTGTATCGCATCAGGAGCAACGTATCCTACTTTATATAATGATGATGTCAATGTTTTGGCGGTGGCGTATGCTATGCGCATAGAACGTACGTTAGCACAAGATTATACGCCTTTTGGATGTGGTGAATTTGTGATTCAAGGAAAAAGTGTTGGAACACCAAATACCTTATTAAATTTGTTGAAGATTCAACAAATGGTGCTTAATGAGGGTAGGGATCCAATGGATGGAATTGTAAAGTCAGGACCGGTAAAGATTCCACCAATAGCAAGCTATCAAACATTTGATGAAGTTTATGATAAGTATAAAGAATTGTTGGAGTATTATTATGATATAAGTGTACAAGCACAGATACACAGTTACGAAATTATGAATGAGCAAGTTTCGTTTTTATTTAATAGTATTTTGATGGATGATTGTATTGCAAGAGGAGAAGCCCTTTTAGATGGTGGTGTAGAAATTCTTGGTGGAACAAATGAAACTTATGGAAATATCAACAGTTCGGATGCTTTGTATGCCATTAAAACATTAGTATTTGAAAAAAAACAATATACATTAACGGAATTGAATACGGCAGCTTTGCATAATTTTGAAGGATATGAGAAAATACAGCAGGATTTATGGAGGGTTTCCAAGTATGGTAATGATGATCCTGCGTGCGATGCGTTGGCAAATGATTTATATGAACATGTCGCAAAAGGGATACGACAGCGTGGAATTGCGCATGGTTTGGGCTATTATTTAATTGTAATTAGCAACAATCAAACCAATACCGATTGGGGGCAAAAAACGGCAGCATCACTAGATGGAAGAAAAAGTGGTATGTACATGAATCCCGCCAACAACCCACAAGGTGGTGCTGCTAAGAGTGGCCCAACTGCAACATTGAATTCCTTATCAAAATTCAATGCAAAATACCATGGGGGAAGTGTGCAAAATATTAAGTTTACACCAAGAATGATGAAAGAGGATAAGAGTAAGGTACAAGCTTTATTTGATACCTATTTTCAAAAGGGTGGATGTCAGTTGATGGTGACGGTAGTAGATCATGGGGTTTTGGAGGCTGCGCAAAAATATCCACAAGCGTATCCCGATTTAATTGTAAGAGTTGCAGGATATAGTGCGGTGTTTGTAAAACTCAACAAAGATATTCAAGAAGAATTGTTGAGTAGAGAATTATATGATTAACGTATTCAATATAGAGCGATTTGCGACACACGATGGAGAAGGGATAAGAACTGTCGTTTTTTTTAAAGGCTGTCCATTTCATTGTCCGTGGTGTTCTAACCCCGAATCTTGGCAGATGAATCCACAGTTAATGTATGATGAGCAAAAATGTATAAAGTGTAAAGATTGTGAAAAACATTGCCAAAGTTCCGCCATTTATTTTAAAAGAAATCGTTTTTATTACGATGCAGAAATTAAAGATTTATGTAGAAAGAGTGTTGAACATTGTCCAACGGGAGCGCTAAGCATTGTAGGACAGCTTTTGCATGTGGAAGAAATTATGGTGGAGCTCTTAAAAGATGTGGATTATTATCGAAATAGTGGTGGTGGCATCACCATTTCTGGAGGCGAGCCTTTTATGCAGTGTGAAGGGTTGCTTGAGCTTTTGCAGATGTGCAAAATAAAAGGGCAAAATACCGCAGTAGAAACAACAGGGCATTGTAAGCTTACGCAATTAAAACGAGTAGAGCCGTATGTTGATACCTTTTTATTTGATATCAAACAGTTGGATGCACGTGTATTAAAACAAGTGGTTGGTATTGATCTTGATATTGTAATGGAAAACTTTCAATATTTGGTGACGAAAGATCCGAGTAAGATAATCATTCGTGTGCCGGTAATTCCAGGGTTTAACGATGATGATAACTTTCTTAAGAAAGTTATCGTTTTGGGAAAAGCGCGAAGAGTAAAAGCGATTCATCTATTGGCTTACCATACTTTGGGAAAAGGAAAATGGGATAAACTGATGCAAAAATATACAGGAAAGCAACAAATGTTAGATAAAGCATCATTAAAGCAATATGAAACCATGGGAGAAAAATTGGGGGTGTGTGTAAAAATAGGTGGGTAATTTTAATGAGGATAAGGAGGTATCTATGTTATCGAGAGAGCGAAAGTTTCGAATTGTGAAGATAGTGAATGAAAAAACGTTTGTAACAATTGCTGAATTGATGGAAACGTTGCAGGCATCAAAATCTTCTATCAACCGTGATTTAATTGATTTGGAAAAAGAATCTTTATTACAGCGTACAAGAGGCGGAGCGACATTAAAAGATCCTATGCGTCTAGTATCTACATGGAATGAAAAACCCGTATTTGATAAAGAGAATATGAATGTGAAAGCAAAGCAAGTAATTTGTGATTATGCTGCACAAAATATCAAAGACGGGGACTGCATTTTTATAGATTCAGGAACAACGCCAACGTATTTATTAACACATTTTGCGAATAAAAAAATACAAATCGTAACAACTAGTGTTTATGTAATACGAAAATTGCCGGCTGCATTTAAAGGAGATATTTATTTGTTGGGTGGGGAATTTCGTCGTAAATATGATATGTCATTAGGACCCATTACCATAGAAAGTATCAAACAGTTTAATTTTGATCATGCCTTTTTGAGTTGTAATGGTGTAGATTTAGAAAAAGAAGAAGTATACACTGTTGATTTTGCTGTAGGAGCGGTTAAAAAGGAAATTATGAAACGCAGTCGAAACAAGTATGTATTGGTGGATGATGCTAAGTTTGGCATAAAAGCGGTATGTACGTGGGCAAAACTGCAAGATTTTACAAAGATGTATGTAAATGATTTCCCTAAACAAGAAGAACATCCTGACAACTTAGTTGTTTGTAAAAAAAAAAGTATAAACAAAAAAACCCTTTGGTGTTTCTATGGTAAAAAACACAAGGGGGATGTTTGTATGTAAAATGGTAACGGGTATATATTATTTAACACTTAATTTTCGAAAAGTAATAAAGGCTTGATAACAAGCTGCTAGGGAAATGGCGATCGAAGCAATCACCATCAAGATATTTTCCGACAATTCTTTGGATATTAATAGATTAACAATCATTAAAACAGCGAAAGCAACAAACAATATACCGCGTAAAATAAGGATGTTTTTCGACTCTTTCGCAGCTGGGACTTTTATACTAGGCGTTGCTTTGGAAAGGTCAAAATTAGGAATTTGAGCACAGCTTTGAATAAGTTTTTGAAATCGAAGCTCTAATAAAGCAGTGGCGAGTATACCAGCAGCACCAGCAATGAACATGTTGTCAATGATCACAGAATGAACGAAAACAATGGTCACAATACCGATCATATAGCGCAAGGACAAGGTACGAAATGTCGATTGTTTTTCATAGGGAATCACATATCCCATCTTGCTTCTTTTCCGATAATAAATACTTCGGTTTTTTTTATCAATATAAATCATCTTTCCTTCAAAAGGAAGTTCTTTTTTATTTGCCAAAATAATCACCTCCATTCCATTATAATGGTTTTATTGAGTATTTACCATAAAAAATTAGTGAAGATGTTGTACAAATTAACAACATAATTGATTTTCAAAAAAATCAATATATAATATAAATATCACGCGAGAGGAAGGCTTATTATGATATTGAATAAAGAAGTTAAAACATGGGAAGAATTGGATGGGATTTTTACGGCAAGTGAAATTAAACAACAGCCAGATACATGGAGAAAAACACTGGTGCAAATGGAAAAACAAAAAGAAGAAATATCAGCATTTATCAAACAAATAACGAGTTGCGATGATTATGATATTATCTTTACAGGTGCAGGTACTAGTGAATTTGTGGGGAATAGTATTTTTTCTTATTTGGCAAAAACACATAACTATAAAACAAAGTCTTATGGAACAACCGACATTGTGGCAGCACCTGAAAACTATTTGTCAAAGACAAAACCAACACTATTAGTGTCTTTTGCAAGAAGTGGAAATTCTCCAGAGTCTGTTGCAGCAGTAGAAAGTGCCAATGTGGTGTGTGATAATGTAAAACATTTGTTTATTACGTGTAATCCAGAAGGTGCCTTATCAAAATTTGCGAAAAATCAAACGAATTGTTATGCAATCAATTTAACACCCGAAACAAACGATAATGGATTTGCGATGACATCTAGTTTTTCAAATATGTATTTAGCGGCAGTGCTGGCTTTTACATTGGATTGTTTTGCACAAATGAAAACCGCTGTTGAAGAGGTGATAAGAGTTAGTGAAAGATCAATGGCGGTTGTAACGACAACCATTGCAGAAATGATCAATGAATTTGCATTTGAACGTATTGTATATTTAGGAAGTAATACAAATAAGGGGATTGCCCAAGAATCAGCGCTTAAAATACTGGAATTAACTGCTGGAAAAGTTGTGAGTATGTATGATTCACCGATGGGATTTCGTCATGGTCCAAAATCAATTGTCGATGAAAAAACATTAACAGTTGTGTATTTAAGTGACAATGAGTTTACTAGACAGTATGAAAAAGATATAATAAAAGAGATGCGTCATGACCAAGTTGGAAAGCTGTTGGTGATAACAACGCGTGAAGATGAAGTGAGTGCACTTGCTGATTATAAAATTATATTTAAAAATAAAGATAAGTTAGAAAATGTATTATTGGGATTGGAATATATCGTAGCTGCACAAATTATTAGTTTATATGCATCTTTAAGTGTTAAAAATACACCAGATCACCCTTCTAAGAGTGGAACAGTAAACCGTGTTGTTCAAGGTGTCATCATTTATCCATATAAGAAATAGGAGGAATGAGTATGGTTGGAATTATTATTACAGGTCATGGAAATTTCGGAAGTGGACTTACAAGTTCATTAAAGTTGATTGCGGGAGAGCCACAGGCTTATGAAACAGTTGACTTTATTGAAGCGTATTCTACCGAGGATTTAGATAGAGAATTGCGTGCTGCGATTGATCGTTTAGATGATTGTGAAGGAATTATTGTATTATCTGATTTACCAGGCGGTTCGCCCTTTAAAACAGCAGTGATGATTACACAAGATTACAAAAAACCAATCGAAGTAATTGCTGGAACAAATCTTCCCATGTTAATTGAGCTATCAATGGCAAGGACAATGATGGAAGATATGTCAATGTTGGTTGCTATGGCACTCAATACAGGGAAAGAACAAGTTGTTAAATTTGAGATGAAAACACCAAAAACCAAAGTTGCAAATGATGACGAAGGCGGTATTTAAAAAAAAATCACAAGAATGAGTCCTGTTCTAGATTTTTGAAAAAAGGGGCTGTAACGAAATAGCTTGATCAAAGCGATCAACTGTAACAGTTACAGCTCTTTTTTGTTTCTACTAAATTTTTGTAGTCACATATAAAAAAAGCCTAACTTAAGGCGCATTAAAAAGAT
>JBKEBQ010000057.1:0-30058 GCA_047973225.1 Breznakia sp. | reverse complement strand
TTTACCATATCTAATATTGTTTCCTTATCTTTTTCATACGAAATTACTTCGTCCATTACATAGCATTAAAAAATGCCTTCTATTATTAGTGACGGTTCACATTGAAAAAGGTTCCATTCTCAAATACCCTGATTTCAAAGTTGTATTGAAAAGCAAAATTGAGCGTGAAGTTTTTACAACCCTTGCTACTCCTCAACTTGAATTAGAACTAGAAGTATATATTCACAGGTTCAACAATAAGCGGATATATTCCACACTGAACTATATGTTGCCAGTGGAATACAAAGAAGTACAAAACTTTGACCGAAAAATGTCCACTAAACTAAATGGTTGCCATTCCAATGTTTAGCAAAAAATTATAATAACAGGACTTCTTTTATATTATCCACTAAAATTTCACATTATCTCAAAAGAATATGCTTTTGTCTATATAATAAAAAGTGTGGTATAATAAAAAAAGCAGAAAAATGGAGGCTTTATGATAAAAACACTCATTATTGTACCTGCGTATAATGAAGCGCTCAATATTGAAAAAACAATTCATGATATAAAAAAAAATGCTGCACATATGGATTACATTATTATCAATGACGGTAGCAAGGATCATACTGCTGAAGTAATTGAAAAAAATAAATTCAACTGTATTCATGGCTTTTTAAATTTAGGACTTTTCGGTGCCGTACAAACGGGATTTAAGTATGCTTTATATCATGGTTATGATGCCGTGATTCAATTTGATGGAGATGGTCAACACTCAGCGCAATATTTAACAAAGATAGTGGATGAAATAGAGAAGGGGACAAATATCGTGATTGGTTCTCGTTTTGTGAGTGAAAAAAAACCACTGTCTGCTAGAATGTTGGGAAGTCGATTGATCGGCTTTGCGATTATGATTATGACACACAAGCGAATTAAAGATCCAACAAGTGGTTTACGTGCTTATGATCGTAAAGTTATGAGGGAATATGCAACGGATATGAACAATCCTCCAGAACCAGATACCCTTGTTTATATGATTCGGAAAAAATATAGTGTTAAAGAAGTACAAGTTGCAATGAATGAGCGAGAATTTGGAGAATCGTATTTAGATTTTGCGAATACCGTTAAGTATATGAGTAGAATGATCATTTCAATCTTTTTTATTCAAGCATTTAGGAAGGTGAAATAGTATGTCGATGCAATTACAATTTGTTTTTGTAGCAGCGAGTATTGCTACTTTATTTTTTATCATTCGTGGAATCCGAAAACATAAATTGAGTATTGATAATGCAATTCTTTGGATTCTTTGGTCATTTTTTTTGTTGGTGTTGAGTATCTTTCCAGGACTTGCTGATATGGTATCAAGAAAGATGGGCTTCATTTCGACAAGCAACTTTATTTTTTCGATATTTACGTTTTTTTTGTACGTACTTCTTTTCTTTCAAACGATTGCGATTTCTGAATTAAAAGAAAAAAATAAAGAGCTGATTCAAAAACTGAGTATCAAAGAGTATGAAGAAAATAAAAGGCAGGGTAAAAAATAATGAATTGGGTTATGATGATACCTTGTATCGTTACACTGTTCATATCGTATCGCTTATTTGGTGAATTTGTTGTTGAGAAGGCAGGTTATCAAAAAAAATCGGTATCGCTAACATTAATTGCGGGTTTTTTAAGTGTTCATTTTTTAGGTTTTGTGATTGGCTTATTTTGCCAATCTTTTCATGTGTCCTGGAATTTTTTCTTTGTAGTTTTATCTATTGTATATTGGTCGCTGATGGTATTCCTTCTGTATCATTATCGAGAAAAAATTCGAATTTGGAAAAAGGAATGGCGTAGTCATTGGCGAGTGAAGGTACAAGATCATTTTAAAAATAATTGGTTTTTATATGTGATGGTGATAGTTTTTAGCATTTTTTCTATGAGCAATCAAATGGCGTATTATTATGGGAATTATGATGATAGTTTTTATATTGGGAAAATTATCAATCAGGTAGGTGCAAACGCATTATCGCTTGAAGAATATATAAATGGAAGCCTTGCGTCTGGAAATATGTATGATATGATGCGATTGCTTAATTCCTATGAGATTGTATACGGATATTTTGCGAGTTTCTTTCATATTGGTATTCCTTTCTTTTGTAGAGCAGTTATGGTTATTCACAATTACATTCTTATGTTTATACTATATCGTAGTTTTACTGAATTATTTGTGGAGCGAAAACATGCGCAGTACAGTGTGGTTGTATTTGGACTGTTTCTATGGTCCAATGCGTATTTGACAGAAGGGTGGACGAATTCATCTTTAAAGTTTCGCATCTTTGATGCGTGGCAGATGCAAACAGCGATATTTTATGGAGGCTCTGTTGTTCGCGTGATGGCAGCACCAGCACTGTTGCTGTTTGGTAAAGATTTATTTGCGAAATTATCGATTAAAAAAATTGCTTTTATCTTTATGATTTCATTTGCCTTTTTGTCATTTTCGGCCATCTATATTCAATTGGCACTTATCTTAGGGATGATGTTTATTTTGATTAAATGCGTTTTACTTTTTTTAGAGTACTATAAAATCAATCGTAAGTACGCGATTATGAGTTGCATAGTTTTTGTTTCGCTAATCACGCTGTTGTTCGGGAGTGTATTTTCATCAAATTTATCATTACTTGTTTCCGAAGCAGCGTTGAGCATGGCACAAAATTATAAAGGGTATCATGAATTTTTATTTCAAAGTGACATTATCATGAAATTCGGGTTTGTGGTTTTGGTGGTCATGTTATTGATTAGCAAAGATAAATTGCAACGATCGGTATTGTTTGTTTTATGTGGTTTTTATGGGTTGGTAATAACGCCTATATTTACTAACTTTATGACGATAACATCGTTTAATAATTTTTTTGTGTCACTTCGTAGTATCGCATCTTTGCAGTATATGTTATTAGTACTCATGGCAGTTATTATGATTTTCTGTATTGAAAAAATTCCTATAGGAGAAATTCGAGTCATGATCCCCGTTGGGGCTGTTTGTGCATTGGTGTTCTTTGTCGGATTTGTATTTACGCATATTGAAAAAATGGGGTCTTACAACTATGATGGGGCTGGACTAGATGAGCGTGGATACTCTTTAAAACGCCTAGTGTCAAATCCTCATATGATGCCGGAATTGGTTATGGCAGTTGGTGAGTATTTTGATGAATTGGCATATGGAAGATATACATTGCTTAGCGAAAATTCAATAACATATGAAGGAACAACACTGAACGAGCGATTATTTAATATGGCAAGTAATCGCATTGAAATTTGTTATCAAAAAGGATGTGATGGTTTAAAGGGAGAAGATGAAAAGAAAATTGAACAATATTACAATAATGAATTGACCTATGAGGAAGTAGCGGGGATTCTAAAAGCTTATGATATTGATTATCTTTTGATTAATGGAACAAGCAAAAAACAGGAAATGCAACAATCGCAAAAGAAAATAACACGTATTTATGAAGATGAAAATGATGTGTATTATATAGTTGAGTTGAAGTGAATTTTGGTTTTATAATGCTTGAAGAATCCATAATGTGTATATAGTATTTTATTATAACGTGTGAAAGTATTGACGTATCAAGACATGAGTGTGCGTTTGGAGGATATGATGAAAAATACAAAAATAATACAGTTTAAAGATATTACAGATGTCCACAATCAAACAAGGCCAATGGGACATTTGACACCAATCGAATCGGGAATTGATATTCCTTTTGTGATTAAAAGAATATACTACCTTACAAAAGTTCCAGAAAATACAACAAGAGGATTTCACTCACATACACAGTTGCAGCAGGTTTTATTGTGTTTAAATGGAAGTGTAGATATCAAAATTTCTACACCTTCACAATCAGAGGTTGTTACGTTAAATAACCCTGCAACTGGTTTGTATATTGGGCCCATGGTTTGGCGAGAAATGATGAACTTTTCAGCGGGGAGTGTGCTCATGGTTTTGGCTTCTGAACATTATGATGAAAAGGAGTATCTTAGGGACTATGATGAGTATGTAAAACTAGCCAATACGTATTATGCAAAAAAAGGAGATCACGAATGAAAGATATGATAAAATTTAGTGCATTGGATGTAATGCATGATGAAATCTGCGAAGAGCTTAACGCTGCTTTAAAACGTGTGTTAAATAGCAATTGGTTTATTTCAGGGAGAGAAGATGAAGTTTTTGAACAGGCTTTTGCAAAGTATTGCGAAAGTACATATGCGATTGGCTGTGGGAATGGCTTGGATGCACTTCGTATGGTTTTACAAGCATGGGAAATTAGCGAAGGGGATGAAGTAATTGTGCCATCCAATACCTTTATTGCGACAGCGTTAGCCGCAACCTATGTGGGGGCTAAGGTAGTGCTTGTAGAGCCGGATGAAGATACGTACTGTATCGATTCGAAAAAAATTGAAGAAAAGATTACGGATAACACAAAAGTAATCATTCCTGTCCACTTGTATGGGCAAGTTTGTGATATGGATCCGATTATGGAAATCGCCAAAAAATACGATTTAAAGGTCCTTGAAGATGCAGCACAAGCACATGGAGCCTACTATAAAGGACGAAAAGCTGGAAGCTTAGCAGATGCTGCAGCCTTTAGTTTTTATCCTGGAAAAAATTTAGGAGCTATGGGTGATGCAGGTGCAATTACCACAAATGATGAAGCACTAGCCAATAAAGTGAGAGCGATTGGGAATTATGGATCGGATTATAAATACCATCACATATATGCCGGAACAAATTCACGTTTAGACGAAATACAAGCAGCTATCTTATCAGTAAAGCTAACGCATTTAGATAAATGGAATAGACGGCGTCAAGAAATTGCACAGTATTATATGAACCATATCAAAAATGATAAAATTAAATTACCACTACCAATGGTAGACACCGTACATGTATGGCATATTTTTGCGCTTAGAACAAGTGATCGTGATGCGTTTACAAAGCATTTAAAAGCGCATAATATACAAACACTGATTCATTATCCAATTCCCATTCATTTGCAAGGAGCGTATCAGTCAATGGGTTTAAAACAAGGGGATTTACCGGTTTGTGAAGATATATCCAATAGTGTTATTAGTCTACCAATGTATTATGGAATGAGTGATGATGAAGTGGCTTATGTAGTCGATATAATTAATCAGTATTAGTTATCGATAAGGAGATACCATATGATTGTATTGCGTAAATTACAAAATAAAGATGCACCATTGATGTTGGAGTGGATGCATGAAGAAAAAAACAAAAAAATATTTCAAGTGGATTTTGAATCGAAAACCTTAGCTGATGTGCAAGCATTTATTCAAGATTCTTTTAGTGACACCAATCATAATTTTGCGATTGTTGATGAGAGTGATGAATATGTAGGAACGATTACATTAAAAAATATTGATATGAAAAATAGGCATGGGGAGTATGCGATAAGTTTACGTAACAAAGCTCATGGGCAAGGGGTTGCGAAAGCGGCAACCGCATTGTTGTTGCAGTATGCATTTGAGGATTTGGACTTAAACAGAGTATATCTTTGTGTACAGGAGAATAATGAGCGCGCAAAAACATTTTATGAGAAGTTTGGTTTTGTGTATGAAGGCTGTTTTCGTAAACACGTTTTCAATCATTTGGGATATCACGATTTATTATGGTATGGTATTTTAAAGGAAGAATATTATGGGTAAATTAAAGAAATACATTGATAAGTATGTGCTCATGCCAATTGAAGTAAAAGCTTCACTTTGGTATACAATGATGAGCATTATACAAAGAGGAATGGCATTTATTACCATTCCTATTTTTGCGCGGTTGATGACAACGAGTCAGTATGGGGATTATTCTGTTTATACCGCATGGTTGGCATTTGTGATGATTTTTACAACGCTAAACTTACAATATGGATCATTTAATACCGCTATGGCTAAGTTTGAAAATGATCGCGATGGTTATATTTCATCTATTCAAGGACTTATTTTAGTTTTGACAGCGGTTGGTTTATGCTTTTTTTTGCCCATACCCAATATTTGGTCTAAAGTGATGGAATTGCCAGCAATTATTATTTTTATTATGTTTTTCGAAATTATGGGGCAAGCATTTTTAGCGTTTTGGAGTAGTAAGGAACGTTATGCTTTTCGGTATCGAAACATGGTGATTATAACGCTTGCATTAACACTTGTATCTTCCATTGTAGGGTTGATTATGGTGGTATATTCGCAAGACAAAGGATATGCTAGAATCGCATCCAATGCCCTTGTATATGTTGCATTTGGCGGTTTTTTCTTTTTCTTTAACTGGATAAAAGGGAAAAAACTATTTTCAAAAACGTATTGGTTGTATGCACTAAAGTTTAACATTCCATTGATTGCCTATTATTTATCACAAATGATCTTTAATATATCGGATCGTTTGATGATTAGTCGCATGAGTGGAAAAAGCAGTGCTGCCATTTATGGGATTGCGTATCAGTTTGGTATCGTCTTAACCTTTGTGATCAATGCCATCAACAATTCCAATGTACCTTGGTCTTATCGAAAGATAAAAGAAAATAATATATTACCGTTAAGAAAAGTTGCGAATATGCTCACGATTTTTATTGCATCTTTATTGTTGTTGCTCATCTTTTTTGGACCAGAAGCGATTGCTTTTCTTGGTGGAGCAGCATATGTGGAAGCGATTTGGATTGTTCCACCCATTGCGGCAAGTATGTTATTTTTATATTTATCGCAATTGAGTGTGAATATTATTTTCTATTTCGAACAAAAATCATATTTGGTTCGCTCTTCTGCAATCGCCGCCATTATCAATGTTGTCTTCAATTATATTGGTATCAGCATGTTTGGTTATTTAGCAGCAGGATATGTAACATTGTTGTCTTATATTATATTTACGATTATGAATTTTTACTATATGGAAAAAGTGTGTAGAGATAAGATAGAAACTTATCAAGCAAACAGTTTATATGATATACAATCTTTGGCTCAGATTACCTTGGTATTTTTAATGGCTTGTGCATTTTGTTTATTTTTATATACGAATACGCTTTTGCGCTATACGGTTTTAACACTAGGATTTATTATTGTTGTTATATTTAGAAAAAAGATTTTTGAAGTTGTAAATTTCATTAAGAAAATGAAGTAGTGATATTTATAAAATAGAGTATGAAAGGAGAAGTGTAGGTGGTACAACTTACACATGTAATGGATTATGATCTCAATTATTATGTCTACGTATAAAGAACCAGAAGTATTTTTACGAGAAGCAATAGAGTCTATATTAAGACAGAGTTATCAAGACTTTGAGTTTATTATTCTTTTGGACAACCCTGATAATACAAAACATATCTCGATTATTGAAGCATATGCGAAGCAAGATAAGCGGATTCGCTTTTTTATCAACGAACAAAATATGGGGCTTACAAAATCATTAAACAAAGCACTCCAGCATGCGAAAGGGGAATATATTGGGCGTATGGATGCTGATGATATTTCGTTAAAAGACCGTTTAAAAAAACAATTGAGGTATATAGAAAGATATAATTATGATTTGATTGGTGGTATTACCCAAATTATTGATGAGAAAAAAAATACATTATATGCGATAAAGCACATTCCCACAAATTCTGGAAATATAAAAAAAATAGTCAGATACAATCAATGTATTGCCCATCCGACATGGTTGGGACGTAAAGCTTTGTTTGAGCAAGTTGGTGGCTATCGTGAAATGCCATTATGCGAAGACTATGATTTGACCTTGCGTGCACTCATGAAAGGCTTTAAAATTTCAAATTTTGATGAAACGGTATTACAGTATCGAATGAGTACACAAAGTATTTCTAGAAATAACTTATTGCGTCAATTTTTATATATGAAATATATTGGCAAAGAATATAAAAAACAAAGGGTTGCTAGTATTGATGATGCCCATAAGTATGTAAAAAAACATTATTCCATTGCAAAAGAAAAGCGCTATAAACAAGCCAATATTTATTTTAATGCGATGTTAAAAAGCTTACAAAATAAGCAATTTATCAAGTTTATAATAAATGGTGTAAAACTTTGTTTTACCTCATGTACATATTTGCAAAAAATATTTCGTTTGTTTATGGTTTCTATTTATAAATAAAATGACGTATGAAATCGTGGGGTTTTATTGCGTTCAATCTACTACAATAGTATAATAATAAAGAATGTATATAGGTATAAATAAAAAATGCATATATGAAAAGGAGCCATTATGAAAGGTATTGTATTAGCAGGAGGGAGTGGAACACGTTTATATCCACTTACCAAAGTAACAAGTAAACAATTATTACCAATTTATGATAAACCGATGATTTATTATCCATTGTCAATTTTGATGAGTGCTGGCATTAAAGATATTTTAATTATATCCACACCCGAAGATACACCAAGGTTTGAAGAGTTATTGTCGGATGGTAGTCAATTTGGAATTTCTTTAAGTTATAAGGTGCAGCCATCTCCCGATGGTTTAGCGCAAGCATTTATTTTGGGCGAGGAATTTATTGGAAGTGATAGCTGCGCAATGGTATTGGGAGATAATATTTTTCACGGACATGGCTTAACCAAACGTTTGCGCGCTGCAGCAAATAAAGAAAGTGGCGCGACGGTATTTGGATATTATGTAGAAGATCCAGAACGTTTTGGTGTTGTTGAATTTGATGAGGATGGGGTTGCTGTTTCATTGGAAGAAAAACCAGACAAACCAAAGTCAAATTATGCCGTTACAGGGTTGTATTTTTATGATCATAAAGTTGTAGAATATGCTAAAAATTTAAAACCAAGTGCACGAGGGGAACTTGAGATTACCGATTTAAACCGTATTTATTTAGAAAACAATGAGTTGAATGTTACATTACTGGGCAATGGTTTTACATGGCTTGATACAGGAACGCATGAATCATTAGTTGATGCAACAAATTTTGTGTATACGATTGAATCGCATCAAAATCGAAAAATTGCTTGTTTAGAAGAAATTTCATTTAACAATGGTTGGATTGATGAACAACAGTTAAAAGCTGCGTATGAAATATATAAGAAAAATCAGTATGGGGCATACTTGAAAAAAATAATTGATCAAAAATTTATAGACAAAGGAGTATGTAAATGAATGTTGTAAAAACTGACATTTCTGGTGTAGTGATCATTGAGCCAGATTGTTTTGGTGATGAACGTGGTTGGTTTATGGAAACCTACTCTGCAAATACATTTGCGGACGTAGGGATTGATACTGTATTTGTGCAAGACAATCATTCCATGTCACAAAAGAAAGGAACATTGAGAGGGTTGCATTTTCAAAACAATCCTTATGCACAAGCGAAGTTGGTGCGTTGTACAAAAGGAAGAGTTATTGATGTTGCAGTAGACATTCGAAAGGGAAGTCCTACGTATAAAAAGTGGGTAAGCGTTGAATTGAGCGCAGAAAACAAAAAAATGTTTTATATACCACAAGGCTTTGCCCATGGTTTTTTATGTTTGAGTGATGATGTTGAATTTCAATATAAAGTTGATAATGTTTACGCTAAAGCGTGTGATCGAGGTATTCGCTATGATGATCCAAGTATTGGTGTTGACTGGGGGAGTTTATTAAATGGCATTGATCCCATCTTAAGCGAAAAAGATACAAGCGGACCATTGCTTGACGATAGTGATTGTAATTTTGTATATGAAGGAGGAGCATAAAATGAAAATTTTAGTAACAGGTGGAGCAGGGTTTATTGGTGGTAATTTTGTGCATTATATGGTGGATAAATATCCCGGTGACATGATTGTGAATTTGGACAAGTTGACGTATGCAGGAAATCTTGAAACTTGTAAATCGGTAGAGAATGCTAGCAATTACAAGTTTGTGAGAGGAGATATTGCGGATCGCGCATTTATTTTTGATTTATTTGAAAAAGAAAAATTTGATGTGGTGGTAAACTTTGCGGCAGAATCGCATGTAGACCGTAGTATTGAAGATCCTGAAGTGTTTGTAAAAACGAATGTGATTGGCACAACAACTTTACTAGACGCTTGTAATACCTATGGAATTGAGCGTTTTCATCAAGTATCAACCGATGAAGTATATGGGGATTTACCATTAGATCGCCCAGATTTATTCTTCACGGAAACAACACCACTCCATACATCAAGCCCATATTCTAGCGCAAAAGCCAGTGCAGATTTATTTGTATTGGCATATCATCGCACCTTTGGTCTACCCGTTAGTATTTCAAGATGTTCTAATAATTATGGACCTTATCATTTTCCAGAAAAGTTAATTCCTTTGATGATTTCACGGGCTTTAGCAGATGAAAGTCTACCCGTGTATGGAAATGGCGATAATGTAAGAGATTGGTTGCATGTATATGATCACTGTGTTGCGATTGATTTGATTATTCGCAAAGGCTGTGATGGTGAAGTTTATAATGTTGGTGGACATAATGAACGTACCAATTTAGAAGTTGTAAAAACAATTCTTAGCACACTAGATAAGCCAGAAAGTCTAATTGCGTTTGTAAAAGATCGTAAAGGACATGATATGCGTTATGCAATTGATCCAACCAAATTAGAAACAGAGCTAGGCTGGAAGCCAAAATACAATTTTGATACGGGAATTAAACAAACTATCCAGTGGTATTTGGATCATAAAGATTGGTGGCAAAACATATTAAGTGGTGAATACGAACATTATTTTGAAAAAATGTACAAAGAAAAAGGTAGAATATAAGTTTCTTAACTTATATTCTTTACTTTAGATATATGCAATGCATATTTTTCTTAGATAGACGCGTAAAAGTATCAAATGGATGATGCGTAGGTAAGAAATAATACAGATATAGATGTTGGCTTTTGATTGTGTTTTATAAAAAGAAGTAAACAAATACAAAAGAAAAAGGGAGAATGACTTCATGAAAAAACCATTAATAAGTGTGATTGTTATGTGTTATAATAACGAGTCTTTATTAAAAGAAACAGTGGAATCGATCCTGAAACAAGTATATGATCCGATTGAAATTATTATTAGTGATGATGGTTCAGATGCTTATAATGCGCTGGAGAGACAAGAACTATTATCGTACTGTAAACAAAAAGTGGAAAGAGTTATTTCCAATCATAACGTTGAAAATAAAGGAACAGTTCGCCATTTTAATGAACTTATAAAAAAAGCATCTGGTGAATATATCGTGCCTTTATCTTGTGGTGATAAATTTTATGATGAACGTGTTTTAGAGAATGTACATATTGGATTTAATGAAACCAATGCACTTGTTATCACAGGAAGACGGACGGTTATGATGAGCGCTGTAAAGCGAATATCCTTTCCATCAAAAAAACATATGCGCATCTTGCATAAAAGCATTTTGGAAAAATTGCAATATCTATACAGATATGCAGGTTTGATCAGTGGCGCTTGTACATATTATAAGAAAGAGGTTTTTCAAACGTATGGATTATTTGATGAGCAGTATCGCTTGATGGAAGATACTCCATATTATATAAATTTATTAGAGAAAAATGTAGATGTTGCCTATATAGATAAAGATTTTATCTATCATGATACAGGAGGTGTTTCTACAGGAGAAATTCATCCAGCGTTAAAAAAAGATATATATATCATGTTTAAAAATATCGAAAAACATGCGATGTTAAATTTTTTTTCCCGAAGAGTTGTACGATATAGGATTAAGAAATATGAGCAAGGTAAAAAAGAGATGAGCTTCTTAGAATTTGCATATCCCGATGTAATGTTTCTTTTACTTTTTAATCAACTCATCAATAAGTACAATGTGTAAATGGGAAAAATACGATACATACAAAGTTTTATTGTGTAGCTTTGTGAGGTTGCAGCCAAATAATAAGAACATATCGTATGCTGTTTTCTTTTTTATTATAGAATTCACAGTTTTTGCGTTTAAAAGTGAAAAAATGTGGATGAAATAATACAATCTTTTTGAAGCTGAGAAATATTTTTATAGGATGTCGTATGCGATAAGCAGCACAGGAAAGGCGGAACCAATGGAAAAATTATATCTTGTTTTCGATCAACTCCCAGATTCTTCATGGAGTGGACTGTTTGTTATGTATCAACATGCAGTGCTTTTGTTAAAAGATGAGTATGACATAGAATTGATTAGCATTTTTAATGTCAAAAAGATTGAAGAAGTTTTTAAGGAACATAAACTTCACGTAATACGAAAATCAAAAATTAACATTCGCTTTCATCGGCTTTTTATGAATAATAAAAATAAAAAGGGAGTATCGATTTTATTCAATATATACAGTATGGCTTACTATTTCTTTTCGATTCCTTTTGCAAGAAGAAAAGTACATAATCTGGTAGGAAATGATAAAGTAATCGCTAGTGCACCATCATCGGCTATTTTCATTTCTAAAAAAAATAAATTTATTTTAGAAATTCACACAAAATTTGATTACTTTTGGAATGGAAATATCATGGCAAAATTACAAATACAAATGATGCGAAAACCAACATTGACATTATTTCGCACACAAGCAGATGCGCATAAGGCAAACAAGATCATGCGCGCAGATTATATGTATAATTTTATTAATAAAGCGGGAATAAAACCCAATTTCAATATCGAAAAAAAAGTAAATAAATTGTTGTTTGTTGGGCGCTTAGAAAAAGAAAAAAATTTATTTAGAATGCTAGAAATAATGCAAAAGCTGAAAGAAGAGAAGCCAGATATTCGTTTAGATATTTATGGAGAAGGAAGTTTATATGATGAACTTCAAGAGCGAATACAGAAGTGGGATTTAGCAGAAACTGTATATTTGATGGGGTATACGTCAAACAAAAACATATATGCGAATTATAAATTATGTTTGATTACCTCTGTTTATGAAGGGTTTCCACTGTGTATTATTGAAGCGAAAGCAAATGGAATCCCTGCGGTATCATCTCATTGGGGAGGTGGTGTAAGTGAAGTTATACATGAAGGCGTTGACGGGTATATTGTAGAAGAAAATTGTGATATGGAAAAAAGAATTTTACATTTACTAAACAATGATTCCGTATTAGAATATATGTCTAGAAATGCATATCAAGATTTTGAACGTTTCTCAGAAACTGAAGCCAAAAAAAGATGGAAATTTTTTTTGAATACTTACAAAAAAACAGAAGAATAATGAGGAGAACGAATGAAAATATTAGTTACAGGATACAAAGGGCAATTGGGTTATGATATTGTAAAAGAAGCGATGCGTAGAGGTATTGATGCGATTGGGGTTGATGTTGCGGAAATGGATATCACAAACAAGCAGCAAGTACAAGATGTGCTTGTTATGGGGAATTTTGCGGCGGTTGTTCATTGTGCTGCGTATACTGCTGTTGATCATGCAGAGGAAAATGTTGCTTTGTGCCATAAAGTCAATGTTGAGGGAACGGCTAATATTACGAGTGTATGTGAAACCTTGGATATTCCCTTGATGTATTTTTCTACCGATTATGTATTTGATGGTGAAGGCGATAAACCTTGGAATGCGTATGACAAGCGCGATCCTTTGAATGTTTATGGACAGAGTAAATATGAGGGAGAGTTGGCAGTGGAATCCCTTGCGAAGCATTTCATTATTCGTATTTCTTGGGTGTTTGGTGTGAATGGAAATAATTTTGTTAAGACGATGTTGCGGCTAGCGAATGAGCATGATTCTTTGCGTGTTGTGGATGATCAAATCGGTTCTCCAACGTATACCTTTGATTTAGCGAAGTTAGCCATGGACATGCTGGTTAGCGAGCAGTATGGAACTTATCATGCCAGCAATGAAGGTTTTTGTAGTTGGTATACATTTGCGTGTGAAATTTTCAAGCAAGCAAATGTAAAGGTTCAAGTCACACCTGTAGATAGTAGTGTGTATCCAGTAAAGGCAAAACGACCAAAAAATTCACGGATGAGTAAAAAAGAGTTAGATAAGCATGGGTTTAAACGACTTCCTCAGTGGCAAGATGCACTAACACACTATTTAGATGCTCTAAAAAACGATAAATAAAATTAACATGATTATCTATACAACGTAGAAAGTAGAAAGGAAATAAGAGAAACGATATGCTAAAAGAAAAATTACGAAAAAATCAGATTATAAATGAATGTTTATATCGAAGCATGTATGTGCCAAAGAAAATAGTATCGTTTTTTTTGTTGATCAAACTACGTAAAAAAAAGAAAACAAAAACAAAAATTAGAGTAGGAATTATGGTGCAACTTCCATCACTGTGGGGAAAAACAGCACGACTTTATGAAGAACTATCTCAAGATGCGGCGTTTGAGGTAGTTTTGTTGGCGATTCCAGATTATAAATTTGAATCGCAATTGCCAGTCTATAAAAGCATGGAAAATCATGCGTATACGTTTTTAAAAGAAAACCATTTCGATGCCGTTAAAACTAATACGGAAACCGGGTGGGTGGACATAGCGACCTTAAAATTAGATTATCTTTTTTATCCACGTCCATATGATGCTTTGATGCCCAAGGGCTACAAAAGTTGTGATGTAATCAAATACATAAAAACGTGTTATATCCCATATGGATATTTATTGGGAAAAACATTAATGCGCAATGCTTTTCATTTGCGGTTTTTTACAAACTTATATTTCTATTTTGCTGAAAATAAAGATTTTGAAAACTACAACAAAAATCGTTTTCGTTTCTCCCATTTTTTCCAATTGCGAAAGTCAGTGTATACAGGATATCCAAGTTTACAAAACGTATTGGAACAAAAAGTAAAGAAGTGTTTGTATTGGAAAGAACATGATAAAACATTAAAAATTATGTGGACACCGAGATGGACGATTGATGAAAAGCAAGGAAAATCGAACTTTTTTAAATATAAAGATGCAGTATTGCATCATGTACAAAGAGATGATAATCTTAGTTTAGTAGTACGACCGCATCCATTGGCATTTGCTAATTTTATCGATAGTGGACTTATGAGTGAAGTTGAAGTAGAAGAGTACAAACAACAATTTGAACACGAACGATTATTTCTTGATCAACAAAGCGATTATCAGGCAACCATGTGGTGTGCAGATGTATTAATTACGGATTTTTCATCGATTATTATTGAATATTTTATGATGGATAAACCACTGATTTATTGTCGCTCACATATAGAAGCAACCGCTACACTTCAAAAAATTTTAGATGTTAGTTATATCGCTGATGATTTTGATGATATTAAACGATACGTAGAACAATTGGCGCAAGGAATGGATCCGTTAAAGAAAAAACGACATAGAGTTTTAAAAGAAGTTTGTGATACACAAAAACAATTGCACACTTCCCAAAACATTGTAGAACTATTGAAAAAAGATGCAAAATAAAAGGAGGAAAATGTATGAGTGTAGTAGTTATTATTGCAGGAAGAAGTGGCAATCGTATGGGATAGGATATCCCGAAACAATTTATTAATGTTTATGATAAACCAGTGCTGATTTACACATTAGAAGGATTTCAAAAACATTCCGAAGTGGATGCTATTGAAGTTGTATGTATTGATGGGTGGCATGATATTTTACGGGCATATGCGAAACAGTTTTCGATTACAAAATTAAAATGGATAATTTCGGGAGGTAAAACTGGTCAAGAATCAATCCGAAATGGGGTAAAACATTTAGAGACTCTTTGCGATAAAGATGATGTTATTATCATTCATGATGGCATCCGTCCGCTTGTGGATGCAAGTGTTTTGAGTGATGTTATTCGCGTTTGTATGAAATATGGAAATGCTGTTACATCCATGTCCTATAACGAACAAATATTTGTGAAGCAATATGAAACATCAACAAAAAAATATATTCCAAGAGAAACATTACGTAGAGTTTCAACACCACAAGCATATAAGTTTGAAGAATTGAACAGTGCGTATCAAGAAGCGTTCGAAAAAGAAATTGGTATTTATGGGTCTTCTTACACGAACACGATGATGGTGGATTTAGGGAAAACGTTTTATTTTGCAACAGGATCCGATAAAAATATAAAACTAACAACAAAAGATGATTTAGAAATGTTTAAGGCATATATATAAGCAGATCAAAAAGATTGCTTGAAGTGAGGTATATGATGGATATAATACACAATAGTATTTATAAAAACGATAAAAAAAGTTACGGATTTACGATATGATTGGCAACAATTGCGAAATAAAAAAATATTCATCACAGGTGCAACGGGAATGATTGGAAGTTGCCTGATTGATATTATCATGTTAAAAAATAAAGAAAGCAATTTGAATTGTACAATTTTAGCGGTTGGTAGAAGTGAAGCGAAAGCGAGAAAAAAATTCCGCATATTTTAATGAAAAAAATTTTATATTTCTTGAGATGGATATTAATAAACCGCTAGACGTAGAAACAGAAACGATTGATTTTATGTTACATGCAGCAAGCAATACGCATCCACGAGCATATGCAAATGATCCCATTGGAACGATTACGACAAACGCGATTGCAACCAATACATTACTTAAACTTGCGGCAATAAAAAAATGTAAAAGGTTTGTATTTTTATCGTCGGTAGAAGTATATGGGGAAAACAAAGCAGACATTGATAAATTTAGTGAGGATTATTGTGGATACATTGATTGCAATACGTTAAGAGCAGGATACCCTGAGAGTAAGCGAGTAGCTGAATCATTGTGTCAAGCGTATATTCGTCAAAAGCAATTAGATATTGTTATTCCTAGACTTTCTAGAGTATATGGACCTACCATGCTTATGGATGATTCTAAAGCATTATCATAATGCATTCTAAAAGCTGTGAATAATGAGGATATTGTACTAAAAAGTGAAGGAAAGCAACTGTATTCTTATATCTATGTTGCTGATGCGGTATCGGGAATATTGAAGCTTTTATTTGATGCCAATAGAGGGGAGGCATACAACCTGTCTAATCCACAATCTGATATTACAATTAAGAATTTAGCATTCTTAATTGCGAAGGAAGTGAACCGAGAAGTCGTATTTGAACTTCCAGATGAAATCGAAAAAGTAGGGTATTCGACAGCAACAAAAGCAGTTTTACGGGTGGATAAACTTAATGATTTGGGATGGAAACCGTTATTTACAATACAAACAGAAATCGCGCACACGATTGCGATTTTGAAACAATGCAAATCGTAAATTAAGTTCTACGATTGCTAAAAGAAAATTCAAAAAGGTTTATGAACAGAAGGTGAGGGTGTAAGGTGAAGGAGCAAGATGTAAAAAAAATACAAAAAATAGAATTGGAAATTTTTGATGAATTTCAAAATTTTTGTAAGAAATACAACTTATCATTTTGCTTGTTTGGCGGAACATGTCTTGGCGCTATTCGCCATCAAGCGATGATACCGTGGGATGATGATATTGATCTCATTATGCCACGCAATGATTACGAAAAGCTTATTCAAATCGCAAAGATGCATTTGCATGAAGATTATTTCTTTCAACATTTTGAAAATGAACCTAATTGTGGCTTTGTCTTTGGAAAAGTAAGAAGAAACAATACGATATTGAGTGAAACGTATTCTTATAAATTAGGATTTCATCAAGGGGTATGGATTGATATTTTTCCCTGTGACAATATTTCTGATTATGCATTTATGCGTATGTGGGATGTTATACGATTCAAGTTTTATCAAAATATGTATATCATAAAATGTGGATATTCCTTGCCGATTGGAAAACCGTATTATTATCGATTTATATATGTATTCATAAAAAGGATATCAAAAATATTTTCGCAAGCTTGGTTAGTGAAACGTTTGAAATATATTATGACGCGTCACAACAAAAAACAAACAAAACGTGTATATCCTTATGGTGGTGCTTATGGAAAAAGGGAAATTTTAGCAAGTACCGTCTTTGAAAATCCGATATTGGTTGATTTCGAGAACCGTAAAGCTAAGGTATTTAAAGAATACGAAGTATATCTTACAAGGGTGTATGGTAATTATATGGAATTGCCGCCGATGGAAAAACGAAATGGTGGAGCGCATACAATATATGAATTTAAAGATGAGCGATAAGGGTTTGTAACTATAAAGAAAAAACGAGAAACAAAGAAAGGGAAAATTACTTTAAAATAGTAATGAATATAATTTACTTAAACTTAGTGTGTGGAGAAAGTAATGAATAATAGATATGATTGTTTAATAAGGGAAAAATCAACTATCAAAAAGAGTATTTTTTGGTATACAATGGGAAGCCTATGTAATACAGTATCTTCCGTATTGTTGTTGATGTATGTCACGCGTATCTTAGGACAAAATGATGCGGGTGTATTTTCGATCGCTTGGGCGATTGTGCAATTGGTGTTAACGATAGGACTTTTTAATACTAGAGATTATCAAGTATCAGATACCAAAACAAAATATCGATTTCAAGAATATTTATCGCTAAAGTTATTCACTTCTTTGATTGCTATTGGTTGTGGGATTTTATACTCTATGATGCTTGGAAATTATGGCTATAAACTGTTGGTGACATTTCTTTTGTGTGTGTTATTTGTGAGTGATATTTTTGCCGATTGTTTTAGTGGTTTTTTTCAACAACATGAAAAACTACATATTGCAGGAAAATCAAATGTTATTCGTATCGTGTTTTATAATCTTAGTTTTCTGTTTTCGCTTTTGTATTTTCATTCTCTCATTGTCTCCATTGTGTTAGCATTTTTGGTATCTAGTGTATGGATTTATATGTTTGATTTTCAAATTGTCAAACGGATTACCACGATCCACTTTGCTTTTCAGTGGCGAAAAATGTTGACCTTATTAAAAGCGTGTTTTCCTTTGTTTTTAGGTAATTTTTTGACGATATTTCTAATTAATATCCCCAAAAATACCATGAATCATTTGTATACCAGCGACATGCAAGCATTGTATGCAGTGTTGTTTATGCCATCGGCGCTTACCAACATGTTTTGTATGTTTATTTTTGTGCCTTTATTTACTTCCATCACAAAAAGATGGCATCAAACATATGTAGGTGGATATATTGCTCTTCTTTTTAAACTTTTACTTATGATCATATTGGTAAATGTATGTGTATTGCTTGGTGGATATATATTGGGGATCCCTATATTAAAATTAGTATTTAATGTAGATGTATCAGGTTTGAAGACCCCCATGATGTTATTATTGTTGGCGGGTGGTTTTACGAGTATGAACAATGTATTAAACTTTTCAGTCGCAGTCATGCGCAAACAGCATTATATTATCTGTGGTTATTTGATTGCGGTGATGATTACTTATGGTAATGCGCATTTCCTTATCCAAAAGTACGAATTATTGGGGGCGGCTTTCACCTATTTGTTAGGAATTAGTATGGTGACGGCTTCTTTATTGGTGATTAATGTTGCCCTTATCTATAAGCGATATCAAGGCGAAAGGAGAAGTAGTTCTTTAATAATTGACAAGGATAAAAAAATGGTGTAAAACATAAGAGATAACATAAAAGCGTTTGAAAAGGATATGAATCTTTAAATTTCATGTAGAGAGAGAAGTGGTTGGTGAAAACTTCTTGCAAAGTTTTGAGATTTACTCCCTTGGAGCTGGCTTCTGAAAAGAAGTATCGTAAAACAGGCGTTAACTGTAAGAGGTATATGAAAATATACAAAATAAGGTGGTACCACGTAAGTCTCAACGTCCTTGGCGAGTGAGACTTTTATATTATATGGAGGAAAATGTATGGTTGATTTTTTAAATGATGAGCACTTAAGTACACTCAATCACTCTTGTGCCCATGTTATGGCACAGGCGGTGAAGTATCTATATCCAGATGCGAAGTTTTGGGTAGGGCCAGTAGTAAATGAGGGTTTTTACTATGACATTGATTTGGGAAATGATGTAATTAAAGATGAGGATATTCCTAAAATTGAAAAAATAATGAAGAAGATTTGCAAGGATGGGAAGCGGATTACGCGTGAAGAGATCAGCAAAACTAATGCACTTACCATGTTTGCAGATGATCCCTATAAGATGGATTTGATTACGGATTTAGACGATGGAACGATTACGATTTATCGTCAAGGAGACTTTGTGGATTTATGTAGAGGACCACATGTAGAAACGGTAAAGGCGTGTCGCTACTTCAAATTGATGAAACATTCTGGCGCATATTGGAAAGGTGACAAAACGAATAAAGTTTTACAAAGAATCTATGGGGTCTGTTTACCTACACAAGATGAATTGGATGCCTATCTCGGGCTTTTAGAAGAAGCGAAAAAAAGAGATCATAAAAAACTTGGGAAAGAATTAGATTTGTTTATGGTGAGTGAATTTGCGCCGGGAATGCCGATTTTCTTACAAAAAGGGATGGCGCTTAGAAATGCTTTAGAAACATATTGGTATGAAGAACATCGAAAAGAACGTTATGAGTTTATTAAAACGCCTATTATGATGAGTAAAGAGTTGTGGGAGCTAAGTGGTCATTGGCAAAACTATCAAGAAAATATGTACATCTCTATGGTTGATGATCGTGAATTTGCGATCAAACCAATGAATTGTCCTGGGGGCATGTTGGTATACAAAAATGGTTTGCATTCTTACAAGGATTTACCGATTCGCTGTGGTGAGTTGGGACAAGTGCACCGCCACGAAGCAAGTGGTGCACTCAATGGTTTGTTTAGAGTGCGTACTTTCACTCAGGATGATGCCCATATTTTTATGGCTGAGGATCAAATAGAGAGTGAAATTTTAGATTTATTAACATTAATTGATCGCATTTATTCAACTTTTCATTTGGATTTTAGAATTGAACTTAGCACAAGACCTGAAAATAAATATATCGGAAGTATCGAAGATTGGGATAGATCAGAAGCAATATTGGAAGCTGCTATTAAAAAATCAGGAAAAGAATATAAAATCAATCCTGGAGATGGAGCTTTTTATGGACCAAAATTGGATTTTCATATTCGCGATTCACTTGGCAGAAGTTGGCAGTGTGGAACCATTCAATTGGATGCGAATTTGCCAGAACGTTTTGACTTAAGCTATGTTGATCGTGATGGTTCTAAAAAACGTCCATTGATGTTACACAGAGCTATTTTTGGTTCTATTGAACGATTTATTGGTATTCTTATCGAACATTATGGTGGTGCTTTTCCAACCTGGTTAGCACCGGTGCAGGTGAGTGTATTGCCAGTCAAAAACGAATATCATTTAGATTATGCAAATGAAGTATTCAATGTATTGCAGGAACAAGGTATTCGTGTGGAGCTAGATGCGCGCGAAGAAAAATTGGGGTATCGTATCCGTGAAAATCAAATGAAAAAATTCCCATTTATGCTTATTTTAGGAGATAATGAACGCGATGATAAAACCATAAGTTTTAGAAGATACGGTGAACAAAAAAGTGAAACGTTGAAACAAGACGCATTTATATCGTTACTAGTAGAGGAAATCAAAAGTAAGAAATAAGTGTGATAAAAAAGGAACCAGATATTTGGTTCTTTTTTTTGTTTTTTGCAAAGTCCACGTTTGAATGATTGGTGTAATGCTAGTAAATGTGTTGATTGACTATTGTCTAAGAGAAGCATTTCTGATAAAAAGGGTCAACAGTAGCGTCGCTTGAAGGGGAGGCAGAAATGACCTTGCTGAAATAGTGACTCATCGCTGATAGGAGTGTGTAATACTAAGGAAGCAATAATCAAAGTTCTTTTCTAAATACAGGATGGAAGATTCAAAACCACGTATTTTCCTGTTTTTTCGTTTATCAGTCAATTAGAATCTCATATAATTTTATGATGGAACTATTTATGTTTGTTGGTTTTGGAATAAACCGTCTTAAAAGTCCGTTATAGTTTTGATTGCTGCTCGTTTCTATGATAGTATGGATGTGTGAAGAATGTTTTACAGATGAAGAATGAAGCTTAAAGAAAAGCGTGATACATTTCTTTAACAAGAAATTGTAATCATGTTAATATATGCATTAGAGGAGATCTTTTATGAAACGATGTGATTGGGCGACGGAAAGTGAGTTAGAGCGTGATTACCATGATACCGTATGGGGAAAGCCGTGTCATGATGATGCTTTTTTATTTGAGATGTTGGTTTTGGAGTTTAATCAAGCAGGGCTATCATGGAGCTGTATTTTAAAAAAACGTGAAAATTTTAAGGCGGCGCTAGATAATTTTGATTATAAAAAAATTGCTTTATATGACGATCAAAAAAAAGCAGAATTATTAGAAAATAAAGGTATCATCCGTAACCGTTTAAAAATTAATGCGCTCGTTCACAATGCGAAAGTATTTATGGAAATCCAAGCAGAATTTGGTAGTTTCTCAAATTATATTTGGGGATTTGTGGAGGATAAGACCATTGTGAATCACTATCGTGATATAAGTGAAGTACCAGTGAGAACAGCTTTATCTGATACCATATGTAAAGATATGAAAAGGCGAGGGATAAAATTTTGGGGAAGTGTTATTATGTATAGTTATATGCAAGCAATTGGTATTGTAAACGATCATTTGGATGAATGTTTTTGTAAATAGGAGATGTATGAAGGAAATATCTGTATTGAGTTTGGAAGAAAATATAGATGCTCTATTGCGATATTTGATAACACAATTGATGATGCATAAGATGATTAACAGTCGATATTCAAAGGAATATTAGTTAAAAAAAGAGATCATGGACTGTTGCTAATTTCATCGAAGTTGAACTGTAATGATAAGTAGCAACAATCTTATGTGTATTCCCGATCATATTGCTAACTAAAAAAACAAAATGTTTTAAAAATTTAATTTTTAAAACATTATCAGTCATTTTAATATATAACTAAATTGCTGAAATGGTTTGGGATGGGTGCGCATTAAAAAGATTGCCTAAAAAAATCACTAATTTAATTAGTATATTTTATTTTCGAAATGCACTAACAGGCGCTATATCAGCTGAAAATGAAAATGTCGCAAAAATACATTAGCACCGTCATCTGAATGGTGTTTTACTTAATTTTGCCATTATGACGATACTCATGACAATGAGCAAGAATGATGAGTCCACTTGAACTGAGGTTTTGTTTAATAAACATAGAGAACCTCCGTATCGATATATAAATCACACACAACATAAAGATGAAAAATTACTAATAAAAAAAACAACAGAACTGACCGCTGTTAACTATCTTATTGGAATTTTTTTCTCAACTGCTTTTAAAGAATGGTGTAGTGATTTTTTACAACATTTGTATTTATTATTTTCTTTTTTGATATCCAAAAACAGAGCAATTTCACATATCCCATATTTATACAAGCAGAAAGTAAAGTTCTGATTATTTTTATTAACAAGTTAAGTATTTGTTGGTATACTAGAATAGAGTGATTTTGTTTATGTAGTTTAGTGAGGAATGCTTATGAAAATCAAGAAACAATATTTAATGTTAATGGTGCTTACACTTTTATTGTCTTTTTTCGTAGTAGATCGAATTCAAGCCAATGATGATAGTCAAACAGAAACGGATAATAATACGACAGAAGTTGGAGCAACCTTGCCAGAAGATCATGTTTTCACAACGATGAATGCCAATGGGGAAATTGTCGAAATGGATATGAGTGCATTGGAAAAGCAGACACAACAAGAAATGCGTGCTGCGAAACGCTTGCGCTTTTCATCTACACGTGCTCCTAAAAATGGCGTTGTAAATTTCAAAACCAAATCGAGTTCAGGGTACAATACCAATTATACAGAGGATGGCACAAACCGTTCTGGTTATTTGAATGGGTATTATGGAGCTGACGGCGCTTTTCTTGGCTATAATAGCAACGGTTCCAAAGTGAAATTCATGCAGGCAGGAGTGATTGGTTGGGTTAACACAAGTGAAGTGCAAATTTTAGATTATGATAATTATGCACAAGTGAAATCTATTAATTTTTATCGCAGTGATAATGGTATTTTAAATCATTATGGTACCAATAATTTAAGTTCTAGTTATTACTTTATGACCAATCAGGTTGGCGTGAAGCAGTCTTACATGAACAACAATGAGGTTTATTATAGTTATGATGGTCATTATTTTTATAAAACGTATGCACAAATGATTGCTGATTATAAAGCAGGTCATCGGAAAAATTCGATTAATCCAAACAATCCTTATTACAATTATTATCAGTACATCACACATCGGACAAAAACAAGTTTTACGGCAGCACAGCTTAATAGTTATGTGGCAAGTATTAGTAATACAAATTCAAAGATGTATAATCAAGGAAATGCTTTTGTGAGTAACCAAAATATATATGGTGTGAATGCGGCATTGTCTTATGGTGTTGCAGCAAATGAGAGTGCATGGGGACAGAGTTCGATTGCGCAGACAAAAAATAATTTATTTGGGCATGCTGCCTATGATTCAGATCCTAATGCAAGCAATGGTTATTCTAGTCCTGCTTTTAGCATTTTTTATCACGCAAAGCGATTTGTATCCATAGATTATTTAGATCCTAAGGATTATTCTGGACGTTATTATGGTGGACATTTAGGCGATAAGGCGAGTGGGATGAATGTGAAATATGCTTCGGATCCTTATTGGGGTGAAAAAGCAGCAACCGTAAGTTGGCATTTACAAAAAAAATACAATGTACAAGATACACAAAAATACACACTTGCAATAAAAGCTAAAGGTGTTAATTTAAATATTCGAAAAGATCCCAATACCGCATCCTCAGCCCCATATCAAACAGGAGCGTCTGGTGACTATCCATTTGTGGTGCTTGAAAAGGTGATCGGGGAGAGTATTGATGGTAACAATATATGGTATAAGATTCAAAGTGACCCAACTTTGAATGGGGACCGTAGTCAAATTACGCAAGATATCGGAAATTATGATTATGCTAAATTTTATGGATATGTGCATGCAAGCTATGTATCTCTTGTCGCGAACAGTGAAAACATTAACGATCCAGTACCAGAGCCCATAGCAGGCAAAGGAGATGTGAATGGTGATCAAAAAATTTCTGCGGTAGACTATGTTTTAGTTAAAAATCATATTTTAGAAATTAAAGCATTATCATCTCAACAACAATCAAGTGGGGATATGAATGGTGATCATAAAATATCGGCAGTGGATTATGTATTGATCAAAAATCATATTCTTAATCAATAAAGAAAAGAAAGTGGAAGTTATATGATAAAAAAAATTAAAATAGGAGCTATAGCATGTATATGTAGTATGCTTGTTATGGTATCCACGAATATAGTAGCGGCAACAACTATTTATGTAGGTGAGATGTTTACGGCAAGACTTGCCTGTGGCGTAAGAGAAGGTCGTTTTGACATTCGAACTAGAAATGCAACGCTTCGAAGTCGTGCTAATTGGTGCGATCGCAATAAAATTATTGAAGTCCGTGCGAGTGCAAATGCGACAGGTAGTGCTGCGGTTGAGTTTGTGTCTGTAAGTATGGCAACGATCGAAGGAGTAGAAATTGCAGCAGGGACAGTTTTAAGTTCCACAAGTGTAAGTGTTATTTCTAAAAATACAGGTGGTGGCTCTAGTGGTGGAGGTTCTAGCTCTGGAGGAAGTGGGAGTAGTTCAGGCAACAGTGGCGGCTCTAGCGGCAACAGTAATAATGCAATTACAAATCAAAATAATGAAATAGAAAGTAAAAGTGAGACGAATTTAAATTTGAAAAGTCTAAGCATTTCAAAAGGAAAGTTATCTCCTGCATTTGATCCTGAGACAATAAAATATATTGTGGAAGTAACCAGTGATGTAAAAGAAATAACATTGGATGCTAAAGCACTGGAAGAAGGTGTTAGCGTTAGTGGAGTAGGAACGCATAAAATTAGTGAAGGCGAAAATGTAATTAACATAAAAGTAGCAGATAGAAAAGGAAATGAAAAAGTATATACGGTGCAAGTAAATGTTGAAAAAGCACCAACGATTTTCTTGGACTTTCAAAAACAAACGCTGGGTGTTTTAGCGTTGACAAGTGCTCCGCTTATGGATGGCTTTGAAACTTATAAACTAACAATCGATGGAAAAGAAATAGAGGCTAAAAAGAAGTCTTTAACTGGATTGATTGTTTTGTATATGATGGATAAGGACACAAAAGAACGTAATTATTACATTTATAATGAAGCAAAAAAGCAAGTTACATCTATTTATATTCCCATTGCTTTATTGGGGAATACATATGCGATCATTAGTATTCCTAAAGAAAAAAAGGAAATGAGTGGATATATTTTTGAAACACAAACAATTGATAAGCAAAAAATAGAAGGTTGGTCGTTTAAAGATAAAATATTTGAAAACTATGCGCTTGTCTATTTGATGGATGAAAAAGATAAGGAAAATTATTATCAATATGAAAAGACACAGAATACGTTACAAATATTTGATCAATCAGCACCGATAACGCAAAAAGCGTATGAGCAATTACAACAAGGTATGAAAGACAAGAAACAAATGGTATTGTTTACATCAGTGGTGGCGGTATCGTTGAGTGTTTTATTGTTGGCTATTTTAGGAACACTATTGGTTGTAAGAATAAGAAAAAGACAGAATTGATAGTAAAGGAAATAAAATCAGAAAATGGCAGACTGTTTGAGGGATGGATTAAGAAGATATACATTATCTGTTGGGAGTCGATATGGAAGTCATGATATTCATTTTTTTTATTTTTGTAACTTCACTTTTTGTGACGAGTGCCATATGGGCGTTTCGCTATTTTGGTTTGTCTTGTTTTGAACAAATTATTTTTCATTTGAAAGTTCCTTTAGAAGGAACCAATACGGAATTTATATGGGATTGGGTTAGACAATGCATGTTTGGAGCTGTCATTCTTTGCGGATTGGAAATTTTATGCATTTACGCTTTGCAGGTTTTATTGTTCAGTTTCGCATGGTGTGCTTTCCTCGTGATTTGCGTTAATATGATGTTTGCATTTTATTATGTAGGAGCTTTTGGATTTATCATTAATCAAATGCGTACCACTTCCTTTTATGAACAATATTACGTGGATCCAAAAAATGTAAGATTGCACTTCCCGCAAAAATCAAAAAACTTAATTCATATTTTTGTTGAAAGTTTAGAAACAACATATACATCAAAAAAACGAGGAGGTAATTATCATGATGATTTGCTGTCACCACTTACCGGTTTGGATTCTTATGTGAATTTTTCACACGGGGACAAACTAGGAGGATTTGATGTGGTTTCTGGAACTGGGTGGACAACGGCAGGCATTGCAGCACAAAGCGCGGGGATACCGTTATTTGCATCATTAAAACAGAAAATGTTTTGTGAAGATGTCGCATTTTATCCAGGGGCTTATGGAATTGGTGATATTTTAGAAAAGCAGGGTTATCAACAAATGTATATGATTGGTTCCAATGCCGCTTTTGGTGGACGTGAATATTATTTCAGACAACATGGTAGTTTTTCTATTTTTGACCTTAACACGGCGTATGAAAAAGGGAAGTTAAAACAGGATTTTAAAGAATTTTGGGGATATGACGACCATAAATTATTTCAATATGCAAAAGAGGAGTTGTTAAAACTATCACAAGATAAAAAGCCATTCCACTTCGTAATGTTGACGGTGGATACACATCATCCTTATGGCTTTGTATGTGGAGATTGTAAGCAAACATATGATGAGCAACTATCCAATGTCATTGCTTGTAATATAAAACAACTGCGAACATTTGTGGATTGGTTACAAAAACAAGCGTTTTATAAAGATAGTATTGTTGTAATTAGCGGAGATCATTTGAGCATGGCACAAGAGTATATTGATAGAACATATGATAAGAAGTATCATCGAAGTGTGTTCAATATGTTTTTGAATACGAAATTGAGCAAACAGTATACGAAGCATAGAAAGTTCACAAGCTTTGATATGTATCCGACTATTTTATCAGCGATGGGGATTAAAATTGATGGAAATGCATTGGGATTGGGTGTGAATTTAAATTCTTCACAAAAAACACTTATCGAACGTGTTGGATACACATACATGGACAAAGAATTACGGAAACACTCGATGTACTATCAACGTCATATAGCGAGTTGAAGTGGCTTCTTTTGAAAAAAGGATTGACAATCTAAAAAAACAAAGGTAGAATGAATGAGCATAAAAAGTTAGTAGAAAGTAGAAGTCCACTTCTCACCTGCTGCCATTAGGCAAAGGTAAACGCTACATCATATCAAAACGTGATGTTGAAGAATAGGTGGGCATAAGTATGCTCACTTTTTTATTGCCGAGGAGGTGTCTGTTATTAGAAAAGTAGTTCCGAATAATGTCAACCAAGATTTAGTAAACGAAAAAATTCGGTTTAGAGAAGTGTTGGTTGTTGACGTTAATGGTGAGCAATTGGGAGTTTTGAGTAGAGATGAAGCTCTCAAGCGTGCGTATGATCAAGAACTTGATTTGCTGTGTGTTGCACCGAAAGGACAACCACCAGTATGTAAAATATTGGATTATGGTCGTTATCGTTTCGAAAGTCAAAAAAAAGCAAAAGAGGCGAAGCGCAAACAAAATGTTGTGGAATTGAAACCACTGCGTTTACCACCAAATATTGATATCGGTGATTTTAATACTAAAATGCGTCATGCACGCAAGTGGATTGGCGAGGGAAATAAAGTTAAATTGGATATGCGTTTCCGTGGTCGTTTAATTACTAGAGTTGATGTTGGGCGTGAAGTGATGAATCGCTTCATTAATGAAATATCAGATATTGCAGTTGTAGAAAAAAGAGCGTCAATGGAAGGAAATACCATGTCTTGTGTATTAACACCAAAGAAGAAATAAGAAGGAGAACATCAGTATGCCAAAGATGAAAAGTCACAGTGGTCTAGCAAAAAGAGTAAAAAAGACTGGATCAGGAAAATTAAAGAGAAGTCATGCATATACTTCTCACCGTTTTCATGGGAAAACAAAAAAACAAAGAAGACAATTAGCGAAAGCTGGATTAGTAAGTGCCAGTGATTATAAGCGTATTAAGCTAATGATTAGTAAATAGGGTATAGGAGGATTGAAATATGCCAAGAGTTAAAGGTGGTGCGACAACACGCGCTAGAAGAAAAAAAGTAATAAAATTAGCAAAAGGTTATTTTGGATCAAAACATATCCTATATCGTACAGCTAATGAACAAGTTATGCATTCTTTGAAGTATGCATATAGAGATAGAAGAAATATCAAAAGAGAAATGCGTAAACTTTGGATTGCACGTATCAATGCTGCGGCAAGAATGAATGGTTTGAGCTATTCAAAATTGACTTGCGGTTTGAAGTGGGCAAACATTACGATCAATCGCAAAATGTTGTCAGAAATGGCGATCCATGATGAAAAAAGCTTTAGCGCAATTTGCGATGCAGCAAAAAAGGCTTTAGAAAAAGGGCCTGTTGCGAAAAAAGAAATAAAAGAAGACAAGCCAGCTACAAAAAAGGTTAGTACAACAGCAAAGAAAGAAACAACTGAGAAAAAACCAGCTGCAAAAAAAGCTAGTACAACAGCGAAAAAAGAAACGACTGAGAAAAAGCCAGCTACAAAAAAAGTTAGTACAACAGCAAAGAAAGAAACAACTGAAAAAAAGCCAGCAGCAAAAAAGGCTAGTACAACAGCAAAGAAAGAAACAACTGAGAAAAAGCCAGTTGTAAAAAAATCAGAAAAGTAAAAATTTTATAATTAATATACGATAACACGACAATTGAATATTTTCAAAAGATTGGGTTGGAATGTACTATGATGAAGTACTTGAATTTCTTTGGAAAGGAAGGTGCTTTTTTATTTTGTTTTTGATAAAATCATATTATTTTGAATACAGTCACGCAATTCATGGCTTTTTAGGAGGTGTATTGTATATGTTGGTCAAATTAAGATGAAAGTTTCGTTCTTTTTAGAAAGTTTTATAAATAGGAATTTTTTTCGGCTCTTTGATAGTAAGTGTGTGTAAAAAAAAGCTATGAAACAAAAAAGTGACCTTTCGTTATGGGTTGGATAGGCTACAATAAAATGGACAAATCAGTTAGTTAGTATAAAATAAAACTAACAGAGAGGTCAAAGCCATGAGCAAAAGAGAAAGAAGAACATTTCAAGAAGAGTTTAAAACACAAA
>JBKEBQ010000030.1:0-57420 GCA_047973225.1 Breznakia sp. | reverse complement strand
ATGAAACAGAAGATGAAAGTGAAGAAGCAAGATCATCAAATGATACAGTAGCAGTAAGTGATGCAGGTGATTATGGAGCAGCAGGAAGTGTGGTGTCTGCAGCGATGGCACAAATTGGTGTTGCTCAAGATTGTACGATGTTGGTTACCAACGCACTTAAAGCTGTCGGGATTTATTTCCATAGTGCACCAGCAGGATACTTTTCATTAGGAAGTGTGGTATCTGCAGCAGCGGCACAACCAGGAGACCTTATTTACTATGCAGATGGTGGAGCTGGATGGGCACACATCGCAGTGTATGTAGGTGGTGGACAAGCGGTTCATGGCGGATGGTTAGGACAGACTGTTCTTAGCTCCGTTTATGTAGGAGGATCTGCTCCTGTATTTATTCGTTTACGGTAAATAGAAAAAGATAAAAATACAAGAAACAAACAAGAAATACGTAATGTATAAGTTTGTTTCTTTTTTTGTATGTAACTTATTGTTGAGTGGATGTCTGTCTGTGAAAGAGCGCCATGCAAAAGATATACTATTGATAGTATATACATAATCAAGTATAATGAAAATAGTTATCGATTAGCATAACGGGAAAGGAGTGTATGATGCTTTTGTTAAAAAGAAGAGAAATCATGCAATATTATAATGATTAAATTGGCGGGAGTAACAAAGATTTATAATGGTAATTTTAAAGCTGTAGATGACCTGAATGTTACATTTGATGATGGAGAAATTATTGGTTTTATTGGATCAAATGGTGCAGGGAAATCAACGACATTAAAAATGATTACCGGAATTTTAGAGCCTAGTGAAGGTGCGATTGAAATCAACGGGTTTGACATTTGTAAACAACCACTAGAAGCAAAAAAAGAATTTTCTTTTGTTGCGGATTCTCCAGATACGTTTTTACGCTTAAAAGGTATCGAGTATTTGGATTTTATTGCCAATATTTATAAAGTTGAAAAAGCAGTGCGCAAAGAAAAAATTGAAACATTGAGTAAAGATTTTGAAATGGAATCGGCATTAAATGATCAAATTAAATCTTATTCGCATGGGATGCGTCAAAAAATTATGATTATGGGGGCACTTCTTCATGATCCTAATGTTTGGATTTTAGATGAGCCATTAACGGGTTTAGATCCACAATCTTCTTTTTTGTTGAAACAAAAGATGAAAGATCATGCAGCGCAAGGGAATATGGTGTTGTTTTCAACGCATGTTTTAGAGGTAGCAGAAAAATTATGTACGAAAGTGTGTATTGTTGATAAAGGGAAAAAACTTTTCTTTGGTACACTAAGGGAATTGAAAGAAAAATATAATGAGTGTTTGTCACTAGAAGAAATATTTTTGAAGGTTATACATAATGGTTAATATATTGTATTTACTTAAAGCGTTCTTAAAAGGTGACAGCTTCTTTAGGAATTCAAAAAAACAAAAAGCTAAAAAAGATTCTTCAATTTTTAAGATTGGATTTGTGATCCTTATTTTTCTAATTCTTTCTAAACAGGTGTTTGAGGTGACAAGAGAGATAACTTCCTTTTTGTTGGATTTCAATCAAGAACATTTGATTATTGCGATAGGATTACTTGGTATCACCTTTTTAACTTTTTTTGTTTCGCTATTATCGATGCCGGCACAACTTTTTTTTGCAAGCGATATCGAACGTGTGTTACCTTTACCGCTAAAACCTTTTGAAATTGTTGTAGCTAGAGTTTTATCTGCAATGTCTATACAATATATCTTTTCCCTTTTCGTATTGGCAATTCTTTATGCTGGGTATACAAGTGTTGTTGGTTTTGATGGACTATTTTTTCTTCGCTATATCGGCGTATCTTTATGGTTGCCGCTTATTCCAACGTTGGCAATGGTAGTTTTGAGTATTTTGGTTGTAAATTTTTCAAATTTTTTGCAGACACAAGATCAATATAATAAGTTAATGATCATTGTTTCCCTAATATTTTTGGGAGGATATTATTATTTTTTGGGAACGGCTGCAAGTCCAAATTCGGATTTTCTCCAATATATTGTAGAGGGATCGAATTCACTCGTGGCTGCAATTGTAAAATTTGTCCCTTATTTACAACTCTTTTTTGATTTTTTATTCGATAGTAATATTTTGTCGTTTTTTCTATCCGCAGTACTACATTTGGTTGTTATTTATATAAGCTTTCTTGTGGCATCTAAGTACTATTTAAGTGGAGCATTAAAAACAAATAATTTTGCGGCTAAAAAGGTAGAACTTTCAAAAGCAAATTTTAATAAAAAAATAAAAATAAAATCTGTTTATTTTAATACCGTATCACGCGATGTAAAAGAATTATTTCGCTCGCCCATCTATTTGATGAATTGTTTATTCTCGCCGATTATTATGGTTGCTGCTATTGTATTTGTTAGTGGATTTTCGTTTCTAAATGCAAGTGGGGAGAGTATTGATATTATATTTTATGGATTGTCGACATTGGAAATTAAGAATGTTTTTATTATCATCCTTCTTTCCGTAACAGGGGTTTCACTATTCGCCTCTTTTTCGATGTCATCAAGTTGTACAGCAATAACACGGGAAGGAAGTCAATTTGAAATATTGAAATCTTATCCGATTCCAGTCGAAAAACAGCTTTTAGGAAAAACGTTCCCCAACCTTGTGTTAATTTCTATTTTATCGTTTTTTGTCACTGGTTTAGGTTGTTATATTTTTTATTCTGCTTTTCATGATGTTACGATGACGTTGATTCTATTTATAAGTTCTTTCATTCTAAATGAAATAGTAATTATATTTTCTTGTTTTTTTACCATCGGAATTGATGCTTTGTTTCCAAAGTTAGATTGGTCAAGTGAGCAAGAGGCTGTAAAACAAAACTTTTATGTAATGATTTCTTTCGGATTAGGGTTTGCGTTACTCTTTGCAGGTTTTGGATTTATGATGGCACCAATTTTTACGTTAGGTATAAAAGCAGTAATGATTGTTTTGTTGTATTTATTGTTATTGCCTTTGTCTTGGCTTTTTTATAAATATTCAATCAGACGACTATGTCGTAGAGATCTTTAATTTTCAACTTTTCTTTTGGTGTTATTATTAAAAACAAATGTGTTGAAAAAATTATAATTATAAAATATGCATAGTATGAAGGGTGTGCGTATGGGTAAGGTTTTAAGTCAAATATTGCGCTTAAGCAGAAAAATGCAAAAATTCGGGATTGAAAGATTCCGTTTTTTTTGAATGGGATGGTGGGCATAAACTTGTGCTCATAGCACTGATGTACATAATGGAAACAATTTATAATCATCATTGCGGTAAAGAATAGTTCACAACAAAGGTATCAAAAAAGTGACTATCGAGTTATTCTCTGTAGTTACGCGCTGATACTCTGTTACGATTTTAGGTTTTGTTATTGCGCATTTAACGCTGTTTTTTTGCTTGTCAATGCACGCATGATTTTGGACATTGCATTGGATGTATAACGAACATTAATGGGTGAAAGAATGGCGTTAAATGTTGAGAGTCCATCGTGTTCTTTCTTATATTCATATTCAATTTCATAATCTGTTTTATGGTTATAAAAATTAATATCAAAGCAGAGTTCATACACATCAGTTTTGATCGTTGCTCTTTGTGTAGTAAGTGAGGTAAGAATCTTAAAAGGTCCGAAAATGCCAAATCGTTTCAATATAGTTTGAATTTTTGCTTGTTGTAAAACATCTATGGAATTGCTTGATACTGGGCATTCATATTCCAATAAGTCGTTTCCTTTCCACCGTTTTAAAGTAAACAAAAAATTATTGTCTGTTTGGCGAATCCGCATCGCGGATTTTTGCTGGAGCAATGTATTTTCTAAAGTGTCAAAATAGGTATTGATTTGTGTTTTATACACAGGCATATGATGTAGTGCATAGAGCTTTTCAAATTGTTGCTTTGTTAGTAAAAGTTTATATTCTTTCTCAATGTGTGCTTTCATGTTAATATCATAGCGTAATTAAAAAAAGAAGTATAGCCTAAGCTAAAAAAACATATTTTTTTATGATGAAAAGAGCGAATATCAATACGCTCTTGTTATAAATTTTGATAAAATGTGATACAATGAAGAAGTTATGGAGGATGTATATGAAACGGTTTTCAATTGTTGCTAAAAAAGATGACCATTCGATAAAAACCGAATCTACCATAAAATGTGCTTTAGAAAAAGCGGGATTTGTCTATGATAAAATCGATCCCGAGTTGGTGATTACGGTCGGTGGAGATGGAACGTTATTGTATGCGGTTCATGAATATTTGCAAGCTTTGGATCGTGTTCACTTTGTCGCTATTCATACGGGAACATTGGGTTTTTTTACGGATTATCGTGAAACAGAAATAGAACAATTGATTCATGATGTGATACGGAATGAAGTTTATGAAATATTCACTTCTTCTTTATTAGAAGCAAAATTAAATCATCAAGTTGTATATGCACTCAATGAACTTAGAATTGAGAATATTGTGAATACACAAATGATGGATGTTTATATAGATGATGAATTCTTTGAGAGTTTTAAGGGCAATGGTATGTGTTTGAGTACGCAAGCGGGTTCGACTGCTTATAATCGTTCTTTGCGTGGTGCAGTTGTAGATAGTGGATTATCGGTTTTACAATTGAGTGAGATTGCAGGTATCCATGATGCGCGACATCGCTCTTTGGGTGCTCCTTATATCCTCAAGGATACACGTAGTGTTCGTTTTGTTGCTGATGATTTTGAACATGCAAAATTGGGTTATGATTATTTGCAAACAGATTTGAAGGATGTGCAAACGATAGATTGCAAATTGAGTAGTAAAAAGGTTCATTTTATTCGCTATAAAAAGTATAGTTATTTAAAACGGGTTCGAAATTTATATTAAGGAGATACTCATGAGAAAAATAATGGTAGGAGTCTTATTGATAACAAGTTTTCTTTTAAGTGCTTGTGGTTTGTTTGTGTCAAGAGAAGCTGTATGTAAAATGGAAGCCAGTGATGGTAGTCTTATTTCGCAAACATTCAAAGCAGATGGTAGTAATGTGCATGAATTTATTTATGAATGGAATACACCAATGAATGCGGATCAAAATGATATTAATGAAGATGAATTTGCGCGTGCGTTATTCGGTGATTTGGTGGATGAGGCAGGTGTTGTTGTTGAAAACACATCAACAAAAACCAATTTTACTGTGAAAGTTACCATTGATCTTGATACTGTTAATTATCAAAAACTGCAAGATGCAGGATTGGCACCGAAAGGTGATTATGACCGCTTTGGCTATGATGAAACTTTAAAGGCATTAAAAAACACGAAAGGAATTACATGTGAAGAAAAGTAAAGAAAATGTATTATTTTGCTTTTCATAAAGCATTTGAATCTTTGATTTAAGATAAGACAAACCGTATCTAATGAGTGATACCGTTTGTTTTTTTGTTTTCATACTTTGTATACATATCATATAAAGTAGATAAAACCAACAAATGACATATTTTTGATCAGGATATGTATCCTTTTTTTGTAATGTATAAAAGGGTGATATTTATGAAGTGTTTGCGCTGTGGGAATGAGGACAAACGATATTTCTATAAAGATAAGGACACATATTATTGTCGCAAATGCATTCATTTTGGTAGGGTGAATGTGGGAAGTTTGCCGAAACAAGTAGTCTATAAAAAACCACATAAGCTTTGTAAGGTGGATCTTGACTACACGCTTACCAGACATCAAAAACGCTGTGTACGTGAGCTTAGAGCGAGTGTATATGGAGAACAAGAAGTGCTCGTATTTGCGGCATGTGGAGCAGGGAAAACGGAAATTGTCATGGATAGCATTATGCGTTATGTCAATGAAGGAAAAAAAGTTGGTTTTGCGATTGCCCGAAGACAGGTGGTTTTAGAAATTAAGGATCGCTTACAAGATGCTTTTAAAAACTTACATATTGTCGCTGTTTGTGAGGGATATACAACACAGGTTGATGGGGATGTTATTGTTTGTACGATGCATCAATTATATCGTTACTACAAAACCTTTGATTTATTGATTATGGATGAAATTGATGCTTTCCCATATGCTGGAAATGTGATGTTGGAAAATATCGCAAAGCTTTCTTGTACAGGAGCATTTCTATATCTGAGTGCAACTCCGGATGATGCTTTGCTTAAAAGGGTACAAAAAGGAGAGGTAAAAAAAGTTGAATTGTTTGTAAGACCACATGGATTTCCACTTATTGAACCACGAATGATCATTGTTCCCCGATGGGTTCAAATATTTGTTGCCGTGTATTTGTATATAAAACATAAAGTCCAAACGCTTTTGTTTGTACCAACTATCAAAGATGCAAAACGATATGCAAGCATATTGTGGTTTTTAAGACCCAAAGTTATGACCTCTAAAAGCAAACAAAAAGAAGCCATCATGACTGCGTTTCGCAAACAAGCATTTTCACTTTTGATTTGCACTACGGTTTTAGAACGTGGAATTACCATCCATCAAGTAAATGTTATTATTCTACATAGTGAGCATAAAGTATTTCAATCCGCTAGTCTTATGCAGATGGTGGGTCGTGTAGGGAGGAAAAAAACAAACCCATTTGGATGTGCTTATTATATAGGAAATACACGTAGCAAGGCAATGCGTGAATCACTTCATATCATTAAGGAGATGAATAAAGATGTCATCTAGTAGATGTTTAGTTTGTTTTTCACATATCTTAGATGACATTGATATCTTTACATATTTCCAAGCCGAAGACGTGCTTTGTGGAAGGTGTCGTGCTCTTTTTAAAGAAGGATATACGATACAATTACAACAATTGGAAATTGAAGGATTGTATGAATATAACGAAGATATCGAAAACCTTTTGTATACATATAAAGAAGGACATGATATTGCCTTGGCAACGATATTTTTGGAATTGAAAAAGACATACATCAAACGAAAGTATCGCAAGTATAGGATCGTTTTTGCACCTTCTAGTGTGGAAAAGCAAAAAGAGCGAGGATTTGCTACGTTAAAAGAAATATTTCAAGAAGTTGCATTGCCAAAACAAGAGGTGTTTGTTAAAATAAATAATCGCAAGCAATCTCTGCAGCCTTATCATAAGCGCGAAAAAATTCAGCACGCTATTGCATATACAGGCGTACCCATAAAATCGGAATATGTTTTATTGGTAGATGATGTTTGTACGAGTGGGAATACACTATTGGCAATGTATCGACAATTAAAAAAAGAGGGATACATTGTCAAAGCGCTCGTGCTTGCGATACATCCTTCTTTATTGGTGTTTAAGAAAAAGCGAAAATTTTATTTTGGCGGATCAAATAAATGATTATAAGGCATTTCAATACCATCACGATCAAAGTGTTTTTTTATAGAAAAACGTAGATCGCTGAGCATTTGAAAGCCTTGAAGGCTGTCGGTAGAGTGAATTACACAGCGTAACATTATGCTGTTTTCACCATAGGCAATACAGTTTACAATAACAGCGTCTTCGCCTTCTGCTATTTCTTGTTTGCTTCGCGCATCTAAAAAATGGGGGTGTTTTTTGACTTCGTTTTTAATAATTTCGACAGCTTTATCTAAATCACTACGATAACTGACAGGGATTGAGAAATAATTCCCTTTGACAGAATCCACCAAGTTTGCATTCTCAATCGTTGCTTTATTCATTTCGTTATTTGGAACGATAATGCGATTGTTTTCATATGTTTGTATAATGGTGTGACGCAGCGTAATTTCTTCAACAAAACCAATTAACTGTTCGCCATTGACTTTAATCAAATCACCAACTACAAATGGTTTAAAGCTAATAATCATAATTCCGCTTAGTAAATTACCAAGCGTATCTTGCGCAGCCAAACCGGCAACAATGGCAATGATTCCAGAACTTGCGAAAATAGTCGATGTTGCACCTTTGAAAATAGTGATTCTAGATAAAGCACATAAGAACAAAATAATAAAGAAAATAGCACGGATGATATTTAAAAGACTTTTGGCTGAGCCAATTTTTTTACGTTGGATAAGACGTTGGATTAAAACATATATAATATAAAATATGAGCAAGAGGATTCCCATAAAAATAAGGGATCCCGCAAGTCCACCTTCAAAATATTCACTTAGAAAAGGGGGGGTGGTTGAGGTAACAAGCATAAGCATTCTCCTTTTATAGTAGTACTATAATACGTCTAGGACATAAATGCAAATGTTCGAAAACGAAAAAAATAAGAGATGAAGTGTAAACACTTTCAAAAAATGTTGTCTTTTAGTAAAAAATTAGTATAATGAAAACAGGTGATATGCACAGAAAGGTTTAGGTTTATTTGTATATGCAAGGTAAAGTAAAGATGTTTAACCCTGAGAAGGGCTTTGGCTTCATCACGATTGAAGATGGAAGTGATGTATTTTTTCATTATTCACAGTTGTTAATGGAAGGCTTTAAAACAATTGAAGCAGATGCAGAAGTTGAATTTGAAGCAGTTGAAACAGATCGTGGATTACAAGCACAAAATATTAAATTGGTATAATTGTAATTCAGGTATTGAAAGAGGGAGAAATTCTTCCTCTTTTTTTGTTTTTCATCATCAAATAAGGTATAATAAAAAACGTATGTATAGACGATGCGGAGGATAAAGCATGGGAATTTTAAATAAACTATTTAACAGCGATAATAAGCGCCTATCTACCTTAGAAGCAATTGCCAATAAAGTAGATGCACAAGCAGCAACGATGGCTGCATTGAGTGATGAGCAGCTGAAAAACAAGACGGTGGAGTATCGTGAGCGTTACAAGAATGGGGAAACCTTAGATGACTTAATGGTGGAAGCATTTGCGACAGCTAGAGAAGCAGCAAAACGGGTTATCGGAGAATATCCATATCTTGTACAAATTATGGGTGCTGCCACAATGCAAGGTGGCGATATTGCGGAAATGAAAACGGGAGAAGGAAAGACCTTAACCTCAACGATGGCAATTTACTTGAATGCTTTGAGTGGTGAAGGGGTTCATGTAGTAACGGTAAATGAGTACTTAGCGAGTCGTGATGCTGAGTGGATGGGACAAATTTACCAATTTTTAGGATTACGCGTGGCTACAAATGCGCGTGCACTTACACCATCACAAAAAAGAGAAGCTTATCTGTGTGATATTACGTATACAACAAACTCTGAATTAGGATTTGACTATTTGCGTGATAATATGGTGAGCGACATGAAAGATAGAGTTATGCGTGGTTTGCATACAGCTTTTGTTGATGAGGTTGACTCGATTTTGGTTGATGAATCAAGAACTCCATTGATTATTTCAGGGGGAGCTAAAAAAACCGCCAATCTTTACCAACAAGCGGATCGTTTTGTAAAGAGTTTGAAAAGTGATGAGTATGAAATTGATGAAAAAACACGCCAAGTGAGTTTACGAGAAAATGGTGTACATCGAGCTGAAAAAAGTTTTAAATTAGCCAATTTGTATAATGTTGAACACTCGCAATTGGTCCATCACATTACGATGGCATTGCGTGCGAATTATATCATGATGCGTGATGTAGAATACGTAGTTGAAGAAGATGAAATTATCATTGTCGACCAATTTACGGGAAGAAAAATGAAGGGTCGTGCATATTCGGATGGTTTGCATCAAGCGATTGAGGCGAAAGAAAATGTAAAAATCAAAGAAGAAACGGCAACAATGGCAACGATTACGTATCAGAACTTTTTTCGTTTATACGATAAATTGGCAGGGATGACAGGAACGGCAAAAACCGAAGAAGAGGAATTCTTATCCATTTATAATATGCGTGTTATTGAAATTCCAACAAATAAACCAATTGCACGTATTGACCATCCTGATGCTATTTTTGAAAATGCAGAATATAAGTTTAAGGCATTGGCTGATGAAGTGAAAAGATTACATGAAATTGGACAACCGATTTTGGTGGGAACGATTTCGGTAGAAGTTTCAGAACACATTTCTTCAGTATTAAAGAAGATGTATATAAAACATGAAGTATTAAATGCGAAAAATCATACACGAGAGGCAGATATTATCGCGAAAGCGGGACAGGTTGGTGCGGTTACCATTGCAACCAATATGGCGGGTCGTGGAACCGATATCAAATTGAGTGATGAAACTCGGACTTTGGGTGGATTGGCGGTGCTTGGTAGTGAGCGTCATGATTCTAGACGTATCGATAACCAGTTACGGGGTCGTTCAGGTCGCCAAGGAGATCCTGGATTCTCACGTTTCTACGTATCTTTACAAGATACCTTAATGGTACGCTTTGGAAAAGAGGGGCTATTGTCTAGTGCTTTTTCATCGTTACAAGGACAAGCAATTGAATCAAAGATGGTTTCTAAAGCAATTGGCAATGCACAAAAACGTGTTGAAGGTCAAAACTTTGATATCCGTAAGCAGTTATTGGATTATGATGATGTTTTGCGTCAACAACGTGAAATTATTTATGACTTGCGAAACTTCATTTTAGAAAATGAAGATGTACATAATGTGGTAAAAGATATGTTTTCTAGAGTCAGTGAAGCTGTTGTTCATAAAAATGTTGATGAAAGTGGCAGTATTGATGCAGATTCGCTGGTAAAGAGTTTGGAAGTGGTTGGATTTGAACCCAATGTAATTAATGCCAATGAATTTGCAGGTTTGACAAGTGAAGAGACGGCAGAGAAATGTTTTGCATTGGCATGGACGCTATACAACGATAAAGTTGAAGACATTATGGAACAATATGCACGTTTTGAACGCAATGTAGTTTTACGAACAATTGATCGCAATTGGATCGAGCATATTGATACGATGAGTAAACTTCGAGATGGTATTCATTTAAGAAGTTATGCACAAACCAATCCCCTTCAACAATATGTGGAAGAAGGATTTCAAATGTTTGATGATATGAGCGCCAATATTGCCCGGGAAATTGTATTCTTTGCGATTAAAGTGAAGATTGAAAGAAAAGAGGCGTAACTATGGAATTGTATGAAATTAAGAGTCAATTGGATCGTTATCAAGAAAAGCTAAACCAGCTTGGAGATTCACTTTGACTTATCGGAAAAACAAAAACAAATTGATGATTTACAACAACAACAATTAGAAGATGACTTTTGGAATGATCATGTAACAGCGCAAAAGCAGGTACAAAAACTGACAAGTTTAAAGGCTGTTGTCGATGGTTATAAAACCGTCAATAAAGCGCATCAAGACTTAGCAGAAGAATATAATTTAGTAAAAGAAGAAGATGATGAAGAATTAAAAACAATTCTTGATATTGATGTTCAAAACTTTTTAGACGCTATGGGTAAATTTGAAATGCAGATTTTGCTTTCTCATGAATATGATCAAGCGAATTGTATTTTGGAAATTCATCCAGGTGCTGGTGGTACAGAAGCGTGTGATTGGGCAGATATGTTATATCGCATGTATTCTCGCTATGCGGCTCGCAAAAAATTCAAAATAACGGTTCTGGATTATTTGGCAGGTGATGAAGCGGGGATTAAATCAATTACGATAAAAGTAGAGGGCGCGCTGGCCTATGGGCACTTAAAATGTGAAAAAGGAATTCATCGTTTAGTTCGTATTTCACCCTTTGATTCTGGTGCGCGACGCCATACTTCTTTTGCTTCTGTAGAGGTCATGCCTGAGTTTGATGATTCGATTGCTATTGCATTGGAAGAAAAAGATTTAGAAATTGATACGATGCGTAGCAGTGGAGCTGGTGGACAACACGTTAATAAAACAGATTCAGCGGTTCGTATTACGCATATCCCAACGGGGATTAGTGTAAAATGTCAAAATGGACGGAGTCAACATGACAATAAAGAACAAGCATTATTGGTTTTAAAAAGCAAGTTATATCAAGTGAAAATTGAAGAACAAATGAAAAAAATGGCAGATTTAAAGGGTGAACAAAAGGCAAATGAATGGGGATCACAAATACGTTCTTACGTATTTCATCCATATTCATTAGTGAAAGATGTTCGCAGTGGCTATGAAACAAGCCAAGTACAAGATGTAATGGATGGCGCATTGGATGAGTTTGTATATGCGTATTTACAATCCATTGTAGAATAAGCGTAGGTGTAAAATGACAAAAAAAGAATTGATAAAAGATATAATACAAGTTTTTTTGGCTAACTTTATCTTAGCTTGCGGAGTTGCTCTTTTCATTTTGCCAAATAATATTTTATCAGGTGGTGTTGCAGGGATTGCGGTTGCTATTCAACCGCTGATCGCAATGGATACGCAAACTTTAATTATACTATTGACTGCTGTTTTATTTGTAGTGGGAAGCTTGTTTCTTGGGAAAGGTTTTATGGTTAAAACAGCGTTATCAAGTGTTATTTATCCATTGTTTGTGGCTATTTTATCTGATTTGACACAGCACATTGAGATTACAAGCAACCCTATTTTGGCATCCATTTATGGTGGTGCTTTTGTAGGTGTGGGAGTAGGACTTGTTTTTCGCACGGGAGCGAGTACAGGGGGAATGGATATTCCTCCGCTCATCATTCACAAATATACCAATATCAAGCTAGCAACGCTTGTGTTAATTGTTGACGGGTTGACGGTTTTATTGGGGATGTTGCTGCACGGTGTTGAAGCAGCTCTTATTGGAATTATATCGGTTTGGGTTTCTGCTTTGCTGGTGAATAAAACGATTTTACTTGGCTCGCAAAGTGCCAAAACAGTTATGATTATCAGCAACAAATATGAAGAATTACTAGCAGAAATAACATCAACCATCAATCGTGGGGCAACGATCTTGCAAGCGCAAGGAGCGTTCACTCGAGAAACAAAACCTGTCATCATGGTTGTGGTTATGAATAAACAATTTTTGATTTTGAATCGACTTGTGGAACATATTGATCCATCTGCGTTCATGATTGTAAGTGATACCAGTGAGGTTCAAGGCGAGGGGTTTACCTTCCAAGAAGATGAGATATAGGAGAGTCTGATGATTTTTAAAGAAATTACACGAGAAATGTATGAAGTTTTTCAAAAAGATCATGTGTATCGTAATTATTTAAATACTGTGGAAGCTCATGATTTAAAAGCGATGAGTGGGTGGCGTATTGTTTATGTTGGTGTTTTCAAAGCGGATATTCTTATGGGAGCTACAGTATTGTCGTTTCTTCCAATTATGAAGTGTTATCAATATGCAAGTGCACAAAGAGGCTTTTTGATCGATTATCGAAATCAGGAAGTATTTGTTTTTTTTATAAAAGAATTAAAAACCTATTTAAAAAAGGCAAGAGTCCTTTACTTGCATGTAGATCCCTATGTTTTATATCAAGAAAGAGATATTCATGGGGAGGTTGTCAAAGATGGATTTTCTAATAAAGATATTTTGGATGCTTTGAAACAACAAGGATTCAAACACTTAGGGTTTCGCATTGGGATTAGTGATATTTATCGAGAACGATGGATGTTTACACTATCTTTGGAAAATAAGAGTGAAGAAGAAGTTTTACAGAATATGCATCAGCAAGCAAAGCGTAGCATTCATAAAACTTTGCGAGATCATGTTTTGGTTAGGGAAATGAAACTTGAAGAACTGGATCTTTTTGTAGATATCATGAAACATACGAGTGAGCGAAGAGCTTTTATTGATCGTGGCAAAACGTATTATGAAAACTTTTTTAAAGCATATAAAGACAAGGCAACTCTCTTGCTGGCGAGTATCAATATAGAAGAGTATCTGCAAAGACTCTACCAAGCACAACAACAAGAGCAAGCATCATTACAATCGATTGAACAAAAAATATTAGAAGATAGTGAAAGTAAAAAACTTTTAAAGAAAAAACGGGTATGTGAAGAAAATCTAAGAATTTATCAACGTAAGATTGAAGAAGCCTGTATCTTACAAAAAAAATATGGAGTATGCATCCCACTAGCTGCCGCCATTTTTATGAAAGCGGAAAATGAATTGACGTATTTATTTAGTGGTGCTTATGATGATTGTAAAAAATTTGGTGGTCCCTATGCTCTACAGTGGGAAATGATACGCTATGCGATCAAACATCAATATAAGCGTTATAATTTTTATGGGATATCTGGTGATTTCAGAAAAGACGCAAAAGATTATGGTGTTTATGAATTTAAAAAAGGCTTTGATGGCTGTGTCGAGGAGTTGATTGGGGATTGTATTTTGCCAATTCGCAAGTTTGTGTTTGCCTTTTATCGCAAGCTTAAAAAGAATCGGTTTTAGAATCACATTGTAGTTTCATAAATGCAGTGCTATAATGAAGCAGATTGGATGGAAAAGATATGATTTATTTAGAAAATGTTTCAAAAGTATATCCGAGTGGCGTGCAAGCGATCAAAAATATTACATTGCACATTGATCAAGGGGAATTTATATATATTATTGGACCTACGGGTTCTGGTAAGTCAACGTTAATTAAGCTTCTTGATGGTGAAGAAATTCCTGATCGAGGCAATGTTATTGTTGCAGGCACTAATGTGGGGAAATTAAAATTTAAAAAAGTTCCGTATTATCGTCGTAATATTGGGGTTGTTTTCCAAGATTATCGATTGCTTCCCGATTTAACCATTTTTGAAAATATAGCCTTTGCTCTAGAAGCGATTGGATTGCATAAAATTGATATTAGAAAGCGGGTTCGTGAAGTGCTAAAGCTTGTTTCATTAGAATCAAAGTCAAAGGCATTTCCACGTGAATTGAGTGGGGGGCAACAACAACGTGCAACCATTGGGCGTGCTATTGCGAATAATCCAAAGGTTTTAATTGCAGATGAACCAACGGGAAATCTTGATCCTGATATGTCTCATGATATTATGAATTTATTAGAAAAGATTAACAATGAAGAAGATACAACAATTGTGATGGTGACGCATGATAAAAACATCGTAGAACGTTTCAAGAAAAGAACGATTGCGCTAGATGAGGGGTATATTGTGGCGGATATGATGAAAGGCGGGTACATTCAACATGATTGATTTCTTTAGGTCCTTGCCTTTGCATTTGCGAAGAGCTGTACGGAGTATTCAACGTCGTTTCGGTAGTGCATTATCGAGTATGTTTGCAGTTGCGGTAACCCTTGTTTTAATGATGTTGTTTTTGATAACCGCATTTAATGTAAATGTGATGTCAAAGACAGTAGAAAGTAGTATTGGTGTCTTTGTACGTATTGATGAAGCGCTTGTTGAGGAAGCAAATTATAAAAAACTGCAAAAAGAAATTGAAAATGTGGAAGGTGTAAGTAAGGTTACATACTCCAGTAAAGAAGAACAATTTGATATTTTAATTGAAGATGCACAAGGTGGAGAAGGGTATGAAACATTTCGTACCAACAATCCTCTACCGCCTGCATTTTATGTAGAAATAAATGACGGTAAAAAAATTGATACCATTACCAAAAAAATTGAAGCGATGGAAGGTATTAAAGATGCCAGCTATGGTGGAAATAGTACGGAAAATCTGATCAATGGGTTTAATTCTCTACGTGTTGGCGGAGGGATTTTTGTTGGTGTTTTGTGTGCATTAGCAATTTTCTTGATTTCCAATACCATCAAAACAAATATTTATGCTCGACATGATGAAATTGGAATCATGCGGAATGTTGGCGCCAGCAATTGGTTTGTGAAAACACCATTCTTAATTGAAGGGATCTTAATTGGTATAGGGGGTTCTATTGTTCCTATTGTTGTGACATGTGTTGGGTATCAATATCTGTACACACAAATGAAAGGACGTTTTTTTAGCCCTTTATTTGAAATGTTGAAACCATTTCCGTTTGTTGTCTGGATTTCTTTATTGTTATTGGGCATTGGAATGCTAGTAGGTTTTGTTGGAAGTTTGGTTTCGGTCAATAAATATTTAAAATGGAAACGTTAGAGGTAGCGAGCTACCTTTTTTAATAGGAGAAGATATGAAATTCACACATTCTCAAGAGGTCATTGAGCGCATTGAAAACAAAAGGCGCAATGGTATAGAGTTGCGTCAGTTTAAGGCGTTTATGAAAGCTATAGGGAATCCACAAAATAGCTTACAATCGATTCATGTAGCAGGTACCAACGGTAAGGGAAGTACCGTGAACAATTTGCGGAGTATCTTTGAAGAAGCGGGATATAATGTTGGTTGTTTCACATCACCATATTTAGAAACACATCATGATCGTATTCGCATAAATAATGTAAATATTCCCGATGCAAGAATTGTAAAATATGCCAATGCATATTATGATCGTTGGCTTTGTTATGATTTGAGTATGTTTGAAATTGATATGTTTATAGCGACTATGTATTTTGTTGAGGAAAAAGTCGACTATGCTATTTTTGAGGTGGGCCTTGGAGGTACATTGGATGCAACTAATATTTTGGATCCGTTGGTGAGTGTCATTAGCAATATTGGAAAAGATCATATGGAATACTTAGGCGATACGTATACATCAATAGCACAGGCAAAAGCAGGGATTATCAAAGAAGGGAAGGTGTTGATTACTGCTGAAAAACGTGATGTATGCCTGCAGGTGTTTCATGCACAATGTGCACGCAAGCATACTAGGATGATATGCACTCAAGAAGTGAAAGATATGTGTGTTGATGAGGAATTATCATTCACATATCGAGGGGTTTTATATAAGCAAGATACAAAAGCAAAATATCAGGCTTTGAATGCCAGTCTTGCGATTGAAACAATACTGTATTTGCGTGCGCAACAAGGTATTGAAATTAGTCATCATCAAATACAAGAGGGTATTTATAATGCGCATTGGAAAGGACGTTTTGAAGTGCTTCGTAAGCAACCGCTGTTACTGATTGATGGAGCGCATAATGTAGAAGGGGTTTGTGCTTTGATTGACTCATTGCAAGATTATGATAATATAAATATATTGTTTAGTGCTTTAAAGGATAAACCATATAGTGAAATGCTGACTATATTAGAGCGCGTTTCTTCACGTATATATGTTTGCGAGTTCCCGTTTTATCGATCTCAAAAAGCTAGCATCATTGCGCAAGGACACGATGTTACATGTATAGAAGATTATGAGGCAGCATTGGCATACTTGCTTGCAAAAGAAGAACCGCTATTGATATGTGGGTCTTTGTATTTTATCTCTTTGGTTCGAAATAAATTAATGAAAGGAGAGTCTACTCTTTCAATAGAATAGTTTTAGAATGTACGCATAGATGATATGCGGAATTTACGCCTGTGGAGTGTACGCACGAAGAAACAGGAACTCTAATACTCTTTTGAGTAGCATATGGATAGTCGATGAATTTAATAATTGTGCAAGGTTTCAGCTTTGCAAGTTTGGTTTTAATATTTTTGTATACATTTCAAAAATATCCTATAAATACAAAGCAAATCAAGTATATGATCTATGCTGCTTTCTTTGTTTTACTAAATGTTGTGTTGAATGCAATTGCCCCCTTGATTCCGTTTTTTGGTGTTCCCAGCGTAAAAATTAGTTTATCATTATTGCCGCTGATGATTGGTGGTGCCTTATTGCCACCAAGTTGGGCCTTTTTGCTTGGTTTTGTTAGTGATGTGATTGGTTTATTGATAACACCAACGTCATTTCCATTTTTTGGGTTTACTTTAAACCATGTATTGGCAGCAGTACTTCCATCTTTGTGGTATCAAAAAAATAAAACGTTACACCCTAAAATTGTGGAACGCGGATTGTATGTTGTTTCCATCCTCATTGCAACGATAACCAGTGTTTATATCTTTTGTATGGACAGTGTCGTGATTGCTCAGGAAATATTTGTGATAAGAATTGCTGTGAAGTCGGGAATTGTTTTGTTTATTTGGTGCGTCACCCTATTTATGCTCGGCATTATTTATGTGTTGCGCCAGCGTATGAAGGATGAACTTGTGAGTGAATTTATCAAATGGGTGGTGGCTAGTTTCGTTGTAAGTATTTTGTTGAGTGTCATTTTAACACCGACATGGTTGTCTGTTATGTATGAGAAACCATGGTTTGTATTTGCGTTTTTACAAGTCGTGAAAACATGCATCTTAATCCCTGTCTATATTTTACTAGGCTTTAGTGTTATGAAAATGATGAAAAAATATATAGGAGAATAAAGCATCTTTAGATGCTTTTTTTATAGCGGTAGAGGGTATTTACAGTATATATGCAAAAGCAGTTGGAAAATAAAGAAATGTACAAGTATAAACCATGGGGTTATAAACTATGCGGACAATACGGTATATGACGAAATATTTTTCTCATGGATACTCTTTTTTTAATGGATGAAAAGGGGTATAATGAACAATGTGAGTAAAACTATTAAAGGAGACGAAAATGTTAACAAAGATGTTAGAAACGATCAAAGGAAAGAACCTTAAAATTGTCTTTCCTGAAGGAAATGATGAGAGAATTTTACAAGCAGTTGCAAGACTACAAAAGGAAGGCATTCTTGTACCACTTGTTTTAGGAAACACGGAAGAGGTATGTGCGCTTGCAAAACAGCAAGGATGTGATTTAGGAGAAGTTGAAATTATAGATCCGCAAAACTATGCGGATATGGATAGCATGGTCCAAAAAATGGTCGATTTGCGAAAAGGAAAAATGAATATAGAAGAATGTCGTAGTGCACTTCAAAAAACAAATTACTTCGGCACGATGCTTGTGGCAATGGGTGTGGCTGATGGATTGGTAGGAGGTGCTACGTATTCAACAGCAGACACCGTTCGTCCTGCTCTACAAATTATCAAAACTAAACCAGGTTCAAAAATTGTATCGAGTGCTTTTGTTTTGGTAAGAGGAAAAGAACGCTATGTGATGGGGGATTGTGCAATCAATATCAAACCTAGTGAAGATGATTTGGTTGAAATCGCTTTAGAATCTGCTAAAACAGCCCGCGTTTTCGGGGTTGAACCAAGGGTTGGCATGCTTTCTTACTCCACTCTTGGCAGCGGAAAAGGCGAAGATGTGGATAAGGTGCGCAAGGCTTGTGACCGTTTAAAATTGATGGATTTAGATTTTGTGATTGATGGAGAATTCCAATTTGATTGTGCGCTGGATCCTGTAGTTGCCAAAACCAAAGCGCCAAATTCTAGTGTGGCAGGAACGTGTAATACGTTTATTTTCCCAAGCATTGAATCGGGAAATATTGGATATAAAATTGCACAACGTCTTGGTGGTTTTGAAGCCTGTGGACCAATATTACAAGGATTGAATGCACCTATCAATGATTTAAGTAGGGGTTGTAATGCAGAGGAAATTTATAAATTAGCAATTATTACCGCTGCTCAAAAATTTATTTAACACTATCTTTTGATAGTGTTTTCTATAGGGATTTTGAATATGATAAAAAAGCCTTCATAAGGATACGCTTTTGTATTGACTTACGTAATGAAAACTATATAATAAAAAGAAAACAAAAAAGGAGAAAGATCATTTATGGCAATCTATTGTAAAGAACCTTCACGCACATTTAGTGAATATTTATTAGTTCCTGGTTATTCATCAAGTGCATGCACACCTGATAAAGTTTCGCTGAAAACCCCCCTTGTGAAATATAAAAAAGGAGAAAGCACGAAACTCAGTTTAAATATTCCGCTTGTGAGTGCGATTATGCAATCGGTTTCGGGAGAAAAAATGGCGGTTGCCTTGGCAAAAGAGGGTGGAATTTCTTTCATCTATGGATCGCAAAGTATTGCGGATGAGGCGGCGATGATTCGGGCAGTAAAAACAACTAAGGCTGGATTTGTTGCGAGTGATGCAAATATTAAACCAACGGATACTTTAGCTGATGTTATCCTATTAAAGAAAAAGACGGGACATGGAACGATTGCGGTAACCCAAGATGGAACAGCGCAAGGAAAAGTTGTGGGTATTGTGACAAGTCGCGATTATCGGGTTTCGAGAATGGATTTGAATACCAAAGTGGAAGCCTTCATGACACCGTATGAAAAACTCATTTATGGTTGTGATGGCGTATCTTTGAGCGAAGCAAATGATATTTTGTGGGAGCACAAGTTAAATGCATTACCGATTATTGATGAGAATAACCGTTTGAAGTCTTTTGTATTTCGAAAAGATTATGATTCTCATAAAGAAAACCCAAATGAACTGTTAGATGAAGATAAACGCTATGTGGTAGGTGCAGGAATCAATACAAGAGATTATCAAGAGCGTATTCCCGCATTATTAGAAGCCGGTGCTGATGTACTCTGTATTGATTCTAGCGAAGGGTTTAGTGAATGGCAAAAATTAACGATTGACTGGGTGCGAAAAACGTATGGTAACGATGTAAAAATTGGTGCTGGAAATGTTGTGGATCGTGAAGGATTTCGCTTTTTAGCAAAAGCTGGTGCAGATTTTATTAAAGTTGGTATTGGAGGCGGTAGCATTTGTATTACTCGTGAACAAAAAGGCATTGGGCGTGGTCAGGCAACAGCACTACAAGAAGTTGCAAAAGCGCGCGATGAATATTTTGAAGAAAGCGGAGAATATATACCGATTTGTAGTGATGGGGGAATTGTGCATGACTATCATATGACCTTGGCACTTGCGATGGGTAGTGATTTTATTATGTTGGGAAGATATTTTTCTCGTTTTGATGAATCTCCGACCAAAAAAATTAGTGTAAATGGTACCTATATGAAAGAATATTGGGGTGAAGGAAGTGCCCGGGCACGCAATTGGCAACGTTATGATATTGGCGGTGAAGATGGTCTGTCTTTTGTTGAAGGGGTTGATTCTTATGTGCCTTATGCTGGAACGCTAAAAGATAATGTTGGTTTATCTCTGAGTAAAATAACGCACACGATGTGTAATTGTGGATCTTTGAATATTCCTGAATTGCAAGAAAAAGCAAAGATTACATTGGTGTCTTCGACAAGTATTGTGGAAGGTGGAGCACATGATGTTGTGGTCAAAGAAGCAAATTACGATAGCAATAAAACATAAGCATTAGCAGTCATAAGGGTAGAAAATAGTGCTGGAAAGTGCTAGGATAGAAATGATAAAGGAGGTCTTTTAATGAGGTTTATTAAATGTGAGGATTGCGATATAATTGCATTGGTACTAAAGGATGGAAAAGTATGTGCTGGTGAGGACATGGAAATCATCGCAAATTCAACTGATGGTGCAGGCGAAAAACACGTACCTGCAATCAAAAGAGATGGTGATCTGTTGCATGTTCAAGTTGGTGAAGTGGAACATCCGATGACAAAAGAACACCATATTGCTTGGATTTATGTAGAAACAAAGACGGGTGGTATGTTAAGACATTTAAATGTCGATGACAAACCAACGGCAACGTTCAATGTCGCAAATGAAGAAGTCACTGCGGTTTATGAATACTGCAATTTACATGGGCTTTGGAAAGTCGAATTATAAAAAAACGCGTAAGCGTTTTTTTTATTTAGGATGATTTTGTTTTCGGTGTTTTTATGTCTTTTCTTATGGGTGGTATAAAAGGCGAAAGAAAACAAGCAAGAAGATGCTTGTTTATAAAAGTTTATCTAGATATTTTTTGACTTCATTAGCATCAATATTGGAATACAAATCTTCGTAGTATTTCACAAAACGAATGGTATCTGTATCATCTACAACAAAGATCGATTTCACCAATGCACTTATCTCATAAATATAAGTTCCTGTATGTCTTGCAAAGTCACGATTTTTGAAATCAGATAGAAGTTTAAAAACTTTGAATTTGCGAGATTTTGTCAATCGCTTTTGCGTGAATACAGGCTCGTTCGATAGGAGGTAAAAATGAATATCTTTATATTGTTCGAAAACAGCCTCTAATTTTGATAGCTCATTGACAATGGACTGATTGGTGAAAGAAGGAATAGTGATATAAACTTTTTTTGTTTTTAGCATATGCAAATCAAGTTCTTCCTCTTGATGATTATAAATTAAAATACTAGATAGTTTGTCACCTTTTTGTAAAGGGGGTAAATTTCGTGTATAAATAACTTCTTTGCGCATAAAAAATCTCCTTACCTCTAGTATAGTATAAAAGAAAGATTTTTAATAGTAATAAAATGTGAAATACTTAACAAATCACTTTATTAAAGCGCTTCTAAGTGATATAATACATTCGAAATATAGGAGGCTTAAAATGGCAAAAAGAACTGTAAAAGACTTAGATGTAAAAGGAAAACGCGTCATTTGTCGTGTGGATTTTAATGTTCCAAGAAAAAACGGTGTAATTACAAACGATAATCGTATTGTACAAGCACTACCAACGATTACGCATTTAGTAGAACAAGGTGCAAAAGTAATTTTAATGTCACACTTAGGTAAAATTAAAACTGAGGAAGATAAAGCAAAGAACAATATGGATGTCGTAGCGAAAGCTTTGGCTGAAAAAGTAAACACAAAGGTGAGTTTTTCAAGTGTAACAAGAGGAAAAGAGCTTGAAGATGCGATTGCATCCTTAAAAGATGGTGATATCGTATTGGTTCAAAATACACGTTATGAAGCCGGAGAAACAAAAAATGATCCAGAACTTGCGAAATATTGGGCAAGTTTAGCTGATGTATTCGTAGAAGATGCTTTTGGTTCGGTGCATAGAGCACATGCTTCAACAGTAGGGATTGCTTCTCTACTTCCCAATGCTTTGGGGTTTTTGGTGGAAAAAGAAGTTACCATGTTAGCAAAAGCAGTGGACACACCAGAGCGTCCATTTGTTGCGATTATTGGTGGTGCGAAAGTATCCGATAAAATTGCGGTTGTGGATAACTTATTGAAAAAAGCTGATAAAGTTATTATCGGTGGAGGAATGGCATATACATTCTTAAAAGCAGAAGGATATAAAATTGGAACTTCTTTGGTTGAAGAAGATAAAATAGAACTAGCTAAAGATTACCTTGCACGTGCAAAAGATAAATTGGTATTGCCAGTAGATCATGTTTGTGCAAGTAAGTTTGCAGAAGATGCAGAGGTTGTTGTGAGTGACACTGAAAACGTAGCTGATGGATATATGGGATTGGATATTGGGCCGAAAACAATATCGTTATTTGAAGAAACGTTACAAGGTGCAAAAACAGTTGTTTGGAATGGTCCTATGGGTGTGTTTGAAATGGCACCGTTTGCGAAGGGTACACTTGCAGTGTGCACCGCAATTTCTGGATTGGCAGGTGCTACGACCGTGATCGGTGGTGGTGATAGTGCAGCAGCAGCAATTCAATTGGGTTTTGCTGATAAATTTTCTCACATCTCAACAGGTGGAGGAGCATCATTAGAATATATGGAAGGAAAAGAATTACCGGGAATTGCGGTAATCTCTGAAAAATAGGTGAAACATATGAGAAAACCAATTATTGTAGGAAACTGGAAAATGAATAAGACAATTGCTGAAGCGAAAGCATTTGTGGAAGCGGTTGATAGCGATATTCATGAAGCAGCGACATTTGGTGTTGCAACTTCATTTATTGCCTTGCAAGAAACGAATAAAGCGGCGAATAAATTGATTGTTGCTGCTGAAAACTGTCACTTTGCCGATAATGGTGCATTCACTGGCGAAGTTAGTGTTCCTATGTTAGAGGAAATCGGCGTTAAATACTGTATTATTGGACATTCTGAAAGAAGAGCAATGTTTGGTGATAGTGATGAAACGGTAAATAAAAAAGCAAAACGTTTGATAGAGGCAAACATTACACCAATTTTATGTATTGGGGAAAGTGAAGCACAATACGATGCTGGTGAAACAGAAAAAGTAATTCGCACACAATTGCGTGGATCGCTTGCAAACTTATGTGCAAAATGCGTTTCTAACATGGTTGTTGCATACGAACCCATTTGGGCAATCGGAACAGGAAAGAGCGCAACAAAAGAAGATGCGCAAAACTGTTGTGCGATTGTACGTGACCAAATTAAAGAAATGTATGGTGAAGCGGCTGCAGAGGCTGTACGGATTCAATACGGGGGATCTGTAAAACCGGAAAACATTGTAGAATACATGGCGTGTCCTGATATTGATGGTGCACTTATTGGGGGAGCTTCTTTAAAAGCTGATTCTTTTAAGGACATCATTGCGAAAGTTAAATAAAGTATATTTGTATTTTTTAGTAATAAAGAAACGGGATCTAATGGTTCCGTTTTTTGTTTAGATGATCATTTGAAGACGATCCCTATGTTGCTTTTAGGCGGTTTATGAAAACATACATTCTCAACGAATGAAAAACTTTCACACATTTTGTAAAAAAATGTAAATTGCTCTTGTTTAGTTGTGCTAGTTAGGATATAATAAGCACAATTATATATTTACAAGGAGGAGAAATGTATGAAGAGCATGAAGATTATGGCAGTAGCACTATTGATGTGTGTATCGCTTGTCGCTTGTGGTCAAGATGATGGGAGTGCGAATGATGATGAAATCAGAGTGGGTATCAACTTTGCATTAACAGGGCCTTATGCAAGTTATGGGACGTCAACGGCAAATGGGGTGAAGTTGGCAATTAAAGAAATTAACGATGCAGGTGGAATCAACGGCAAAAAGATTAAAATTATTGAAGTTGATAATAAATCGGAAACGACAGAAGCGGTTACTTTAGCTACAAAACTAACAACCGAAGAAGATGTTGTGGCGACAATAGGACCAGAGGTTTCTTTGAATACGAAATCAGCAATTGTGATTGCGAATAAAAATAAAATTCCGTTATTATCACCAACAGCTACAAATGATGATGTAACTAAAAATAAAGATGGTAGTGTTACAGAGTATGGTTACAAAACATGTTTTAATGATTCTTTTCAAGGAAAAGCATTGGCTAAATTTGCGAGTGATAAGGGAAAGAAAAAAGCGATTATTTATGGTGATAGTGCAAGTGACTATTCAAAAATGCTTGCGAAATCATTCAAAGAAGGTTTTGAAGAGTTCGGTGGAAGCGTAGTAGATGAAGTATATTATGTAGAAAAAGATACCGATTTTAATGCGACACTAACTAAGATTAAGAGTGAAGACTTTGATGTACTCTATGTTCCAGGCTACTATAACGAAGCTGGTTTGATTATCAAACAAGCAAGAGATCTAGGTATTGACACCATGATTTTGGGGCCAGATGGTTTTGATTCACCAACCTTAACGGAATTGGCAACTCCTGAATATGCAAGTGATATTTTCTTTACAACACACTTCTCATCAGCTGATGGTGATGATGATGTAAGTTCATTTATGAAAAACTATAAAGCTGAATATTCACAAGAAGCAGATTCTTTTGCAGCTCTTGGATATGATTTAGGAAAATATTTTGGGGATGTCTTAACGCGTGCAGGCGATGATATAACAGCGAAAACAGTAAAAAAAGCATTGGATGATTTTGAAGCTGTATTTGATGGTATTACGGGAACCTTTACCATGGGTGAAGATCATGTGCCAGTGAAGGAAGTAAAAGTTGTTGAACTGCAAAATGGAAAAGCTGAAAGTGTAGTAAATGTAGATGTAAAATAAAAAAGTATAGGTGAGATAAATATATTTCACCTATCTTTCTAATATATAGGGGGAAGACATATGACACAATTTTTGCAACAACTCGTTAATGGACTGTCCATTGGGAGTGTATTTGCCCTTGTAGCCTTAGGATATACGATGGTATATGGAATCATCAAATTGATTAATTTCGCCCATGGTGATATTTATATGATTGGTGCTTTTGTTGGTTACTTGAGTGTGAATAGTTTTACGAATGGATATTTAGGCTTTCTTGCGGCCATGTTAGCAGCAATGTTTACATGTGCTGTACTTGGGGTGTTGATTGAGAAGTTAGCGTATAAACCATTGCGTAATGCGTCACGGATAACGGCGTTGATTACCGCAATGGGGGTATCATATTTTTTACAAAATATGGTTTCTTATGTATTTGGTGCGGATAAGAAGGTTATGCCTTCGCCATTTCCAAATACAAATTTTCATGTTAGCGGAATTACCTTTAGTTTATCAACACTGATTATTATTGTGACAACAATTTCGTTGATGGTATTACTACAATTTATTGTAAAGTATACAAAAATGGGAAAAGCGATGCGTGCAGTTTCGGCAGATCCTGAAGCGGCGCAATTGATGGGAATTAATGTGAATAGAACCATTTCTTTTACCTTTGCAATTGGTAGTGCCCTTGCTGGTGCGGCAGGGGTGTTGATTGCGGTGCACTATAATACCATTGATCCACTGATGGGTATCGTTCCTGGTTTAAAAGCCTTTATTGCCGCTGTATTTGGTGGAATTGGTATCATTCCTGGCGCGATGGTGGGAGGACTTGTCATCGGGGTTCTTCAAACCTTTACCGCGGGGTATATTAGTTCCTTGTGGCAGGATGCCGTGGTGTATGCACTGCTCATTATTATTCTTGTGGTGAAACCAAGTGGTTTGCTTGGGAAACATATGAAAGAGAAGGTGTAGGTAATGAAAATGAAACGAAACAAACAAACAATACTTACACTTGTATTTGGATTATTGCTATGCACAGCTGTGTATTTCTATTTTGGAAATACAACACAAAAGTGGCAAATGACAATGATTACAGCTGCTTATTATATTATTGGTGGATTGGGATTAAATCTAATCATTGGTGTTAGTGGGCAATTTTCATTGGGACATGCAGGTTTTATTGCGATTGGTGCGTATTCGGTAGGGATTGTTTTTCAAAAAAATGCAACTCTTGGAGGATTTGGGATTGGTGTTATTATTGGCATTATTATTACCTGTCTTGTCGCGTTGTTGATTGCAGTACCAACTTTTCGCTTGAAAGGGGATTATTTAGCAATTGCAACGCTAGGCTTTTCTGAAATTATTCGTATTGTTATTCAAAATTTGGAAATTACAGGAGGTGCCAGTGGTCTTAGTTACATTGTGTTTGATGATATTACAAACCAACAAATGTTTTTGTTGATGCTGTTGACGATTGTAATTGCGATTATACTCATTGTTAATTATGTCAAATCTTCGCAAGGAAGAGCAACAACTGCGATTCGTGAAGATGAAATCGCCGCTGAGTCTATGGGGGTTAATACCACCAAATATAAAACGATTACCTTTTTAATTGGTGCCAGTTTAGCAGCTGTTGCGGGTGCTTATTTTGGACCGATGAACTTTGTTTTAAAACCGGGTGATTTCGGCTTTCAAAAATCTATTGATGTTTTGGTAATCGTTGTATTGGGTGGGATGGGCTCCCTTACGGGAACCATTCTTGGTGGAATCTTTATTGCAGTGGTAAATACGGTATTACAAAATTATACGGAATTTCGCATGATTTTTTATGCAATTGCGTTAATCGCGGTTATGATTTTTCGTCCTACAGGGTTATTGGGAAATAAAGAAATCACGGATATTTTTAAGAAGTTTAAACGAAAGGAGGCGAAATCATGAGTATTCTTTCGGTTAAAAATCTCACTAAAAACTTTGGCGGATTACAAGCGAATTCAAATATTAATTTAGAAGTTTGCGAAGATGAATTGATAGGTCTTATCGGTCCGAATGGTGCTGGTAAAACAACCTTATTTAATATGCTTACGGGTGTCTACGAACCAAGTGAGGGAGAAATCTTGTTTTTCCATCATGGGAAACTAAAAAGTATTGCAGGAAAAAAGCCGTATGCAATTAATAAAATGGGGATTGCCAGAACTTTTCAAAATATTCGCTTGTTCAAAAGTATGAGTGTTTTGGATAATGTGAAAGTTGCGATGCACCAAAATGTGAAATATCATGTGTGGAGTGCAATGTTGCGCTTACCAAAATATTATAAAGAGGAAGCACGCATTGAAAAGGAATCATTAGCATTGTTGGAAATTTTCGACTTGCATAGCAAAGCTGATGAGCTTGCCAGTAACTTACCTTATGGAGAACAGCGCCGTTTAGAGATTGCAAGAGCATTGGCGTGTAAGCCGACCTTATTGTTTTTGGACGAACCAGCAGCTGGTATGAATCCACAAGAAACAGCAGAACTTTGTGAGTTGATTCGCTTTGTGAAAGAAAAGTTTCAAATTAGTGTTGTGCTCATTGAACATGATATGAGTTTGGTTATGAATTTATGTGAGCGTATTTATGTTTTGGATTATGGAAAGATGATCGCCAATGGTACGCCAGAAGAAATAGCTTCAAATAAGCGTGTGATTGAAGCATACTTAGGGGAGGATGTTGGATAATGTTAAAAGTTGAAAATTTAGAACTTAATTATGGCGTTATCAAAGCCTTAAAGGGAATCTCTTTAAATGTTAAAGAGGGGCAAATTGTGACCTTGATTGGCGCGAATGGTGCAGGAAAAACATCCACCTTAAAAGCAATATCCAAAATCGAAAAAAATAGTGGAGGATCGATTTTCTTTGAGGGCCAAGATATTGCCAAAATGAATGCACAGGATTTGGTGAAGAGTGGAATTTCTCATGTACCAGAAGGTAGGCGAATTTTTGCGGGAATGAGCGTGCTTGAAAATCTCGAGATGGGAGCGTACTTGCGAAAAGATAGTAAAGGAATTGAAGAAGATTTGCACATGGTATACGAACGTTTCCCTATTTTAAAGGATCGCAGCAAACAAAATGCGGCAACGTTATCGGGTGGTGAGCAGCAAATGTTGGCAATGGGAAGGGCATTGATGTCACGGCCAAAATTATTGTTACTAGATGAGCCGAGTATGGGATTAGCACCGCTTCTTGTGAAAGAAATTTTTTCGATTATTAAAGATATTAATAAACAGGGAACGACCATTTTATTAGTTGAACAAAACGCAAGGATGGCATTATCCATTGCGGATCAAGCGTATGTGTTGGAAACGGGAAATGTGGTATTGAGTGGAAAAGGTAAGGAATTGATGAATAGTGAAGAAATTCAAAAAGCCTATTTAGGAGGATAAATGATGCGTATTAAAAGTAGAATGAGTAAGGACGTTTTGACCGTCACGCCAAATGATCCAATCAGCAAAGCAATTATGATTATGGAGAGAGAAGACTTACATCGCCTTCCTGTAGTGGAAGGGAAAAGGTTAGTAGGGTTAATTACCAAAGGTATGATCAGCTCTCGTGGCGCTAGTAAAGCAACCAGTCTTAGTATTTTTGAGCTGAATTATTTGCTTTCTAAAACTGATGTAAAAACCATCATGGAAGATGAAGTTATTACGATTGATGAGAATGATTTCTTGGAAGATGCAGCTTTAAAGATGTTGCAACACGATATTGGTTGTTTGCCAGTTATGCATGGTGAAAATTTAGTGGGCATACTTACCCAAAATGATATGTTTACATCATTTATTGATTTGCTAGGATATGGATATCCTGGAAGTCGCGTGTGCGTGCAGGTGAAAGACGGAAAAGGTGTTTTAGAAAAAGTAACGAAGATTTTTGCGGATGCAGATTGTGATATTTCGCATATTGGGGTGTATGAGCGAGAAGCTGAAGATACCAACATAATCATTCGTATTGACAAAGAGGATACCAAAGAATTAGAGCGTGCATTAGAATGTGCAGGGTTTAAGGTATTGAGTGTGGATACAAACCGGCCGAAAAAGTAAAAAATTTACATTTCTTGTAAAGAATGTAAATAAAATGAGAATTCTGAAAAAGATGTTTAAATTTTGTGTAAAAAATGTGGATATATTGAAAAGTTTGTGCTATCATAAACTCAATCATTACTAAAAATGAGGTACGGGAGGAAAATAAAATATGAAGTTAAAAAGATTTCTTACTGGTTTGATGACGACTGTTATGATGTTTAGTGTTGTAGCATGTGGTGGAAGTTCGGACGAAGCGAAAAAAATTTCTTACAACAACACCCACGAGCCACCTGAATTGAATTCGGTTATGACAACGAGTACAGGTTCAGGAAATGTGTTAAGACACATTATGGAAGGTTTGGTTACGTTGGATGAAAACGACGAACCAGAGGCGGGAGTTGCTGAAAAATGGACGGTTTCTGAAGACAAATTGACATATACATTCAACTTGCGTAAAGGTACAAAATGGTCAAATGGTGAAGAGGTTACCGCAAAAGATTTTAAATACGCTTGGGATCAATTGTTTGATGCGTCAGTGGGTGCTAAATATGCGGGAACATGGGTTCCATTATTCAAAGGAGGAGAAGGATGGGGAGATACAACTACCCTTCCTGCAGAAGAACAAGCAGCGGCACAAGCAAAGGTTATGGATGCGGTTCGTGAAAATGGATATAAGGCTGTTGATGACTATACATTTGAAGTTTATACGTCAGGACCATATGATTATATGCTAGGGGTATTGGCATTCTATAATTTTCTACCGATGAATGAGAAAGCAGTTGAAGAAGCTGGTGGATGGGATGCTTATGCAAAAGAAGCAGATGCAATGGCAACAAATGGACCATTCACAATAGACGAGTGGATTCATGAAGATAAAATTGTAATGAACAAAGACGATAATTATTGGCAAGCAGATAAGATAAACTTAGATGCGCTTGAATTTCGTGTAATCAGTGATATAAATGCAGCATTAAGTTCATTTGAAGCAAACGAAATTGATGTTATTGAAGTGACTGGAGAGCAAGCAAAACAATTGCGCGAAGAAGGCAAAACAGTAAATGATTTCGATGATGGTTCTTCTTGGTATTTTGAATACAACACAACTAGAACAGGACTTAAAAATGTTAAAATTCGTAAAGCGTTGACATTGGCATTTGATGCACAATTATTTGTTAATAGTATTGTTTTAAATGAATCAAAACCAGCAACATCATTTGTTCCTACAGCAATTCAAAAAGGTGAATTTGCAAGTAAGGTTGGAACCTTGATTGAGCGTCCAACGGATGGAAATTATGATGCGGTAAAAGCAATGTTAGAAGAGGGCTTAAAAGAGGAAGGTTTAGCATTGGCAGACTTTAAACCGGTTATGCTTGTTGACGACACACCAACAGGAAATAAAACGGCAGCCTTTGTACAAGAACAATTCAAACAGCATTTAGGTGTTGAGTTAGCCATTGAAGTTATGACATATAAAGCAAGAATTGCACGTATGCAATCACAAGACTTTGATATCGTATATGCGGGATGGGGACCAGATTATAACGATCCTATGACATTCTTAGACTTATTTACAACAGGAAATGGAAATAACCACACAGGTTACTCGAATGCGCGTTATGACGAGTTGGTAGGATTAGCGCGTGCGGAAGTAGATACAGATAAACGTACGGAATATTTACTTGAATTGGAAAAAATCATTGTTGAAGATCAACCAATAGGGTATATATATAATCGTCGTAAAGACTATGTTATGCAAGAAGGAATCACAGGTGTTGTGAAAACTTCATTTACGGATGTTGATTTCCGTTTTGCAGATAAAAAATAATTGAAGTTATATAGAGCTATTTTAAAAAAATAGCTCTTCTTACGCATGGGATTATGCTATAATATACCCATGCGTGAGAAGCGAATATGTATAGTTTTGTGAAAATAAAAAGTGAAAAAAAATATAAATGTGAAAGAGAAGGAAGTGAAAAGCGATGACAAAGTATATCTTAAAAAGAGTTGGCTATGCAGTGTTAACATTGTTTGTTCTGGTTGCAATTACGTTTGCCTTGATGCATCTATTACCAGGAGATCCATTTAGTGGAGAAAAGGCGATTAGTGAAGCAGCCAGGGCAGCGTTAAATGAAAAGTTTGGTTTGGATAAATCCATTCCTGAGCAATTTATTCAATATCTGCAAAATCTATCTCGGGGTGATTTGGGAATGTCGCTGATTTCCAATCGGCCAGTACTACGCATTATTATGGATGCTTTTCCCTATTCATTTGAATTGGGGCTACGTTCCTTAGTACTCGCGGTTTGTGCAGGTATTTATTTGGGAACGATTGCAGCTATTCGTCGTGGAAAAAAAGCCGATACGGTAGCGATGACATTAGCGGTTATTGGGGTTTCGGTACCTAGTTTTATTATTGCAGGAGTGCTGCAATATTTCTTGGGATTAAAATTACAACAATGGTTTGGTATCGGTGTTTTTCCGATTACGGGATGGTCGAATGAATTTTCTAAGATTTTACCAACGATTGCTTTGAGTTTTTCATCAATGGCAATTATTTCGAGGTTAACAAGAACCAGCATGCTAGATGTGTTGAGTTCTGACTATATTAAAACCGCCAAGGCAAAAGGTTTATCAGAAGGAAAAATCATTCGCCGTCATGCCATGCGGAATTCTTTAATGCCAGTTATTACGGTATTAGGACCGATTGCTGCTGCAGTGTTGACGGGAGCGTTTGTTGTTGAGAAGGTATTTGCAATACCGGGGATGGGAAAATTTTTCATTTCTGCGATTCAGCAGCAGGATTATACCCTAATTGTTGGAACGACAATCTTTTATGGAGCATTTTTGATTGTCGCGATTTTGGTGATTGATATTTTATATGGATTCATCGATCCACGTGTGAATTTAACAGGAGATAAGGAGTAGAGATATGGCAAAAACAGTTGAAACACAAAGTATGGAACCTGTTTTATTTACAGTTGATTCTTCGATTCCTAAAGAAGAATTCACACATATTGGTTCCGATATATTAGGTGGTGAAGATATAGTTCGTAAGAGTTTATCGTATTGGCAGGATGCTAAAAATCGTTTATTTTTACAAACTAGTGCCAAAGTAATTTTTACGATTTTACTCATTATTGCGATAGGTTCGATTTTGATTCCTGTTTTTTCACCAATGAGTATCAGTGAACAGCATTTAGATCACACCAATATTTCTATGTTTAATAATGAAGCTGGTCATCTACATATTTTTGGAACAGATTCTTTGGGTCGTGATATTTGGGTGCGTATTTGGTATGGGGCACGCATTTCGTTGACGATTGCGATTACTGCGATTGGCATCAATTGTGCCGTAGGTATCGTATATGGCGGTATTTCTGGATATTTTGGTGGTAGACTTGATAATTTTATGATGCGATTTGTGGAAATCATCAATGGTATTCCCTACTTACTAGTTGTTATCTTATTACGTATTGTTTTACCAGGTGGTATTGTTAGTATTATTATTGCATATTCACTCGTGGGGTGGATCGGTATGGCACGCTTGGTGCGTGGTCAAGTGATTCAGCTAAAAGAACAAGAGTTTGTTGTAGCAGCGAAGACGATGGGGGCATCTTCTTCGAGGATTATTGCTCGTCATATGATTCCTAACTTATTATCGGTCATTATTGTTAATTTAACATTATCGATTCCGAATGCGATCTTTACGGAAGCTTTCTTATCGTTTATTGGTTTGGGAGTTCCAATTCCAGAAGCTTCATTGGGTACATTGGCAAACGATGGGATAAGTAATCTAAGAAGTTACCCTTTCCAATTGTTTATTCCGGCTATTTTTATGAGTGTTACAATGTTGTCATTTAATTTAATTGGCGACAAATTGCGTGATGCATTTGATCCAAAGTTGAGGAGGTAGCATATATGTCAAAAACAGTATTAAATATTAACGATTTATATGTATCTTTCGATACCTATGCGGGAGAGGTACAAGCAGTACGTGGCGTTACATGTCATGTCAATGAAGGAGAAGTTTTAGCTATCGTTGGTGAATCAGGTAGTGGTAAATCGGTAACCGCACAGACGATTATGAAATTAAATCCGATGCCACCAGCAAGAATTAAATCTGGTGAAATTACGCTTGATGATATTGATATTATCAACACGAGTGAGAAAGGGATGCAAAAGATTCGCGGTAGTCTTGTGAGTATGATTTTTCAAGATCCAATGACATCTCTAAACCCTACCATGCCTGTTGGAAAACAAATTGTAGAGGCGATTAAACATCATCAAAAGCTAGATAAGGCAGAAGCAAATAAACGTGCCGTTGAGATATTGAAGCAAGTGCAAATTCCCAATGCACAAGAACGAGCGAAACAATATCCTCACCAATTTTCAGGAGGGATGCGTCAGCGAGCGATGATTGCGATGGCATTATCATGTAATCCCAAATTATTGATTGCAGATGAGCCAACAACCGCACTTGATGTTACCATTCAAGCGCAAATATTGGAGTTGTTAGGGGAAATCCGTAAAGATATGAGTACGGCCATTATTTTGATTACCCATGATTTGGGAGTTGTCGCAAATTTAGCTGACCGTGTTGCGGTCATGTATGCTGGTAAGATTGTGGAAACAGGAACTGCAAAAGAAATTTTTGATAAACCCACACATCCATATACGATTGCTTTATTGAATTCATTACCAAAACACGATACAACAAAAGATCAAGGTCTTGTTTCGATTCAAGGAACACCTCCCGACTTGATTGCACCTCCACAAGGATGTGGGTTTGCGAGTCGTTGTGAACAGTGTATGAAGATTTGTAAGAGTCATCAACCTCCTGTCTTCAAGGAAAAAGAAGGACATGATGTATCTTGTTGGTTGTTGCACAAAGACGCTCCAACCAAAGTTCAAAAGGAGGAAAACTAGATGAGTGATAAACCATTAGTTTCGATTCAAGAATTATCAAAAAATTTCACCGTCAAAGGAGGAAAGCTAAAGGCAGTAAGCGAGGTCAGTTTTGATATCAACAAAGGAGAAACCGTAGGTCTAGTTGGAGAGTCAGGTTGTGGTAAGTCTACATTGGGTCGTGTTGTTATGGGTGTGTACCAGCCAAGTGTGGGAGTTGTTGAGTATCAAGGAGAAGCTGTAGATACACGACACACGAAAAAACGATTGGAATACGCGAAAAAAGCACAGATGATTTTTCAAGATCCATATGCTTCTTTGGATTCGCGGATGACGGTTCGCTCGATCATTTCTGAAGGTATGGAAATTCATGGAATGTATAACGAGCAACAGCGAAATGAGCGTGTTGAAGAGCTCTTGGAACTTGTTGGTCTCAGTCGAGAACATGCAAATCGTTTCCCGCATGAGTTTTCTGGGGGGCAACGACAAAGAATTGGAATTGCGCGAGCCTTGGCAATCGAACCTGAATTTTTAGTTTGTGATGAGCCAATTTCGGCACTTGATGTTTCGATTCAATCACAAATTATCAACTTATTAATTGAATTGCAAAAAAAGCTAGGATTAACGTATTTGTTTATTGCCCATGATTTGGATATTGTCCGCTACATTTCGGATCGCATTGTAGTGATGTATCTTGGTCATGTTGTAGAAATAGGTAAAGCCGAAGACGTATATTATGATGCGTATCATCCCTACACACAAGCGCTACTCTCAGCAGTACCAATTCCCGATCCTGAACTAGAAGCCAATAAACAACGCATCATCCTTGAGGGAGATGTACCAAGCCCGATTAACTTGCCAGATGGTTGCCCATTTGTGGGACGTTGTCGATACGCAGATGAAAAATGTCACAAAGAAAAACCGGTTCTTCGAGAAATTGCAAAAGATCACTTTGCGATGTGTCACTATGCACAAAAATTAGAAGATTTTATGAAGGGTGAAAAAGTATAAAATATTATAAAAAGTGTTCCAACGTAGAAACGTGAGAACGCTTTTTTTTATTTCAGCGTGTGTTAATCGCTTAATGTAAAAGATTATCTATAAGGAATGAGCTGACGAAACCTAAGCTTATCATAATCATTTATAAATATCGATCAATTAGGAGGTGTTTATTGTGTGATGTATGTCTTTGATGCAAAGCATTTCGAGAAGCTACAATAAAAACTTATGGAGCCATTAAAAAAAGGCTTGGTGATCGTGATTAGGGAATTATAAAATACGAATTATAGCGTTTAAAATGGGGAGAATATGATTTGTGAAAAAAATAATTTTACTTTTATTTGCAGAGGGAGTATGCTATACTATTTACGTGATATGAAACACATAGGAGGAGTAATACAATGCCAATTATTATTGATGTTTATGCAAGAGAAGTTATCGATTCTCGTGGAAATCCAACAATTGAAGTTGAATTAACGACACAATCAGGTGCGTATGGACGTGCGATGGTGCCAAGTGGAGCTTCAACAGGAGAAAGAGAAGCGCTTGAACTTCGTGATGGTGATAAAAAAAGATTTGAAGGAAAAGGTGTTACGAAAGCCGTTGCGAATGTAAACGATATGATTGCAGAAGCTGTGATTGGACTTGATGTAACGGATCAAAGTTTAATTGATAAAGTGATGATTGATCTTGATGGAACAAGCGACAAATCAAAATTAGGGGCAAATGCAATTTTAGGAGTTTCTATGGCTGCTGCAATTGCTGCTGCAGATTACTATGGAATGCCATTATACAAATATTTTGGTGGGTTTAACGGAAAAACATTACCAGTACCAATGATGAACGTAATCAATGGTGGATCTCATGCTGATTCTTCAGTAGATTTCCAAGAATATATGATTATGCCAGTTGGGGCAAAAGACATCAATGAAGCAATTCGTATGGGTGCAGAAACATTTCATGCTTTAAAATCAGTTTTAAAAGCAAAAGGCCATGTTACAGCAGTTGGTGATGAAGGTGGATTTGCGCCAAACTTAGGAAGTAATGAAGAACCGCTGCAAGTAATTATGGAAGCAATTGAAAAAGCAGGATACAAACCAGGCAAAGATATTATGTTAGCAATGGATGTTGCAGCTAGTGAATTCTATGATGCTGATAAAAAAGTTTATGACCTAAAAAAATCAGGTGGTGGAACTAAGACAAGTGCTGAAATGATTGAAATGTATGAAGGATGGGTAGCAAAATATCCAATTATTTCAATTGAAGATGGATTAGGTGAAAATGATTGGGATGGTTGGAAAGTATTAACAGATCGTCTTGGTGATAAGATTCAAATTGTAGGAGATGATTTGTTTGTTACAAACCCAGCAATCTTAAAAGAAGGAATTGAAAAAGGAATCGCAAATTCAATTCTTATCAAGGTTAACCACATTGGTACATTAACGGAAACTTTTGATGATATTGAAATGGCAAAAAAAGCGGGATATACATCTGTTGAATCGCACCGATCAGGAGAAACTGAAGACTCTACAATTGCTGATATCGCGGTAGGATTAAATGCAGGTCAAATAAAAACAGGATCAATGTCAAGAACAGACCGTATTGCAAAATATAACCAATTGTTGAGAATTAACGATGAATTGAATTCTCGTGGTGCAGAAGATATTGCTGTTTATCCAGGTGTTCGTGCATTTTACAATATAAAAAAATAACGGATATTTAAATATTTAAAAAGAAAAGAGTAGATGCTACTCTTTTTTGTTTTCTTCAAAATAAGAAAAATGCGCAGAATAATATACAAAATAAACTATTTCTTTGCGCTGTTTAAAGCAAGTATGAACCAATGTATTACAACTTGTACCCTTAAAATATTTACAAATGCAGATAAATATTATATTATTATTTTATATATAACAAAGAAAGAGAAGGATTATTATATGAAAAGAACATTAAAAATAAGTAGTATTTTTTTGGTCGTAATATGTCTGGTAACTACACTTAGTGTAGAAATGTTTGGACAGTCGACAGACGTAGAGCAATCAGAAAAACAAAGCTTTGAACAACCTTTGCAAACAGCATCATCCCATAATCAACTTCGGGGTGTTGGTGCAAGTATCGCGGATAATTTTTCCGACACAAAAACAGCACAGGCGATTGCAGACAAAGTGGCCTCTGGTGATGTGAATGCGATTATTGATGCAACAATGGTATCAAAAACCTTAATCTTAGATTTGTCTTATAAATCTTTAACAAACTTAGATGGAATTGGTGTGTTTACATCGCTTGCGTCATTAAATTTGGCGAACAATGCACTTACTACATTGCCAGATGACATTTCGAATTTGAAAAGCTTGTCATCCTTAATGGTATTCAATAACCAATTGACAAGTATTCCCACAGCAATTGGAGAGCTAGGTTCATTAACAAAACTGAGTTTAAATAACAACCAATTGACAAGCTTACCTACTGAAATTGGTAATCTTTCTAGATTGACAGAGCTAAAAATTGATAACAATGCTTTTACGCAAATTCCAAGTGGTGTTTTCAATTTGACAAGTCTTAAAAAATTATATGCAAACACGAATCAAATTACGAGTATTCCAGCTAGTATTTCTAATTTAATAAATTTGACTGACTTAATTTTATTGACGAATCAGATTTCGAGTTTGCCAAAAGAAATAGGTGATTTATCAAACTTAACGACGTTGAAAATTGCTCAAAATACGTTAACGTCATTACCAGCAGAATTTGGAAATTTGAGCAAATTAAAAACATTGCAAATGCAAGAAAATAATTTAACAAGTTTACCATCTGAAATTGTAAATTTGGCAAGTTTAGATAGTGTACAGCTTGAAAGCAATAATATTATTGATTTTACACAAGCACAGCATGACTTTTTTACAAATATCCGTTTGAAAAGATTCACTAATCAAACGTACTCACAAACACTTACGAGTGTTGCTGAAACAGCGAAAGACTATGAATTGCCCGCATATCCTGCGCATAGCCAGTTTTTAAATTATGGTGGTACTTTTGCGTATGAACTTACAAAACCAGATCAAAGTTTTGTAATAATCGAGCCAGTGTTAAAAGATGGAGTAATTAAAATTAATGGCAGTGATTTACATGCTAGAGGAAGCTATACCCTTACCAGCAAAGTAGTGGGTGGTAGTTTTGACGGTTCAATATATACACAAACGTTTAATGTGTATTCCAATACACTGCCAACGTTAAGTGTTCCTATTTTTACGGAAATAAATTTGAACGATAACTTTAATGCTATGAACAATGTAGTTGCAAGTGATGCAGAAGATGGTGATTTAATAAGTGAAGTTGTGTGTGAGGGCAGCGTAGATACAAAGGTAGCTGGAATATATAAACTTTCATATTCACTAAAAGATAGTGATGACAATAAAGTGAATGCCATGCAGATCGTTCTTGTTAATGATGAAAGCTATTCTTTTGATACAGACTATATTATTCATGCGGAAGATTTTAAAATTCATGTGAATAAGGCAGATATGAATGATGAAAAGATGATCGCCTTAGCGAATGTAAAGGTATACGATGTGGAAAATGGAATCTGGCTGGAAGAACCTGAAATTACAGTAGATCGTGGCGATTTCAAAGCTGAAGTAGGAACATATGAAGTGTCATTTACATATAATCCAAGCATTCGTATAGAGGTAAGTGTATACGATGATGAAAAAGTTGTGACACCGAAAGAGCCTCTGCCTACAGGTGACACGTCGAATGTAGGATATACAGTGGTATTCATATTGTCAGCAATTATTTTAGTAGTTGGAGTATACAAAAGAAGCAAAAATAAAAAAATATAAGAGAAGACAACAAATGAAAAATAAAATAAAAGTCAGCAGAATTTTAGTTCTGTTGGTGTGTGTTATAAGTGTAGTGAGTCTAGATATCGCTGCACAAGAAGAAGTGTTGAATGAAAATGAGCTGAAAACGCAAACGCTTGGTACTACAGCTTATGATGTAAAAGGGAAAATAGGAGATAAAATTTCAGAGATTTTTCCTGACCAAAATCTAACACAAGCAATTGCAGATTAAGTCGCAGATGGCAATGTGGATGGGATACTGATTTTTCAAAAGTTTCTGCTGATATGGTTATTACAGCACAATATAAAAAAGAAGCAGCAGAAAAAATCCCTGAAACCGGACAAAATTCATATACCTTACTAGGATATACAATGTTGATGTTAATCAGTGGATTGGCTATGACTTTTGGTTTTCTTAAAATCAAGAAAATGAATAAATCCTAAATAAATCACTTAGACATAAAAATTTGTTATTTAGGAAGAGATTCTTGCATAAGGTTTATTGTTGTTTGAAGTTCTAAAAGATCGAAATCGAAAGGTTTTGATCTTTTTAGTTTTTGCATTTAAATTTTTTGTGCTTAATCATAAATTTGGAACTCATATCTTTAATCGCTATACTCGCATTGATTATCTTGTTTAATTTTAAGATAGCAATCAAGGTGTTTATTGCTATTTTCTTTGTTTGCATGCTTACAGAAGATAATTTTGTCATAGGAAATAAAAAGGGATAAAGTTATAATAGGAGGATAAGCAATGAAAATAACGAAAATAAAAGGCGGAGTCACTTTAAAAAAAGTCAATGTGGAGTTTTATTAGATAAAGATGGAAAAAAGGTGATGAAGAACGAGATAAAAAAAGAGCTATGTGAAAAATGGAAACAGAAAAAGAAAAAAGATAATGTAATTGAGAATAAAATAAAGTATGTTATGGAGTCATTACATGATAATAAACTTAACGTTTCATCTAGTGGTATCAATGAAATGTATTTAGTTCCAGTAACAGAAAGGGAAAAATTCCTTAAAAAAATTCATGAATCAAAAACATGTTTGTCAGACTTAGAGAAAACAGTTGATTATAATAAATTAGTTGAAAATTTACAATATAAAACAGTGATGAAAGAATCCGGAACAAATAAACGTGCAAGTGTTTTGGTAAAAAAATAGTCAATGATTGGCTGAAAGAAAACTGGAATTCAAATAAGGGGGTGCGGGCAAAATTTTGGACCAAGGTATACTGACAAGGAGGAATAAAAATGTCATATACAGAACAAGAAAAAGAAGAAGTTATAATGCCAATATTGAGGATTTCTTTATGTGAGTATTAAATATGTATATATCGTTATGTATGATATAGAAAATCAAGATAAATCAAAAGAATATAAAAAATTTCATAAAGAGATAAAGAAAATGGGTGGTTTGATGCTGCAAGGATCGGTATATGCTTTTTACGCTATAAACATTGAACGTGTTAATAAGTTGACAGGACGATTGTCCATCCTAGCATCTCCTGAATTGCACATTAGAGGAATACGATTGACTGAAGATGCATTTGAAAAAATGGATATAATTGCGGGCGAATTAAAAGTGTCAGAAAAATTAATGGAAAAATCTTGTTATATCATTGAAGTCTAATTGGGATTGGATTAAAATATGTATATGCCAATGCAACGATTCGCGAAAAAGATTAAGTATGAAATTTATTATTTTGAATATGAATTGTTATGGGCTATAGAGCACCCCAAAATAGAAGGGGAATAAAATTTTCTATACAGTGTAGTCGTTGACACGCCTAAAGGTTTAAGCTATGCGCTTTTATCGAATACACTTGATATTTTTCATATATGTGGTATAATGGCAAAGCAGTGAAAGGAGGAAATAAAATGTTAGATGCATTATTAATGGTAGTTTCTGGTGTTATTATTGTCCTTTCGTTATTACAAAGTGGTAAATCCGATGGTATTAGTGGAGCCTTCACTGGTGGAGAAGGATTGAATTTATTTGCTAATACGAAAGAGAGAGGTCCTGAAAAAATCATTGCAAGAGTTACGCTTGTAATGGGGATTATCTTCTTTGTTTTGGTTATATTAATCAAAAGAGGACAATAAACATGAAAAAAGACCGTAAGGTCTTTTTTTTGAAGAAAGGAGGTTGACATGGAGTATAAAGCATTAATTTTAGATGTTGTGTATGCCAATAAATATAAAGGCATGGATATCGATGGTTTTAAACAATATTTTCATATTGAGTCGAGTAAAGATTTCACACAGTTAATGAAGGACATGAATCAGTTGGTTGAAGCGTATCTTGTAATTGCAGATCATAAGCATCGTTATTTTACGCTGGACCAGCTGGGCTATTTTGTTGGTACATTACGCAAAAACCCTAAGGGATTTGGTTTTGTTGAAAATGAAGAAATCAGTGTATATGCGTCTCGTAAAGAAATTACAAAATATTTAGATTGCGATGAAGTACTCGCAAAAATGGTTCATAATGAAGATGGCAGTGTTGAATGTGAAATTGTAAAAGTTATTCAACATAAGAAACATACCATTATTGGCGTTATAAAGAAAAAACGTGATCGCACTTGTTTTTTACCAGATACAAATATGCCGCATCAAAAGATTAGAGTCAATAATATAAAAGCTTTTAAGTTTGTAAATGATACAAAGGTTCAATTGTATATAGAAAAGTATGGGAAGACATTAGTATGCTCTATTGTGCGTGTATTGGGATATAAATATGATCCAGGCATTGATATTTTAAGTAGCTTATTAGAGCATGATATTCATCTTGAATTTTGTGAGCAGGTGGAAGTGGAAGTTTCACAAATTAAGGAGCAGATAACAAGTGAAGACAAAAGAAATCGTGAGGATTTTAGTAAACTTATTACGATTACAATTGATGGAGCAGACTCAAAAGATTTGGATGATGCGATTAGTATTGAAAAGCGAAAACAAGGGTATCGTTTAGGTGTTCATATTGCTGATGTATCTCATTATGTAAAAGAAAAGTCTGCACTTGATAAAGAAGCGTTTGAAAGAGGTGTGAGTGTATATGTGGTAGATCGGGTTGTTCCAATGTTACCAAAGGCTCTATCGAATGGTATATGTAGCTTAAATGAGGCAGAGGAACGCTTGACGCTTTCGTGTATCATGGATTTTGATAATGATGGAAATGTTGTTGATTATCGTATTGTTCCCTCTTTCATAAAAACAAAAAAACGAATGACGTATACAGATGTGAATGATATTTTTAAACGGCATTCGAAGAAAATGAAAAAGTATGAAATGATTGTACCTATGCTTTTTGATGGGTTGGAACTATCAAAGAAATTAAGAAAGAAAAAATATCTTGCTGGTGAAATTGACTTTAATAAAAAAGAAGGAATTATTCTAGTCAATGAAAAAGGCAAGGTTGAGGATATTGTTTTACGCAAACGTGGAGAAGCAGAGCGCATGATTGAAGATTTTATGATTGCCACAAATGTATGTGTAGCAACACATATGAAAAACATGGGACTACCGAGTATGTATCGAGTGCACGAAGCACCGACGTTAAAGCGAATGCGTGAATTTGCAAATCTTGCACAGTCAATGGGGTATACATTAAAAGGTGATATCGAAAATATACATCCTAAGCAATTGCAATCCCTATTAGAATCAGCGAAATACGATGAGGCATATGATGTTTTATCAACTTATATGCTACGAGCAATGCAAAAGGCAAGGTATGATCAAAATTGTATGGGACATTTTGGTTTGGCATTAAAAGAATATACACACTTTACCTCACCAATACGAAGATATCCAGATTTGATTGTTCATCGGATGTTGCGAAAGTATTGCTTTCATGTCGAAAGCGATATAAAAGTCATGCAAGAAGATGAGGTATTTATCGAAGCGGCGGCATTGCAATCTTCGCAAAGAGAACGCAATGCAATTGAGGCAGAGCGCGATATAGAACAATTGAAGAAATGTGAATATATGGAGCGTTTTATTGGGAAGCAATTTACGGGCATTATTTCATCAATCACAAAATTTGGAATGTTTGTTGAACTGGAAAATACGATTGAAGGGCTTGTTCACATAACTTCATTAAAAGATGACTTTTATACTTACATAGACCATGCTAGAATGTTGGTAGGAGAACATCGTGCTAATGTCTATAAAGTGGGACAAAAAGTGGAGGTAAAAGTGGTAGATGCATCAAGATTCAAGCGTCAAATTGATTTTGAAATTGTTAGTGAAAGAAAGTATAAAAAAATATATGAAAAATAAAATTTGGGTATTGCTGCTCTTTCTTTTAATTGGTTGTACAACAGTTGGAGAAGGATCGACAAAGAAAGAAAAAGAATTAAAACCACAAAAAAGGGAACCCAAAATTTCTGAGGTTTCATTTTCGGCAGTAGGTGATAATCTCATTCATGATCCTATCTATGTGTATAATAAAGATACAGATGGTAGTTATAATTTTGATGACGTTTATAAGCATACCAAAACTTTGACAAGCAATAGCGATATTTCTTATATTAATTTAGAAACATTATGCGCAGGAGAATCTTTAGGTTTGTCTGGATATCCGACGTTTAATGCACCAAAGGAAATTCTGAATGGCTTGTATAATAGCGGATTCAATTGGCTTTCCGCTTCCAGTAATCATAGTATGGATAGAGGAGAAGCGGGAATTGTGGAAGAGTTAACGTATGCTGAAAAATATCCCAATATGATCATTAGTGGAATTCGAAAATCGGCGGCGGATGAAAAATTATACGTGAAGGAAGTGCATGGAGTTAGCATTGGATTTAGTAGTTATACTTATGGGCTGAATGGCTTTTTGCTTCCTGAAGGAAAAGAATATTTGGTAAATTTAATAGATTATGAGCAAATTAAAACAGATGTTGAAAAGTTAAAAACAATGAGCAATGTGCAAGTTGTGAGTATGCATTGGGGTGATGAATATACACTTTTACCAAATGAAGAGCAACAAAAATTAGCACAATATTTAAGTGATTTAGGAGTGGATGTTATCGTTGGAACACATCCTCATGTTATCCAACCAACTGAAATGATAAACGGAAAAGATGGTAATGAAACCTTGGTTATCTACTCTTTAGGTAATTTTTTATCTGCACAAGATGAGAGTCATCGAATGTTGGGAGGAATGGCTAGATGGAAAATTGAATATGATCACGAAAAACAAGATTTTATTTTTAAAGATATTGAATTTTGGCCTACGGTAACGCTGATTAGTGAGAATTATACACGCTATGAAACATATGCATTAAAAGATTATACAGATGAATTAGCAAAACAACATTCCTTGTTTTTACATGAAGGAAAGGATGTATCGCGAGAATTTTTTGTTCATTTGAGTGAAACGGTGGTTACGAGTGATCGAGTGAAATTAGTATATTGAGGAGGGCGTATGCATAAAGTTATAAGTTATAATCGAAAAGCAAAGCATGATTATTTTATTGAAGAGACGTATGAGGCGGGATTGGTTTTGAGTGGCACTGAAATCAAGTCGATTCGAAACGGTTCCGTACAGTTAAAAGACGCTTATGTAAGTTTTTTTGATAACGAAGCATTTATAAAAAACATGTATATTCCACCATTTGCGCAAGGAAATATATTCAATCATGATGAAACAAGGGAGCGAAAGTTATTGTTACATAAACATGAAATAAAAAAGCTTCAACAAAAGGTAAAACTTCAGGGATTAACGATTGTGCCACTTTCTTTATACTTGTATAGAGGAAGGGCAAAATTGGAAATTGCGCTTGCGAAAGGAAAACATTTATATGATAAACGCAATAGCGAAAAAGAGCGTGATACTAAGCGAATGATCGAGAAAGTAATGAAACGTAATTATTAGTATGATATAATTTAATTGTCAATACTATATGGGGTCGCCATGGTTTCGACAAGGATATGTTTGGTATAAACTGCAGTCGAGTGATACACGTAAATTATCAATCCAATTTAACTGGAAAAACTAAATTAGCTAACATCTTTGGTGGAAACCAAGCTGTTGCATTTGCTGCTTAATTAACCTAATAACTGGTTGCAGCCCTATGTCGTGTTGTAGCTTTCCAGCATTGCATATGGTATAAGAGAAAGATAAGGTAGAAAAGGTCTAGGTTTCTACATGAAAAATGAATAGACACATCTGTAAACTTCGTTTGTTTGTTACTGGTTTATAGATTATTTTAACAAACTAAACTGTAGATGTTTATACGTGAGACTATTTTTGGACGGGGGTTCGACTCCCCCCGACTCCACCATATTATATTTAAACGGGCATTTGAATTTATCAAATGCCCGTTTTTTTGTGTTTTGACTAACAAGTTAGTTAATGAATAGTGGCATCAAAAACGAAAGGAGGTAACCGAAATATGTATGATGTGTTTGAAGAAAAAAAACCTATCAGATAGGTCACAATTTTATTTGTTTAAAAAGAATTACATTATCGAGGATTGAAAGAATACAGTAGTGAAAAAGGATTTTTAGTTGAAACATGTTTATATTTTCAAGATAGATACGAAGAGTGTTATGAAAGCTTAGTCGGAAAATATCTTGATGAAAATGAATCAAATAAAGAAGAGGAAATACAATAATGTTTCTTTTTTTTATATTTTTAATATTTTTAGAAAAAGGAGGTAATATATGAAATTAGTTTTTTGTGGAGATGAAAATTTATATGATAAGTTTTATCAATATTTTTCTTATACAAATGAAGACGGAGAAGTTATAGGAAGTTATTTTGATAAAAATGAATATGACTTTTATCATTTAATTAATCGTGATTATATTAATTTTGTAATCAACAATATAGATGGAATTAAGCATGTGGAATATGTTATTATACAAAAGTCATTATATAAAAATTTTCAATTATGGGTGATGTTACAACGATTTCGCTATTTCAATCCGAATGTTAAAGTTATTATTTGTATGGATGTTAATTTAAAATAACATGAAATATTCATGAATGAAGTTGTAAGAAATCAATTTGCGTGGATTGCAGTTAGTGAAGAAGATGTTGATGATTTATTTCAAAATAATTTTGAAATAAATCAAGAAAATTTAATTTTTCCGAAGATAAAAAAGAAGCAAGTAAAGAAAATGTTAAAGAACTAATGTGATATAATATAAGCAATAATCAAGGCAGCAGGTGATACAATGATTAAAAATAAATTAGGAGTTACTAAGATTTCATTATTAAAAAAAGAAGAAGAACGACTTAGTAAACAAAAAGCAATTAATTTTTGGTTGCAAGAGAATTACAAAGAAATAGATTTTAAAAATATAGATTCATTGTTTGTAATTCATAAAATACTGTTTGAAGATATTTATGATTGGGCTGGAAAATTAAGAGAAGTTAATCTTTCTAAAGGTGGTTTTCAGTTTGCGAATACGAATTTTTTAGAAGAAAACTTAAAAAGAATTAATGAAATGCCTGTAAAAACTTTTGAAGAAATTGTAGAGAAATATGTTGAAATTAATATTCTTCATCCATTCCGTGAAGGTAATGGAAGGAGTGGAAGATTGTGGTTAGACTGCTTACTTTTACAAGAATTAAGTATTGTTCTTGATTGGTCTAAATTGGATAAAGAAGAGTATATGTTTCTTATGAAAGAATCAGTTAAAGACAGTAGTCAGCTTATAATTGAATTGGAAAATATTACAACAGATGATGTAAATAATCGAGAAATATTTTTCAAAGGATTAGATTTTTCATATTATTATGAAGAACAATATGAGTATTCTAGTGATGAACTAGCATATGAAATGGAAACAGATTTGCTTGATAAAGAACAAGAAAATGATGAAAGAGGAGTTTAAAAAACTTCTTTTTTTATTATGTTAGGCAGAAAGGAACAACAATATGGCCAAGAAATATTATCTATATACGAAAGAAAATGGGTTTCCAATTGTAGATTGTAACAAACAAAATTTAAGATTAGTAAAAACATATTCATCATTTGAAGAAGCGGAACGAGGACTAAATATATATTTGATAATGATGCAACAAAAGTCCTTGAATGACAAACTGAAAGCGTAATAAAAAGGGATTGTAATTGTCTACCTAAAATCGAACTGTTCCAGTGATTTATAGGTAGCAGGATAAGTGTGTACGATAAATCGAACACATTTGGCACTTGCAACCACTGGTTGCAATGAAAACATCATGATAAGCGTAATTTTAAGCAGTGTATTACATTGCGAACTACGTTCGATACATGGTTCGATTATTTTATGTGATTTAGGAAGAGTTTGCAGTGATAGCTAGATTGCAAACTCTTTTTTTGAACACTTGTCATACATTTTGAATTAATAACTGCATGTATTGCGGTTTTTAGATGTTTATTTTAAAGTGGTTCGCATCATTTTTCATGATAAATAGACTGCAAGAATTTTTACGCAGTATTTGTCATACAGCATTTATGAATAAAATGAAAGGAAAAGCAATATGAAAGAAAAGAAAAAGAATAAAGATACTTACAAAAGTAGAGGCTTTAAAATAGATGTGATTGTAATATTTGTTTCTATACCAATCATATTTTTATTTGTCGGTTTTTGCTTATGGCTATTAGATGTTGAGTTATTAAAAGAAACATATTCATATTTAGAAGTGTTCCCAAACAAGATGCGAGATATTGTAATCATTACAGTATGCATAGGGATTTTGCTACTAATTGCAATGTTCAAAATGTTTCAATTTAAAAAACCAAAACAGTCGGATGATTTGGCAAGTGCAAGATGGACGAATATAGAAGAGCAGAAAAAGTTTTTTGGTGTAGCACCAGTAGACACAAATCGAACTTTGGATATTGAAGGAAGTCCAATTAATTTAATTGCACCTGATACATTGCTCTATGAAAAAGAAGCGGTTCATGATATGTGCATCGGAACTACTCGTTCAGGGAAATCAAGAAAAATTATCAGACAATTAGTTATGTTATGTTCGATGGCTGGTGAGAGTATGGTATTCAATGATCCTAAAAAAGAATTTTATTTTGACTTTCGGAAATACTTAGAAAAAAAGGGTATCAAGTTTTCGTATTAGACTTTCGTAACTTATAATATAGTGATTGTTGGAATCCATTAAAGAATGTCATTGCTTGTATTGAAAAAAAGGATATAGATGAAGCAGACCAATACGCACAAGATATTGTAACAACACTTGTTGTAGATACAGGTGCTGGAGAAAAAATATGGATTGATGGACAGAAGGCTCTTATTAAAGGATTGATATTAGCAGTATGCTGTGCACCTATTTCTGATAATAAGAAAAACTTTTATTCCGTTTATCAAACACTGGCATTGCTCGGAGGAGAAATTAGTGTTGGAAATAAACATTCCAAAGGAAAGGTTGCAAAAGCGAAGTTATCTATTTTTATGGAGAGCTTGCCTGAAACGGATGTATCACGTGTTGCTTATACAGCGGTGGCAAATGCGCCTGAAAAAACGAAAGGCTCTTTTATGACTTCGGCATTATCTACACTAAGTATTTTTAGTTCCAGCAAACTCGTCAAAGTTTTATCTCGAAGTGATTTTTGGTTTCAGGAATTCAAAGATGGGAAAAGAGCAGTATTTATTGTTAACCCTGATGAAAAGAAAACCTATAACTCTATCACTGCAATGGCATTCGACCAAGCATATCAAGAATTGGTGTTTGAGGCGAATCGAATGCCTGGTACGCATTTAGCAAAAAAAGTTCATATGATTTTAGATGAGGCTGGGAATATGCCTGTCATTGATGGCCTACCAACAAAATTAAGCGTAGCGTTGAGTAGATGGATTGTATATCACTTACATTTACAAGATTTCTCACAACATGAAGAAGCCTATGGAGACAAGCAAGCCAAGACAATACGGAGTAATTGTAACTTATGGTACTTTATTTCTAGTCAAGATTTAGATACATGCCAAAAAGTTTCTGATAAGATTGGGAAGGAGACAATTTGGGTTGATAGTGTAGGTGGCAATTATTCTCAAGCTGGCGGTAGCACTGGTGGAAATGTTGGATATTCTAAACAATCAAGATAATTTCAGAAGTAGAGGTAGATGTCATTGGGTATGAAAAGTAGGTGAGTAATTAAAATATGGCGAAGTATAACAAATTTATACAAAATGACAATAACAACGTTATTGCTTATTATCGCTTTTCCTCTCATTCACAGAACGAAGTTTCTATAGACCAGCAAAGAGCAAGCCCATGCTTATGCAAAAGCCAAGGGCTTTACGATTGTAAGGGAATATGCTGATGCTATCAGAGATTAACAAAATAAAATATACTGCTCTTATCGCATGGAAGACGGACAGACTTGGACGTGATAAGTACGAACTTGTAGATGTAAAGAAGAGAATCCGTGAGTCTGGATGTAAAATCCACTTTGTGGCAGAGCCTACGCAGATGATTCACCTGAAGCTGTGCTTATGGAAAGTATGATGGAAGGTATGGCTGAGTTTTATTCAAAGCAGCTTGCTGCTAATATCCAAAGAGGAATGAATTATAACACAGAGCGTACTTTATATAACGGAAACAAGGTGTTCGGCTATGGTGTGGATGACAACAAGAAGTACGTGATAGATGGGAATGCAGCTCCATTTGTTCAGATGATGTTTGCAGATTATGCAGCAGGAAAGCCAATGCAAGAGATATGCAATAAGCACAATGCTCAAGGAGTGCGAACAGTAAGAGGTAAAGAGTTTGGTGTGAAGACACTAAATAAGATGCTCAAGAACAAAGTGTATATTGGTGAGTACTATTATGGACAGATAACCATTGAAAATGATGTGCCTGCTATTATTGATGAAGCAACTTTTGATAAGGTGCAGACGATGCTTGCGTTGAATAAACGTAACGCTTCTCAAAGAAAAACCAATAAACCAGAAGATGCGCCTAGATATTGGTTGACAGGAAAGCTTTTCTGCGGTTAATGTGGAAACTCTATGCAAGGTGTGTCAGGCACAAAGCATTATTACTATTACTGCAAAGAGCAATGATATAAGCGATGCAGTAAGAAGCCAATGCGTAAGGAATGGCTAGAAGACATTGTAAACGTAATATTAAAAGGATTGCTTGACAATTCAGAGAATCTTGCATCTATTGCTGTTGATGCAGCAGCATATTACAAGACCCATCACAAAGATGCGAAGTATCTTGAAGGGCTTGAAGCCCAACGTAAAGAAGTTGAAAAAGAGTTGTCTAATTTCGTTAAAGCGATAGGACAAGGCATATTCAACGAACTTACACAGCAACGCATGGTAGAACTGCAAGAGCAGAAAAACGCACTAACAGAAGCCATAGAGGCAGAAAATGTAAGACAATCACTGTATGAGGATGAGCATTCAATCAAAGCATATTTTGATAATCCAGAAACTAGAGATATGATTCTTGAGTATTTCGTTGATAAAATTCATGTATACAACGATAAAATAGTGATTACTTCGTGGTTCTCAAAGGATAACAGAGAAGTACCGTTTGAGGTGCTGAACGGTGACGACGACCCCTTTGGCTCCACCATATATAAAAATAAGCCTTTATTTAAGGGCTTTTTATTTATTTTTTTACCTTTTCCCCTAATTTATTGACATATTCTTTCAGCTTTGTTTTTTGCGGTTTACATTTTTGAATCGTATAAGCAGATACTAAGCCATTATACTTCATAATTCTAGAGGTTCTTCTTGACAGATGAATCTTTTCTTTCGTTAGTTCCATCTTAATCTTTCTTGAATCATACACTTTTTGATTTAACACGTAATTATAGCTGCTTGAATTCGTGTGTAAATTTAGTATTTTTTCTTATATTAGTCCTGTTTGTTTTCCTCCTATTTAATTGTACAATGGCTTTATGTTTTTTCTGTTCACTCTAGTGTAGTATATCCACAGATATAAAATGCAAGAAGGACAGTTCGTGGATTTTTTGTAAAACGAAAATTTTACATTTAACAAGAAATTAAATTACCACATTAAAGTGACCAACTCTTTTTTTGAAGAAGAAAGAAATTTTGCTATGTTTAATACGAAAGGAGGATATATGAAAGCTGAAAAAAAGAATTATTATTTTACAAAAATTTTGGAATGTTTTTTGGAAAACAAAATTGTAGCAATCAAAGTGATTGCTGAAAAGGTGAAAATTTCCGAAAAAACAGCAAGGACCAAAATTATTGAAATTAATTCGTATTTAAAAGAAAATGGTCTGGGAATAATTCAGAAAAAACCACGTATAGGGAATTGGTTGGATGCGACGGAAAGTCAAAGAAATCAAATTATGCATGTTATTTACAATAATGACGAACTATTGACTATTCAGGATAGTAGTGAGCGTATGTATGATGTTCTAAACTATATTTTTAAAAATAGAAACAAAGAAATCATTACAACAACGAGGTTAGCCAATTATTTATATCTTAGTACACCCACTATTTTAAAAGTATTAAAAGATTGCCAGAAATTATTAAAAGAATATCATGTAACGTTAAAAAATACGCGCAACGCAGGCATTATAATCTTGTTTAATGAATCAAATTATCGAAATGTATTGAAGCACTTAATTATGCGAAACCCACAAACTAAGATGATTGAAAAAAACATTATGAGAATATTATCGAATGTTCATATCGGATTTGTGAAAAAGATTATGCTTGATGTTGAGAATGAATGGAAATTCGAGTTTAGTGATGAATCATTTTATGAAATTTTAGTTTATTACTGTATTGCCATTCATCGCTGTAATCGAGGGAAATTCAAAATTGATAAGCGTGATTTGAAAACAATTGAACAGTATAATGAGTATGCGTTTGCAAAAGCTATTTTTGAAAAAATTGAAGTTGGTTTAAAATTGAAATTTTCGCAGGTCGAGATTCATTTTTTAGTCATACAAATTCTTTGTTCAAGATTTTTGGGAAAAGCAGTAGATCTGGAAAAAGAAGAAATCGTAAAACGTTACGATGAAAGACTAATTGAATTCACAAGGGAACTAATTGATATGACATCGCAAATTTTATCTGTCGATTTACGAAATGATAACGTTTTGCGTAATAGTTTACTCCATCATTTACGGTCCACAATATTTCGTTTAGAATATGGGAAACCTGCACAGAATTCATTGATTTATTATATAAAAAAAGAATATACACATTTGTTTCGTCAGATGTGGAGTATCAGTGTTTTGTTTGAAAAATATTTTAATTTTAAATTAACTGAAGACGAACTAGGGTATATTTGTTTGTACTTTCAAGCAGCACTTGATCGAAAAAAACAGGTATATAAATTATTAATAGTTTCCAACCAACCTAATAGTGCGACACAATTTGTGATGCAAAGAGTGCAAAGTGCATATCCGAGTATTCATGAAGTTCGAGTGCAGGGAGCTCATGATTTTTTAATTGAAAAAAATTTAGACGCTAATGTTATTGTGAGTTTGGTCGATTTGCAAATTGAGGATGGGCGCATTTTATACCTCGCAAATATTTTGAGTGACACTTGGCTTCAAGAACTAGGAAAAAAATTGAAAGACTCTATCCGTTATACGAACATGAACAGAATGACATTTGATGCAATCTGTCATCCTCTATTTGACCCTGAATTGATTATTATCAATTTAAAATGTAAAGATAAGGAAACCCTTATTAGATTAATGTCGAAAAAGATGGCAGAAAAAGGATTTGTGAATGGGGAGTTTGGAAAAAGCGTGATTGATCGAGAGAAAATTACAACTACGGAAATAGGTAATGGGATTGCATTGCCTCATGGAAATCAATATAAGGTAAACACGCCTAAAGTAGCAATTGTCATTCTAGATAAGCCGATTGTTTGGGAGCGAGAAGAGGTGGATGTAGTATTTTTGTTGGCGCTTAGAATGATGAGCAGAGAAGAGCGCAGGCAGGCTCAAGCCTTTTATAAGCAATACGTCTCATTAGTAGAAAACAACGAAAAAATTCAGCAATTAAAGAGTATGAAAAGCAATGTAGAATTATTCCAATACTTGATCAGATAGGAGAAAAAATATGAAAGTTATAGAAGCAATTGATGAGCGCATCATCGATTTAAGCTTAGATGCAAAAAATAAAGAAGAAGCAATTATGAAATTAACCAACAAATTAAATGAAGCAGGATATGTTAGGGATATTCAAGGTTTCATCAAGGATATTTATGAGCGCGAAACACTGGGTGCCACGGGGATTGGAAATTATATTGCGATACCTCATGGGAAAAGTGATTCAGTAAATCGAGTAGGAATTTCTATTGGGCGATTAAAAGAAGAAATAGAATGGGAAACACTAGATGGTAAAGGTGTTAAACTTATTTTTTTATTCGCGGTTAGTAACGATCACGAATATGCAAGAAATCATATGCGATTACTCGCTGAAATTGCAACAAAACTCGGCAATGATGAGGTAGTTGAAAAACTGTTAGATATGAATTGTATTGAGCAGTTAAAAGAAATTTTTTCAAGTTAAAAAAATTTTACCACATTAAAGTTACTGTATATGTTTTTAGAAGGAAAGACAACCATGATAATTTAAAGATAGATTAAGAGGGAAAGGAGGTAAAAAATGAAAATAGTAGCAATTGCAGCATGTACATCGGGAATTGCGCATACATATATAGCAAGAGAAAAGCTGATGCGCGCTGCAGAAGCATTGGGTCACAAGATTCATATTGAAACACAAGGTACCATAGGGACTGAGGATGAACTGTCTTCAAAACAGATTGCAGAGGCTGATGTTGTAATTTTAGCTGTTGATATTGCCATTACGGGAACAGAACGTTTTGAGGGTAAGAAAACCATTAAAGTTCCAACCAGTTTGGTTGTGAAAGCACCAAAACAATTACTTCAAAAAATTGAATCAGAATTAAATAAATAATATTTGGAGGGAAAAATGAAAAAATTAGGACAAGAACTTAAAAGACATATGTTAACAGCAATTTCCTATATGCTTCCTTTGGTTGTTGCATCAGGTTTGTTGATTGCTGCGGGGAACTTAATGGGGGGAGAAGTCATTACGGACTTGAAAGAAATGACAATTCCTAGCGCTCTTACATCACTTGGGGTATTGGGGATGGGCTTGCTCCCGTCATTTATCGCTGGATACATCTCTTATTCTATTGCAGACCGTCCAGGGATTGCGCCAGGTTTCTTAATGGGACAGATTGCTAGTTTCTTAGGAGCAGGTTTCTTAGGAGGACTCATCGGAGGGTTTGTTGCAGGTTATATAGCATTATCGATTCGTAAGTATGTAAAGGTTCCAAAATGGGCAGAAGCTTTGATGCCGATGATGATTATTCCCACATTGACAGCGATCACAGGTGGTTTATTGATGTATTTTGTGTTAGGAACACCAATTATGTGGATGACAAATAGTTTGACAAATTTCATCACAGGCTTGGATCAGTCTTGTCGGGAGTGGTATGGAGTTATTATTGGTGCTATTGGTTGTATTGATTATGGTGGGGCAATCAGTAAAGTTCCCAATCTGATTTGTGATGGATTACTGTTAGAAGGCATTACAGAGCCCGAAGGAATCAAAGTCTTAGCATCCATGGTACCACCATTTGGCGTGACATTTGCATTATTATTTTCGAAAGTGGTGCATAAAAGAATTTTTACAAATACCGAGGTAGAAAATATTAAGGTGGCATTTCCAATGGGAGTGTGTATGATTTCAGAAGGAGTTATACCAATTGCAATGAATGACTTAATTCGTACCGTATTCTCAACTTCAATTGGCTGTGGGATTTGTGGAGCCATTAGTTTTTATTTTGGAAATGGTAGTCCAGTTCCAAGTGGCGGCGTGTTTGTTATCCCTGCGATGTCACAACCAATCGTAGCGGTAGCAGCATTATTGATCGGATCTTGTGTAACAGCAGTTTTATTACTTTTAATTAAAAAACCTTTGAGCGAAGAACAAGCAAATAGTGTGATAGAAGAGGTAGAAGAAGAAATCGATTTATCAGATATTGTTATTGAAGGATAAAAAGGAGGTAAAAAAATGTATGTTTCGATGAAAGGAATGTTGCAAAGAGCAAATAAAGGAAATTATGCCATTATGGCGATTAACTGTTTCAATATAGAAACGGTTAGAGCTGTAATAGCGGCTGCTCAAAAAGAGCGAGCACCCATCGTTGTAAATGTCGTACAAGAGCATATGTTAAAACATTGCGATAGTGAATTGATTGCGCCAATTGTGAAAAAGCTTGCACAGCGTTCAAGCGTTGAAGTTGCACTAAACTTCGATCACGGTGAGGAAGTAGGACTATTAAAAAAAGCAATTGTGGATGGCTATTCATCGGTAATGGTGGATGCATCAAAATATGATTTAAGTGGTAATATTGCAATGTCGAAAGAAATCGTTGATTTTGCGAAAGCTTATGATGTCAGTGTAGAGGGAGAGCTTGGTTGTATTGGAGGAAGTGAAGGTGGGCAGTACACAAAAGCATCTATGATGACGGATCCTAACCAAGCAAAACGCTTTGCTATAGAATCGGGCATTGATGCACTCGCAATTTCGATAGGGTCTTCGCATGGCAATTATCCGGAAAGCTATATTCCAGAATTTGATTTTAATAAATTGAAAGAAATCAAAACAGCAACCAATATGCCACTTGTATTACATGGTGGTTCTGGTTCAGGTGATGAAAATATAAAAAAATGTGTAAAGCATGGAATCAATAAAATTAATGTTGGCTGTGATTTTATGAATGCCCATGTTGAAAGTATAAAAAAACATTTGAAAGAAAATCCAGATATAAATTATTGGGTCATGATGCATCAGGTAGAAAAGGAAAGTCAAGATGTAGTAAGACACTATATTCGATTATCACAGTCAAATGGAAAGTCATTGTAGAAAGAAGGAATCGTAATTATGTTAATGAATATGAAAGATTTACTTGAGGTGGCAAATAAGCATAGATTTGCTGTTCCTGCATTCAATATTGGAAGTGATCAACTGTTGAAATCAGTAATGCAAGAGTCAGTAAAAAAAGATGCTCCAGTTATTTTGGAGCTATCTCCAGATGAGTTGATTTTTGTGGGAGAAAGTTTAATTCAAGCGATGATTTACGAGGCTAATAGAGTGGATATTCCCGTTGTTATTCACTTAGATCATGGAGATACTATTGACATTGTCAAACGTGCGATTGCGGCGGGGTTTACTTCTGTGATGATTGATGCATCTAAAAAGTCATATGAAGAGAATATAGCAATGACTAAGGAAGTGGTAAGTTTAGCTCATCCTAAAAACATATCTATAGAAGCGGAACTTGGTACGATTGGAAATACAGGCAATTCTGTTGAAGGAGGAAGTGAAGAAATTATTTATACCGATCCTAAACAAGCAGTAGATTTTATTGAAAAAACAGGTGTTGATACGTTGGCTGTAGCAATTGGAACCGCACATGGTATTTATCCAAAAGACAAAAAACCAGCATTGCGTTTGGATATTCTTCAAGAAATTAAAAAGTTGGTGGATATTCCATTAGTGTTACATGGGGGTTCGTCAAATAAGGATGAAGAGATTGCGCAAGCAGTTCAAATAGGTATTTCTAAAATTAATATTTCTAGCGATATTAAAGTGGCTTTTTATGAAAAATGTAGAGAAGTGTTAAATGCAAATCCAGGCTACAAAGAGCCTCTTGAAATTTATCCCAAGAGTATAGAAGCGTGCCGTAAAGTCATCGCAAATAAAATTGATTTATTCAATGCGACTGGAAAGGCTAAACTATATAGATAAACGATTGTATTAAAAAATATTACAATATATAAAACCGAGATAAAACATCTCGGTTTTATATAAATAGTTTACAGTATTTATATTTGTTTAACATAAATTTGTTAGAAAATTGTCCTATTGAAAACAAAAACATTTGAGAATGGAACCTTTTTCCGATTTGAACCGTTACTAATAATAGAAGGTATATTAAAATTACAACAACGTGTTGCGTGTTTCATATGTGAAAGACGAGGGAACAATGCTAGATATGGTGAAGGTGTCAGATAACATGGAGATAAATATAAATATTCCACAATAACTATTTTCGGATAATTCATTCACAAAATGTCATAATTTTGAGTTGGTGGAAACTGTTGCGGGAACATTGTCGATTAACGATAATGGATCTATGTTCGTTTATAATTAAAAGATATTGTTATTCGAGTTTGTATATGCTTTGAAACATTGGTTAAAGAAAATGAATGCCAATAACAAGGAGGACTTTTTGTATAAAACGATAGATTATAAAGAAAGTCCGATTTTAAAAATCGAGTTAAT
>JBKEBQ010000012.1:0-9912 GCA_047973225.1 Breznakia sp. | reverse complement strand
GAACCAATACTCGTGGAGAAAAAGGAAAAAGATGTATCTGATATTGAGCGTAAAGTATTAGCCATGTATGCAAAAGGAATGTCGCAAAGAGATATCTCAAAAACGATAGATGATATCTATGGATTTCAAGTATCACATGAAATGATATCGAATATTACAGATACTGTAATCCCAGAACTTGAAGAATGGCAAAATAAACCATTGAAAAAATGCTATCCATTTTTATTTGTGGACTGTATGTATGTGACGATACGAAAAATGATGTATACCACCAATGCCATTGAGGCGATCAATTCCAGTTTCAGGAAAGTGACAAAAAAAAGGCGCATTCCCAAATGAAATGGCCTTGTATAAACTGGTATATCTCAGCGTGGTTGAGCTGAATGACAAATGGAATGGTGGACATATCAGGGATTGGTCAATGGTTATGAATCAGCTTTTCATTAGTCCTGAATTTGAGAAAAGAGCGGATCAGTTCATCAATGCTAATTAATTACTTGCACACTTTTCTTGTTCTGTTTTTTAATCAGTAATAACATAAAAGTATAGTTTATAAAAAAACAACTGCTCTTAAGGTGCAGTTGTTTCATGTTATTTCATCAATAGCGATTGTAAGCTTTTTAAATCTTGCTCATTACTCTTTTGGAATTCAATTTTAATCGCATCGTCCTTTGTATAACGCGGAATAATGTGGATATGGAAGTGAAAGACACTTTGCCCAGCAACTTCTTCGATATTGCTTAAGATATTGAATCCTGAACATTGTAAAACGCTTTGTAAGTGTTTTGCGATTTGTTGTGCTTGCATCATTGCATAGCTTAGATCTTGTTCACTGACTTCCAAGAAATTTTTATAATGCTTCTTCGTAATGAGTAAACAATGTCCTTTGGTTACTTGTGAAATATCTAGAAAAGCCAAAACATGTTCGTCTTCATAAAGTTTGTAACAAGGAATTTCACCTTTTACAATATTACAAAATACACACATCTTATTCTCTAGCAAATTTTTGACTTGATGTTAGTAACAATTGATAAATATCAACATCATGAATAGAGTAGTCAGCTTCTTTTAAGAAGTATGCGAATGCCTGATCATCAATACCCAATTCAGAGCTTGCAGTAGATGAAGGGGTTTGTGTTGAAGTGTCTGAGGTAATGTCTTTTAATGACGTAATGGCGTCCTCTTTGAAATCTTTTGCCTTTGTATTTACAACCTTTACCAGATAATAAGTAGATGTTGTCGTGTCTTGTAATACTTTTTTGACAAGTTTTCCATCTTTTTCTACATCCAAAATATTTTTCCAAACGACTTCTGGTAGTTCTGATTTAGAATTGTATACCTTTACATTACCATCATATGTAGTTGTATCCCCATAGGTTGTCGCAACTTTAGTGAATTCAACTCCCTCTTCAGCATCTTTTAAAGCAGCTTCGGTCTTTTGTGGGTCACTGATAGCAACAATTTCAACTTTGCGCAATTGATATTTATCGATTAAGTCATTAAAGTTTTTATCGATGTATAAATCAGTCAATCTAGCAATATTTAAATTTAATAGATAATCTTCATAATATGCCTTTTCCGATTTATAACCTGCTGACTTTAGGGTTGACTCCCATTTATCCGCATAGGTTTCTTTTTGGGTCGCAAGATTTTCTTTTGCTTCTGCTATGGTTTCTTTATTTTCTTTTAAAAATTTTTTCACTAAGATTTTATACATTTCTTTTTCAATTGGCGCAATACTACCCTGTGCACTTAGCATCGTATACATATTTCCTTTGGTAATTTTTGTATCGCCCACTGTAATCAGTGTTTTGTCTTCTTTTGTTACTTGTGTAGTAGCGTTTCCACAAGCGCTAGCGAGTAATAAAATCGCTATACATGATAATAATTTCTTTTTCATATTGCGCACCTCTTACTCCTCTTCCTTGACACCGATATATGTCATAATACTCTTTTTTGTTTCTTCATCCGCAAACTTTACTTTTAATTCTTTTGATTTTTCCCAAACGATTTCGCGTTTAAAGTTTGCACGCAATAAGGTAACAGCTTCCACAACGGATTCATCATAATCACTATTTTTCAAAATTTTCTTTTGATCAGTTTCAACAACTTGAATCAAGTAGAATCCATCATCCGTTTTTACCCATTCGCTGGTTTCGCCAGCTGCTAATTTCCATGCAACGGCTTTATAAGCATCGGTTAATTCTGAACTTTTAATTTGAACTCCAACATTTCCATTGTTACTAGCAGAACCACTATCATCAGATAAATCTTTGGCTACTTTACCAAAATCATCTGTTTTCAAACGACTATTAATAGTTTCCATTTTGTTTTTTTCAGTATCTGTAGGTGCATCTGGCGTTTTCGAACTTACGAAAATATGTGCTAAAACACGGGCAGATTCTGTATCATTAAAAATCAAATCACTAATTTCTTCATGACTTTCAATATATTTTTTTTGAAACAATTGGGCTTTTAATAAATCTAAGTAGAATGTTTCAAAGTCATCAATACCACTATATCCAAGTTTTTTCATTTCAGCATCAATGTAACTTTCGTATTGACTGCCCATTTGTGCTTCAAAGCCTTCCTTGTTTGCTTTGAAAATTTTGTTTGCTTCTTTTTTTAAGGCATCTGTTGTTTTTACAGATTGCGAGATAACTTCTTTTTCTAATAAAGTGTATAAATAAGCATCTCCATTTTTAATTGCAACCCCGTCTTCATTGGCTGTTGTCGTATTATACAAACCTTTGTAATAATCATCGGCTGTATAATTTTCATCACTGAGTGAAAAAATAACGTCTTTGCCATCTACTGTTTTTCCTACGATTGTATCTTTTGTTGTATCCCATACAAAGAAAATGGAAACAGATACAAGAATGGTTCCCACAAGAATAACGAACCAAAATTTCTTGAGAATTTCTTTGATATTTTTGTAGTTCATAAACTACCTCCTATACATAAACAATATGCCAATACATTATAAAGGAAAATGGATATAATTTCCACAAAAAAACGAAAATTCACATGTTTTTCATTCACTTTATTTGCAAAAGGACTCCTAAATAAGGTACTATAACAAAAGCGAAAGGATGATAAAAATATGCAAACTTTAACCATTGATGATTTGTTTGTAAGCGTTGGCGACAAACAAATTTTAAAGGGGATCAATTTAACTATAAAAGCGAGTGAAGTTCACGCCATGATGGGACCAAACGGACAAGGGAAAAGTACGCTTTTATCCGCGATTATGGGCGATCCTAAATATACGATCGATAAAGGCAGTATTACACTGGATGGAAAAGATGTATTAGCGATGGGGGTGGATGAACGAAGCCGCGCGGGTCTATTTTTGGGTATGCAATATCCAGCAGAAATCCCCGGTGTCAATAATGCTGATTTTATGCGTGCCGCGATGAATGCCCGTCTAGAAAAACCAATGCCATTATTTAAGTTTATCAAAGAAATGGAAGCAGCTGTATCCGAAATGAAGATGAATGCAACCATGGCGCATCGAAATTTAAACGAAGGATTTTCGGGTGGTGAAAAGAAACGTAATGAGATTGTACAAATGCGACTTTTAAAGCCAAAGATTGCGATGCTAGATGAAATCGATTCCGGACTTGATGTCGATGCGATTCAAACGGTCGCAAAAGCAGTGAATAAAGTGCATGAAGAAATGCAAATGTCGTTGTTGTTGGTGTCTCATTATGAACGTTTTTTGGATCTTGTAAAACCTACGCATGTGCACATCATTCTCGATGGAAAGATTGTGGAACAAGGAGGATATGATTTAATCAAAACAATCGATACAGATGGTTATGATTGGGTGTATCAAAAGTATAACATTAAAAAACCAGAAGATAACATTGATGTAATTTCTCTTGAAGTTTGTGGGGCGAAACCCCAATGAAAAAACAAGCGAACATAAAAAATATAACGATCGATACGGATGGGTTTTATAAGTTTACGCTGGATGGTGTAGAAACACTACACATTAAAGTGCAAGAACGTATTACATGTGAACTTATTTTAAATTTGGAAAATATACAGAAGTTACAAAAAACAATCGTTATAGATGCGCATGCGCAAGCCCGCATCTTATGGAAAAACAAAAGCGAAGCTGCAAAAATCTATGCTCGCTATGATATTGCACAATATGCCAATATAAAGATAGGCTATTATGAACTTGAAAACAAACAGTGTGAACTGAGCGTGGTCTATCATTTACTAGGAATAGAAAGTGCATTATCAAGTAGTTGTGTGAGTGTAGCTTCGGCAAAAAAACACTATGATTTTGAATGTATTCACCATGCACAGCATACAACGAGTGATATTCATAATTATGAAATAAGTAAGGAATTTGCAGATTATCGAGTGAAGACAACAGGAAATATTAAAAAAGGTGCTAGTTTTAGCAAAGCTCGTCAAGTTTCAAGAATTCTAACAAGTAGTGATCATCAAAAAAGTGAAGCCATTCCATTATTATTGATTGATGAAAATGAGGTAGAAGCATCCCATGCAAATAGTATGGGAAAAATGGATGATGATTATCTGTATTATCTAACGAGTCGCGGCATTCACTTAGAACGAGCAAAAGATTTATTAACACTATCGTTTTTGATGCCTATTGTGGATGTCATTGAACATGCAGCAACCAAAGAAGCATTGCAACATGAAATTAGAGAACAGGTAGGGCTGTGATATGGATGTAGAAAAAATTCGCAAAGATTTTCCTATGTTTAAGCAGAGCAACAACCAAGTATTGCCGATTGTGTATTTGGATAATGCAGCAACAACATTCAAACCACAAGCGGTGATAAATGCTGTTTTGGCATACTATACTAGCTATAGTGTCAATGCCCATCGTGGTGATTATGAACTGAGTTATAAGGTAGATATATTATATGAAGAAACAAGAGATGTAGTTGCTACTTTTCTTAATTGTAAAAGAGATGAGGTCGTTTTTGTTTCTGGAGCGAGTGAGGGATTGAATCAAGTAGCAGTAGGCTATGGTCAAAAATTCTTACAACAAGGCGATGTGGTATTGAGTGATGTGGCAGAACATTCTTCTAATTTTTTACCTTGGATGCATGCTTGTAAAACACGTGGTGCTACGCTATCGTTTATTCCTTTGGATGAAGAAGGAAGACTAGATATAAAAGCATTTACGGCGCTTATGAATGCGCGTGTAAAAATAGTATCCATTGCACATGTCAGTAATGTGTTAGGTTATGTGAATGATATCCAAGAGATTTGTCGCATTGCCCATACCTATGGTGCGATCGTTGTGGTTGATGGAGCACAATCTACGCCACATATGAAAGTAGATGTACAAGCATTAGATTGTGATTTCTACATTTTTTCTGCCCATAAATTATGTGGTCCTACAGGGATTGGTGTGATGTATGGAAAATATGAATTGTTAGAAAAAATGGATCCTTTACAATTGGGTGGAGGAAGTAATGCACGCTATGATATGTGTGGAAATCTTTTAATGAAAAAACCCCCATTGAAATTTGAATCGGGAACCCCAGCAATTGAAGCAACCTTAGGGATGAAGGCAGCTATTCAATACTTACAACATATCGGGATGGATAACATTCAACAACATGAAAAAACGTTATTCTCCTATATGGTAAAAAAAATGAAAACTTTAGGTAATGTTATTTTATATAATGAAACAGCGGATGCAGGGATTGTGACCTTTAATATTAAAAATGTTTTTTCTCAAGATGCAGCGACCTATTTTAGTTCTAAGGGGGTATCTTTACGCAGTGGTCAACATTGCGCAAAATTGTTGATGGATAAATTAAAAACACCAAGTACATTGCGTGCTAGTTTATATTTCTATAATACCAAAGCGGAAGTTGATTATTTTATAAAGATTTGTAGTGAGATAAATAAAGAAACATTTTTAGATGTATTTTTCTAGTTAGGAGTAAAAATATGAGTGACATGATGAAAGACCCGATGATTTTAAGACAAATTATAATGGATCACCATAGTTATCCAAGAAATCATGAATTGAGTGAAGATGAACATTATAAAGAAAAGCATATGGCGAGTGAATCTTGTATTGATGACATTCATGTACAAGCCTATATCAAAGATGAAAAGATTGTTGATGTTCGCTTTGATGGAGTTGCCTGTGCGATTTCGACTGCTTCTACTTCGATTATGAGTGAGCTTATGATTGGAAAAAGCGTAGCAGAAGCAAAAGACATTATTCAAAACTATCGATTGATGATTGAAGAAAAGCCATATGATGAACAAGTATTGGAAGAAGCACTCGCTTTTCAAAATGTTGGAAAACAGGCAAATCGCATTCATTGTGCAACGATTGGATGGGATGCAATGGAAACTTTAATTGCAGAAAGTGAGAAAAGTCATGAGTAATCAAAATGATCATATTAAAGGAACAGATGATTACCAATATGGTTTTCATGATAAAGATACCAGTGTGTATAAAACGCAAAAAGGTTTGCGTAGAGAAACGGTTGAAGAGATTTCGAAGATCAAACAAGAACCAGATTGGATGTTGGCATATCGATTGCGCGCCTTTGAACAGTTTGAAAAGGCAAAGATGCCTTCATGGGGACCAAATCTAGATGTTTTGAGGTTTGATGAATATACCTATTTTATAAAACCAAGTGATCGTATTCAAAGCGATTGGGATGATGTCCCAGAAACCATCAAGGATACCTTTGATCGATTGGGGATTCCAGAAGCTGAGAAAAAGTTTTTGGCTGGTGTTTCAACACAGTATGAAAGCGAAGTTGTGTATCACAACATGTTAGAAGAAGTAGAAGAAAAAGGTGTTATTTTTTTAGATACAGACACGGCGTTGCGTGAACATCCAGAGTTGGTAAAAAAATACTTTGGTAGTGTCATACCGTATACGGATAATAAATTTGCGGCACTCAATGGCGCTGTTTGGAGTGGCGGTAGTTTTATCTATGTTCCCAAAGGGGTACGTTTAGAAAAACCATTACAATCGTATTTTCGTATCAATTCCGAATTGATGGGACAGTTTGAAAGAACACTGATTATTGTTGATGAGGGAGCAGATGTGCATTATGTAGAAGGGTGTACGGCTCCCACCTATTCCAAAGAAAGCTTGCATGCTGCGGTTGTTGAAATTATTGTGCATAAAAATGCAAAATGTCGCTATTCAACAGTGCAAAACTGGAGTAGTAATATTATGAACTTAGTAACCAAGCGTGCCAAGGTTTTATATAATGGCAACATGGAATGGATTGATGGAAATATTGGCTCACAAATTACGATGAAGTATCCTGCCTGTATTTTAGCAGAGGAATATGCAAAAGGAACAACCATTTCCATTGCGGTAGCAGGACGCAATCAAATCCAAGATACAGGAACAAAAATGATTCACTTAGCGCCAAATACATCAAGTAATATTATTTCAAAATCACTTTCACGATATGGAGGCGAGGCAAATTATCGAGGTTTGGTTCGTCATAGTAAAGCGGCAAAAAACGCCAAAAGTAAAATCGAGTGTGATACTTTGATTTTTGATAAAGAAAGTTGCTCAGACACCATTCCAACCAACATTGTTGAAAACAGCAGTGCCACAATAGAACACGAAGCAACCGTTTCAAAAATAAGTGAGGAACAACTGTTTTATTTACAAAGTCGCGGGTTGAGTAAAGTGCAAGCAGAAGAAATGATTGTGATGGGATTTCTAGAACCTTTTACTAAGGAATTACCAATGGAATATGCGGTTGAGTTGAACCAATTATTAAAAATGGATATGGAAGGCTCCCTTGGATAAAAAGACGTTGCGCACTTTTTTGCGAAAAGAGCGAGAAGCGCTAGGGAAATTAGAAAAAAAGCTCAACGCGAAAGCGATTGTTTCATCCTTAATTCCGCTTTTAGAACCTTTTACAACGATCGGCATATATTTAGCATTAGAAGATGAAGTAGATGTTGGTGATTTGTTGCGCTTAAAACAACGCTTTGTCGTTCCAGTTATGCAAGATGAGAAACATATCGCAATGTGCGAATACACAAGAAAACAGGATTTAAAAGTAGGCAGAATGAAGATACAAGAGCCAAAAACACAAGTGTTTGTGGATCAAAAAGATATAGATGTTTTGATTATTCCAATATTAGGATTTGATGAAAATATGCACCGCTTAGGACAAGGTGGTGGCTATTATGATCGATACTTACAAACCTTCACAGGTGTTAAAATTGGTGTTGCTTTCGAAGTTCAAAAATCGGAATATATTCCAAGCGAACAACATGATATTGATATGGATTACATTGTGAGTGAAGCGCAGATTTATAAGAAAAAATAACTGCATAAAATCCCCAAACTTAAAAAGGGTAGAAAAGGAATTTTTTGTTTTTTATAGAGAAACATATAGCATAGAGCAAACAAAGTTGATATTTGGATGATGATCATATTTTGGTAGAAACCAAACGATAAAAAATTAAAAAGAAAAAGTTTTACATCAGCACCACCCAGCATTTCTTTATATGCGAAAAATATCAAAACCAATAAAAATAAGAACAAAACAGTTTTGCTTACATTGATTCTAAAATATGAAATATTGCATAGAAATAGGAGCACAAAGTAGCGATCATGAATATACATGGTCGTAATATCCTCATAACAAATAATGCAAAACAAAAGGATGGTACAATAAAATATAAATAAATTCATATATATACATTGTCGCAATGCACGGGTATTCCTAGTATATGGATAAGTGTTTTTTAATATAACAAAAATATGCGCTAGGTTGTTTTTTCGTAAATGTTCATGAGAAAATCACCATGTTGAATATTTGTCGACATATTATTGATAAGAGAGGTAACATTATGAAAACATATTTGATAGATTTAGATGGAACACTATTTAGAGGACATACCATTATTGACGGAGCTATAGAATTTTTAGAGAATATAAAAAAACATCACCACAATTATATATTCTTAACAAACAATTCTTCTCGAACGCACCAACAAAATGTACAACATATGACATCGCTAGGATTTGAGAATATCACAGCTGACTCGTTTTTTACATCCAGTATGGCGGCTGCGAAACACATTGCCAAAATTAGTGATAAACGCAATGCATATATGATTGGGAAAGATGGGTTACAAGAGGCACTATTAGAAGAAGGATTTCAACTTGTTGATAAAGATGTAGACTTTGTGTTTGTAGGTTTGAACAAAGAGGGAAGCTACCCTTATTATTCAAAAGCACTGAAACATTTACAACAAGGAGCTAAACTTGTAGGCACAAACAATGATCGTTTACTTGCAACCGATACTGGGTTTTCTTTGGGAAATGGTAGTATTGTTGCGATGTTTGAATATGCATCGAATCAAAAAAGTGTGCAAATAGGAAAGCCTTATAAAGTTATGTTAGACGAGTGTTTAGATTTTATCCAATGTCGTAAAGATGAAGTTGTATTGGTTGGCGATAATTTAGATACTGAAATAAAATTAGGTTTGGATTATGATGTCGAAACGATATTTGTGGAAACAGGAGTACATTCTTTCGACGATTTAAAAAAACTTGATAAACAACCTACACAGTGTGTGAAAACATTGCATGATGTTATTTTTTGAGATGTTATATAATATTTTTTTCTAGTCTTTTACTACATTGAAATGTCACAGCTTGTGGGGTTTGATGAAAAGCTTAACAATTATATTTTCCTTAGAAGGCATGTAACGCAAAAAAATGGTAATGCAACATATCATGTTGATAAAAGGGAGAATATTTGTATCAAAATGGGTACGATATTTGGAATGGCAACACTTATGTAGACAAATGAATTAGTTAGTGAGCGCTGATATTCCATAGGACTCATATATCCTAAGGCTCCATGTATTCGTTTGTGATTAAACCAGTATACATACACAGAT
>JBKEBQ010000005.1:0-25060 GCA_047973225.1 Breznakia sp. | reverse complement strand
GGACTACGCATGTATGAAAAAACTAAATCGATGAAATAAAATATTCAAAAAAATTAAATAATTTACATGGACATGATGTCCATGTAAAAAAGAAAGGAAAAATATGAAAAGAAGAATAAAGGCATATTTAATTTGTATGTCTTTTTTTACTGTTTTAACAGGTTGTAAAACACAAAGCTATAGAATTGATCACAAGCGATTAATTGAATATCAAGAAAAAGAAATTAATATATGTGATCTAATTGAGAAAATAGATGGACATAAAATTTTAGAACATCATCGCAATAAGCAAAAAATAAGAATAAAAGATTACACTGTTTCTTGCAAAATAGAAAATGTTCGAAAATTAGGGAAACATGAAACTTCAATTGATATTAATGGAATTACAGTAGAACTATTTATTATGGTCCAGGATACAACTGCACCTAAAATAAGCAGCAAAAATTCTTATGTTGTTGAAAAAAACAATCCTTATTTTGATATTAAAAAATTAATTTCAGCAAAGGATAATTATGATCACGAAGTTGAATTATTTTTTACAGGAAATGTAAATGTAGAAAAAGCAGGAAAATATCTGATTTCTGTAACTGCCAAAGACAGCAACAAGAACACAGCAAAAAAACAGTTTAGTGTTGTTGTGAACGAAAAAGAGATAAAAGTTGAAGAAAAAATGGCAGAGAAAAAAACTAACCAAACGGTAAATAACAATACCAACAATTGGAACAATCCAACAAACAACAATGGTACAGGTGGTAGCTCTGGCGGTACAAGTGGTAATACGGGAGGTTCTGCAGAGCTTCCTGTGAAGCGTTTTACAGTAGACGATGGATATACTATACAAACGGGTTTTACAGCTTGTAAGACTTACAGAGCTACAAATGCTGGATCCTGCAGTCCGTTCAATAAAAACAACGGATTGTTTGGAGGCTATATTTATATTCCTTAAAAAAACAAGAAAAAAAGAATAATTACATGGACATGATGTCCATGTGAAAAAGAAAGGAAAAAAATGAAAAAAATTAAAAATATATGTAATGGAATAGTTATGGGCGTTGGACTTTATTTAACAAAAACAGTTATCGAAGCAGAAGGAGCAACAACTCCAACCTTTGATAACAGTGCCGCAGAAACAGCAGCAAACAAATTTGTTGAGCCACTAACCACATTTCTACTGTGGGCAACACCTGTAATAGCTGGTGTAGTGATTATGGTTATTGGTATATTATGGATGATCAAAGACGAAGATGAAAGAGAACAAAAACCGTTCATGAAACAAGTAAAAAAAATAATCATTGTGGCCATTGTCGTAGAGTCAATTTCTACGATTTTAAAAATCGTAGGTATTGGTTAAAAACCATTACATGGACATGATGTCCATGTGGTAAAAGAAAGGAGGTGGTGGATTTGATAGATACGATAATGAATGGCATTAGAATAGTTATTTGGGGTTTAATATCCGCATTAATGAAGCTAATGGATATCGCTTATAAAATTGTAATTGAGGTTGCATCGATCAACTTCATTTCTGATACCAATGTATGGAAATGGTATTATGCCTTAATGGCATTTTTAGCATTGTTTATTATGTTAAGGGTTACTGCCATGTTTTTTAAATTTTCTTTTGACGAAGAATTTAGAGATAAATTCAGCATATCAAATTTCATGAATAAAATCGTTCTTTTAGCGTTATTAATTTCTTTATTTCCGCCAATATTAAAATACAGCGCAAACGTAATGGTTTGGGCTATGAATAATACAAGTATCATATTAGGTTCAAATACAAAACAAGTTCCCAGCACCATTGTCTTGAGTGCTTTTATGGCAACGGAAACTATTGAATACGATGAAAACGGTAATGTCATTAAGGGTGAAAAAGTTGAATACACTATTGAAGATATTGATATCAATGAAGACGGAACAGGAGATGAAGATTATAAATATTTTAACGATTTAGGAACTTTGTTTACTTTGCTAATTATTGGCGTTGCTTCTTCGTTTCTGCTGATATTAAATGCTTTACAAGTTGGAAAAAGAAGTTATTCTTTGGTGATGAAAGTAATTATTGCCCCAATTCCAATATCGTCGCTGGTAGTACCAAGCGATGAATCATTTACAATGTGGAGAAAAATGATTGTAAGTGATTTTGTATTGAACTTCGTTCAAACTTTAATGATTATGATTGTAATTATTTTATCAGGAAGCAAAACGCTACAAAGCTCGTCAGTGTGGGTACAAATAATATCACTGATCGCTGGATTATTGTTGGTTCTCTCTGGAATTCCTGAATTAAGTAAGATTCTTGGAGGAGATTCATCTACGGGAGGTATTTTAAAACAACTTGCAATATTTAGGGTGGCAACACATAAGATGGGGTCTGGTTTAAAAAAAGGCGCTAAAGCTTTAGGTGGTGGCGCAAAAACCGCAGCAGCGTATGGTGCTTATGGAATGGGTCGCTTTATGGGTGGGTCATCTATAAAGCAAATGAAAGATACTAACAAGGACGGAAGTGAAAGTGGTGGTGGCTTTATGGGAGGAAGTGAAGCGGGCGATAGCGCAGGAGAAACAAGTTTTAACAGTACAAAAGAGAATAATTCCAATTCTGATGCGCAAACAAGATATACTCGTGAAGGTACGATAGCCAACCAATTCGCAAATTGGCAGGGAAAAACTGAGAAAGGATATAACATAAAAGCAAATTTAGTAAAAAATAGCGCAAAACATGTTTATAAAAACAGTATGGGACGAGTGGAAAGAAGTAAACCATTTCGTACAAGTTTGAATGTAAAAAAATTAGGTGGAATTAAATAATAATTTTTTACATGGACATGATGTCCATGTAAAAAGAGAGGAGTATAAGGATGGAAGAAAAACACTTAGTATTTATTAATAGTAAAAATTTCAAAAAAGGTCAATATATTTTGAATAAATATAGAAAAAAAGACCTTTTCTTTATTTTATTAATTGTTGTTATATCTGTATTTTTGGTAGCAGTGTACCTAAACATATTTATACAAAACAACATTATATTGGATGCGATTATTGTATCCCTGCTACTTTTACCTATCGGCATTGCTTTTATTTTATATTTACCAATGCCTACGTATTTCAATGTTTTAGATTTTTTGAAAGTTACATTTTTGTGGCTTTTTAAATCAAAAAAATGGGAGTGGATTGGTATTTATAAGGGTGAAGATAAGGAGTTAGAATGAAACAGTATTTTGAAAAAAAACAAAAGAAAAAATCATTGAAGAAAAAGAAAAAAGAGCTAAAATCGACGCTTGAATGGATGGATATTGACTCTGTTCATTCACACCATATTCGATTAAAAGGAAAAAAGAATAACATGGTGATAGGGGTAAAATTAGATCCTTATTCTATATTTCTAAATAGCCCTCAAGAACAAAGCAGACGAATAAATATATTTCGTTTAGCTTTGAACCGATTACATTTCGATTTATACCATGGATATGTGTTTAATCCGGTCAATTTGGATTCATACATGAGTATGCTGGCAGGACAGCAACACAGAGAAAGTGATGCAGCAATTATGGAAATGATCGATGATGATGTAGAAAAAGCGAAAGCCTTTATTCGTGATTTTAGAGAACTTGAATTTTTTATTATGATCAAAGGAACTGCAGGGAGTAAACTGGATGATCAATTTCACTTACTACAAACTTCCCTAACCAATGCGAAGTTTACATTTAAGCAATTAAATCGCATTGATTTTGAAAATTACATTGCGTATGCTTTCGAAAATCCACTTGCGAATGATTTTTATTTTTCAAGAGGAATTTTTGGAGAAGAGATGGAAGAAATGGAGGTAAATACGTATGCTGATGAATAAGATTAAACAATCAAGATTAGCACCCCAATCTATTATTGAAAGTGCAGACCATTATCATATCGGAGAGAATTATATTCGAAACTTTTTAGTAACTGAATTGCCTAACGAATTTGGATTAGGAATGTTAAGCTATTATACAAGCAATCCAAGCATTAAAGTTTATATAAAAACGAATATCCTAAAAATGGATATTTCTATTCCTTTGAATAAGGAATATAAGGAAAAAGAAAACGAGTGGAAAAAGACCAAAGACATAGACTTGAAAGAAAGATTAGGAAATCAATTGGCGAGTATGAATGAATATATTCGTGAGGTCGTTGCAAACAACGATAAAACCCTTAACATAACGATTGTATTTTCAATAAAGGCATCAACAAAAGAAGATTTGATGGATTTAACTCAAGAGCTAAAATCCACCTTGCGTTTGGATGGCTTTAAAATAGAAAATCTGCTGATGGGACAACTTGATTTATTTAAATTTACGACGCCAATTTTTTCATCAAATGGCTTCTCAAAAACATTGGAAGCAAATATTGGTGTTCCCATTACAACGAAAAGCTTTGCAGGGATGTGGGCTTATACGTTTGAAACCCTTAAAGATGCGAATGGTTTTTTGTTTGCACGAGAACAAAATAATTCTGGAGTCATATTGTGGGATCCATTTCTTTATCTAAACACTCCAGAAGTAGCACGACAATCAAATCGATTGTCTGCCAATATTGTGGTTTTCGGAAAAACAGGAAGCGGAAAATCTACTTCTGTTAACCTTTTTATTCGTGATTTAATCAAAAAAAGAATTTTACTTATTTGGGCTGATCCCGAAAATAAAAATAAATATCTTACGCAAAAATATGGAGGAACCTTCATAAAGTGGGGTTCCAAAGGAAACCAAATAAATATCTTCGATTTGAAGCCCATCACTATTGATGAGGATGAGGAAGAAGTGAACCCTTATGATACGGAATTGTCTATATACAACGTAATTGATGAATTTAAAAATGTAATGCGTCTTTACAAACCTAATATTCAAGATGATACTTTAGATGTCATTAGCGACATAGTAATCAATATGTATGAACGGCATAATATCAATTTCACGACCGATTTCAAACCTTTGAAATATAGTGATTATCCAATATTAAGTGATTTTGATGAGCAATGTATCATCGAACAAAAAAAATATGAAAATGATGCGAAAGCCCAAAGAAAATTAGATGCTTTGAATGATTTGCGGTTAAAAATAAAACCAATGCTCACAGAGCATAAATTCTTTTTTGATGGATATACAACAATTAAAGAAAACTACAATGAATATCCAATATTAGCATTTGGTTCTAAAATTTTAGGAAATAAATCACAAGAACTAAGAGATGCTATGAATTATATTATGTTTAGTTTTATAAAGTCAGCGGCACTGAATGAAAGTTTTCAATCTGCGACAGTTTTTGGTGAAGCTTCCTCATACCTTCTAGAAGGGCGCTCTGCGGAAGAAATAGCAACAGTATATAGAAGAAGTAGGAAATATAAAAACAGCGCTGTATTGGACACGCAGGAACCCCAAGACCTAAATAACGATTTAATTAAAGTACATGGTAGTTCTATTATGAACAATTCTACCTATAAACTTGTTATGCAATTAGAAAAAAAAGCAATCAAACATTTGGATGATTTAATTCATCTAAATGAAAATGAACTGGATTTGATTGAATCATTTACAATGGGAGAGGGTTTATTTGTTTGTGGTGATCGCCACATTGGGATAAGCGTGCTAGCCACCGATAAAGAGTTGAAAGAAATGGATCCTGTGGCGAATGGTTAATCTTTCTAAACAAAAAATCATATTATCTGTATTAAGTGGGTGTTTAGCATTATCTTTTACTTTAGCTCCTGTAGTAATTGCTGGAGCTGTTGTAGCAGCTCCAATAATGCTTGTTGGGAGTTTATTTAAGTCCATTGGTGATTTTGTTTTTGGAGATGGTAATGAAAATGAAATTTTAAAAATTTTGAAAGTATATTTTGAACAACTAGAAACAAAAAAAGATATAAGAAAAATATACCACCCAGAAATTGACGCAGAAAAAGAAATTTCAGTACCATTGCATTGGCTTGTAATTCCTAATTTATTAGCTGCTAACGAGGAAGTTGATAAGGCGGAAATCAAACTGCAAATAAAGTGCATGAAAGAAAAAAAAGAAGAAAAAATAAAAATGGCGGATTTAGAAACATATATTAATTCTCTACGTGAAGAAAATCCATGGAAAGAAGCTTTTGCAAATGTTTCAACAACAACGATTGTTGGATACATTAATGAAGCAAGCAAATATCTAAATAATGAAACAAACTTAGATGCAGGAGATTTAAGTGAGGAAGATTTTTTATATCCGCTCAAAAACAAGGCATTGGTGACGAGCGAATTTGGCAAAAGAGAAGGACATGGTAGTAATTTCCACACAGGCATCGATCTAGCATATGCAGGAGGTGATGCGAAAACATGTGGTGTTGCTATTTACGCCGCACAAAGTGGCGAAGTAAAAGAGAGTGATGCGACAAGCGGTGGAAAAAACTATATGGGTGATGCGTATGGAGCTAAAATAAATTATATGAACTTATCACTATGGTATTTACACATGCGAGATCCTTTTCCTCACGCAGTTGGAAAAAAAATAAAAAAAGGCGATTTCATAGGATATATGGGGACGTCTGGAAATTCCACAGGATGTCATTTGCATTTTGAAATACACGTAAATGGCAAAGCGGCAAATCCTAGAAACTTTCTTGTGTTTGACTAATCAATTTTTTTGTTTAAATTGGCAAACAAGAATTAGAATTATAAAAGAGGTACATAATTACATGGACATGATGTCCATGTAAAAAGAAAGGAAAAAGATGAAAAATTTAATTGATGAATTAATGGAACAAAACTGTCTATCTGTATATGATGAAATAGATAAGGAAGAATTTAAAACTATTGACGCAAAAGAAGAAGAACTTTATGTAGATAAAAAAGAAAAGGGAGTGTGGAAAAAATGAAACTTAAAGACGCACAACAAAAATTTTTAGATCGCTTATTAGCATCGTTGGAAAAAGGAAAACTTCCTTGGCGGTGTGGATGGGATCAAACGATAACCAAACCATATAATGCAGAAAGTAAAAAGCATTACACAGGAATGAACATGTTATCGTTGTGGATGAAATCTATCGAAAACAACTATAATGATCCAAGGTGGATGACATTCAACCAAGCAAAAAAGGCAGGGTGTCGAATAAAAAAGGGAAGTGTAGGAAGCAATGTGTATCATTATTCATTCAAAGATACGCAAACAAATTCATATTTAACGTATCAAGAATTTAAAGAACGAGAGGGTGATAAGAACGCCATAATTGTGGTTAAGGTTTACAAAGTATTTAATGCTCATCAAATTGATGGGTTAGAAACAATTCAAGATACATCAAGAAGTGTGGAATTCACAAACTCATTGGCGAATAGAGCATTAACAAATTTACTTGAAAACATAAAATTAGAAGTCCAGCATGGTGGAAATAATGCCTTTTATCAAGTAACGAACGACAAAATTTTTATTCCGAAAAAAAGTGCGTTTCACTCGGAACAAAAATATTATTCGACACTTTTTCACGAAATTGCACATGCAACCTCGCATAAATCTAGACTAAACCGAGAGGTGAGTGCTGAATTTGGAAGCGAAAAATATGCAATTGAAGAACTAAGAGCAGAACTAAGTTCTGCTTTTTTAAGTTTAGATTTAGGTTTTGCAATTAACAATGATAACAAAAAAAATCATCAAGCATATATACAAAATTGGTTGAAGATAATTAAAGATAATCCTAAAGTTTTGTTTATGGCCATAAATGATGCGAGTAAAATTCATAATTACATGTTTGAAAAAGGAAAAGTAAAGTCTCTTATGGAATCTTTAGAAAAAAAGAAAGAACAAGAACATGATATCCATATTGCTAATGAGGAAGAAATTGCTTTAGAAACAATGAAAAACTCTTGTTCGATTGCGGAATATGCTAGAGATAAACTTGGCATGCATATAATAAAAGAATCTAAAGGTTTATTTAGAATTGAAGAGCATGATTCTTGTAAAATTTATCCAAACAACACATTCTATAGATTTTCAACAGGTGTGGGTGGGAGCATTATTGATTTCATCAAACACTTTGAACAAGTAGATATAAAAGAATCTATAAATACGTTGAAAGAATACTATAATGAAATGCAACCTGAGGAAATGTTCAATACAAAAGAAGCAAAAAAATCAACAATAAAAAGTTTTGTAAAAGATTTAGAAGTACCAGAAAAATCACATACAAATAATAATATATTAAATTATCTTGTACGAAAAAGAGGTATTGATAAAGACATTGTGCATCAGTTCATCAATCGCAAAATACTCTACGAAGACACAAATGAAAATTGTGTCTTTTTAGGAAAAAATAGCGACAAAATATATTATGCACATTTGCGAGGAACATCTCGTAAATTTCTGCAGGATGTTGCAGGAAGCATTAAAAATGTCGGCATCTTCATCGACAATAAAAGTAATACACTCATTGTTAATGAAGCAATCATTGATCAGATGAGTTATATGAGTTTAACAGACGATCCAAATAAATATAACTATTTATCTGTGCAAGGTGCGGCCAACACAGTAGCTGCATTAGACTTTCACTTAAAATCAAGATCTGAAAAAAATCAAACAAAAAAAATTATCATTGGTTTAGACAATGATAATGCTGGTGAAATTAACACAGGTAAAGCAATTGATTATTTAAAACAAAACTATCCTAATATTGAAATTTCCGTTCACATTCCAGAGAACGGAAAGGATTTTAACGAGCAATTACTTTTTGAAAAAAAACAATTAAGTGAATTGGGGATGAGAGAAAAAAAACAATTAAGTGATGGAAAAAACATTTAAAGAAAGAGGAGAAATTAAAAATGATAAAAGCATATGCAGCAGGAAGATTAACAGCAGATATAAGATTGAAAGAATTAATTGGAGGTGATAAAGATTTGCGAGTAGCAAATTTTACACTCGCTTGTAGGGATAATGAGGTTACAGAATTTGTTGAAGTAACGGCATGGAACAATGTCGCAATTACATTATCTAAATTTGCGAAAAAAGGAGATATGATTTTTATTGAAGGAAGATTAAAATCAAATGAATATGTTGACGAAAAAAATAATATGAAACACAAAAAAGTTTTTATTAATGTAGATACTTTCGAATTTTTGGAACGCAAGAAAAAAGAAGAAAAAACTTTATTTGATGAAATGATGTAAACAGAAATTTTTGTTTGCGAAAAGGAGAAAATTAAAGATGGCAAACCTTATAAATTTAAAAAAGGAATTAAAGAGAGTTGAATTAAAAATAAATGAATTAAAAGAAAAAGAAAAAGTAATTAAAAATAAAGTTGAACTCGAAGAATTAGCGCAGATAAAACAAGCACAAAAAATGAAAGGAATGACGCATGATGAACTGATTAAGATAATTGAAAACGCAAATTAAATATTTATAAAAAAGTGAACTTCATCAACATGGACATGTGTCCGTGTTGATGAAAAAATATAAAAACTATAGCGTTTAAATTTTAAAAAATGAAATTTTATTTAAAATTTAAAATTGTAAATTTGCTGATGCCAGTATTTGAAAAAAAAAACAAAATTAAAAAAACTGAAAATGATTTTTTTTGCTTGAAGAGGCAATAAATTTTTACAAAAATTTATTGTTTATAAAATTATGAAAAACGCCAAAACAAAAACAAACTTCTTTGCTAAAATCTTCTGTTTTAGCAAAGAAGCAGGATAAAGAGTTTATGTGGCTAAAATAGCCACATAACTCTAAGAGAACAAATGGGCAACGCCCATTTTTATTGAAGAATTGACTGCCACATAAATTTAAAGGTTTATGTGGCTATTTGACAAAAAGACCCACAAGAAATGTGGCTCTTTTTTTTACGAAAAAAAGGAGAAAAAAGCACATGAAAACAGAATATATTAAGAAGCATTATCAATTCAGAAAAACAACAATTGATAAAATAAACAAACTGAAAACAGCACAAGAATTGGAAAATTATGGAATCAACATTTACGAAAAAACGGTCGTAAGTGATGCTATTGATTTAGCATATTCTGCAAAATTTGGAAAAGAAATTTTTGAAGAAACTATGACAAAGTTAGATACGATTATAAGCTCAACTGTGAACAATTTATTGATCGAACATTTACGTCCATACGCTAAAGCTTTATCAAACATTTATGAACAAACAGAGATTACGAAAGAAGCAATGTTGCTTCTTTTAGTTGCTAACAATGTTGTAGATGTTGATGCTAAAATTTTAGCGAAAAATTTAGAAGAAAATCAAGATTTAGAATTTTTGATAGCAGAAAGTTTAGATATTAGAAAGGGAAAATAAAATGGAAAAAAGTGTAGATGTAGTTACCAAATTCGCTTATTTGGAGCATGGAAAAAAAGCTCAAAAAAATTCCAGTTATAAAGGAAAGATTAACACTAAATCGATTATTGGGTGGCGGAGATATGGCGAACGTGAAGAGTCTAGAAAATTACATGAAGATGCTGTTAAAATCAATGAAGAAAAACAACGGAATCATGATCAACACGGATTTTTTAATTACACAAGTGAACGCATTGGCAGCACTCATACTTACTCATCAATAGGGTGGATTACTTCTAAAGAAAAAATATTTGAATTTAAAAATTTGATAGCAGAAAATTTTAATAAAGATGGGGATCTGTTATGGGTGCCAGTTATATCTCTGAAAGATTATATGACAGCAACAGAAATGAAAATGTATAATCAGAATGATTATGCTGCGGTTATCGAAAAAATTCTCCCGAAATTTTTCAAAGCCGTAGGTTTTAATAATGAGAACATGGGATGGTGGATGGACTATCATGTTAACACAGATAATCCTCATCTTCATCTTTCCTTTTTTGAAAAAAAGAAAACAATTCATCTTGGAAAATTACCCATGAAGCATATTGAAAATTTCAAAAAAATGTTTTGGAATGAGGTTTTCGGTCAAAACCGATTTTTCGAAAAAACAGGAGAAAAGGCAGTTGATGCTTTTAAAAACAAAGATGCTTTGAAAGAATCTGTTTTCAAAGAATTTCAACAAAAAATACAAGTATCAACAGATGAAGATTTGATAAAAAAATGGAAAGAACTTGCAGTTAGATTACCAATTAATGGTAGATTGCAATATGGATCTTCTCATATGATACCTTATCGAAATGATCTAGATAATTTAATCGATCTATTTTTACATTTACCAGATGTTAAAGAAAAATATCAAGCTTTTTTAAACAGTTTGAAAGCATTTGATGAAGTAAGAGATGAATCATTGAAATTAAAAAATACTGGAGGAATTGTGAAATCAGAAGACACCAAATTAAGAAAAAAAATGGCAAATTTTATTCTCAAAGAAATGAAACAGATTAATGATAAGTTCCAAAAAACTTTGACTAACGACGTAGAAAAATTGGAAAGCTTAAAAGAAGTCAACAATGATTTCAAAGTGATTCCAGTAGCTAAATCTTTAGTTAAGTCACAGAACGAATTATTCACAACGATCAGAATACCCAAAACAGAAAGTTTTATAAAAATACCTACTGATAGATTTATAGAAAATTTTGGCGGCGGAAAGCTATATATTGTAAAAATAAAGCAATTTGATCAGTTCAAGTTGCCTTTATCAAAATTAGAATTTTATGATAAAACAACTAAAAATTTAAAAGCAATTACTTATCAGAATATATCTGATTATTTTAGTGATGGAAGAGTTTATATAAAGAATAAAAAATCGATAATCGAAGAAACGATTGAGTTTACAAAGGAAGAGAACACGGGACATAGAAAACTACTTCGTGATCACGGAAAAAATGATGAATTTAATATCAATGAAGATACACAAGTTATCCCTATAGCTAAATCATTGATAAAGCCATATGACGAAAAGTATGCTTTTGTTGAAATGTATAGACGTCGTAAAGAGCGGTTTAAGAGAAAAAGTGATTGGATTAAAAAGAAAAATTTTTCAAAATCAACAAAGAGGGCGAAAAGAGCGAGCTTTGCGTGGATGAATGAAATAGAGGCACAAGTACGTCATGGACAAACAGAGTATCTTTATGGAAAGGAGCTGAATTCATGAGAGTGTTTTTTAAAAATTTATTGATATCAATTGCATTGTACTTTTTGTTATTTTATGGAATACTACAATTCTTACATTTGAAATATAGCACTAACATCGATTCGCTTTCTGATATTGGGCTTACTTTTGATACCAGTTATTATCAGATGGATAACAACTACAAAATTATTATAATTATAAAAATAATTTGCTACATATTTTTTGCGACGTTATTTATTTCAGGTTCAATGAAACCTAAATATGGGAATGAGTCGAATCCTAAATTGCTCACAAGATTTCAACGAAAAAGAGGTTCTATAAGAACCCAATATGATCGAAATGGGCAAGTAACAAGACGCACATTGGAATGTGCATTTGATGAGTTTGTGCGAGGGATTACGGGTTTGCAAAATAAAATTGCAAATCAATATTTTTGGCCAGAAAGGAGAAAGTGGAATACCATAAAAAATATTACAAATGCGAACGGAGAGATCCGTCATCACATTTCAGGGATTCCTGTAGCTGCGTACAGAAAATATTTTTTGTTTGGAAAATATAATCGTGTTAATTATTTAGACAATGTTGTGCATGCACTTTTTATAGGTATGAGTGGTAAAGGTAAATCACAAACGTATGTTTTACCAATGATTCAATCGAACATCGATGCTCAAGAAGGAATGTTTATTCATGATCCGAAACGTGAAATTCACGATACCGTTCGAGAGCAATTGGAAAAAGAAGGATATAAAGTAATCGTTATTGATTTTGTTGATCCTGAACAATCTGAGGGATGGAATCCTTTAGATTATCCATTTAAAAAATGGAAAGAGCAACTGCGAAAAACAGAAACCAGTAATTATCGAAGCGTAGATATGAGTGAAGCAATCGAATTGGTTTTAGATATTTCAAAAACGATTAGCTACCAAGAAGATGCCCAAAATCCGTTTTGGCACGAAGGTGCTGGAGATATGATTGCGGGTGGTGCTTTTTTTCTGATGGAAGAAGGAAATGCAGAGATGGTAAATTTTGCAGCGATAAACTATTTGTATCAGTTAGGTGCATCTGGAGAGAAAAAATATCTTCAAAAATATATAGATAAATATCGCTCTCCCGAAGATGAAAGTTCGTTAAAAATGGATACATTTTTTAGTGCTGAAGGTGTTACAAGGGCTGGTTTAAAATCAACATTCAAAAACAAAATAAGTTTGCTAACAGCAACACCAGCTATTCAAAGATTATTATCTAAATCCACATTTTCGTTTAACGATATTTTCAACAAAAAAACTGCAGTCTTTATGGTAACGCATGATGAAAAAAGTACATATTATCCGCTTGTTACAATGTTTATAAAACAATTGTATGAGGCGGGTATAAAAATCACACGAGATAATCCTGAAAACAAAAAATTGAAAGTGCCTTTCAACATGTACATCGATGAGATGGGACTTCTACCAGAAATTAAGGATATTGAGGCAATGTATGGAGCTGCTCGATCTAGAGGCTTGCGAATTTATGGCTTTTTCCAATCGCCATCACAGATGGTGCAGAAATATGAAGTTGAAGGGGCAAAAATTATTGAAGACAATTCTACTCATGTAATTTATCTAGGGAGTAAACTCCAAGAGGTGGCTGAATATTTTGAACGCATGGCAGGAAACGAGATGTATTACAACTCAAAAGATAAGAGGTGGAGTGAACGCCCTTTAATTTCAGCACAAAAGTTAAAGAAGTTTGAGAAAGGGCGTTCACTGGTTACTGCAGTGGAGTGGGATCCATTTATAAGCAAGCTTCCGCCATACAGTCATTATATTTTTGCACAGAAGGAAACTAAAAAAAATAGACCCATTCAAAAAGAGAAACCAAAATGGATAGACATTGAAGAGGCATATAAGAAAAAGCAACGCTTTTCCTTTCGTGAAAAAGGTGCAAGTGTTGTGAATTTCAACAAATTATCAGAAAACAAAAAAGAAAATTCTGAGGATGACGTCCTGTGGGATGATGATGTTATGAATTAATTATATCATATTAGAATTATGTTATGACGCATCAGAAGATATTCGATATTTTTTTGTTATTTCATTTAAAAAAAGTGAAATTTCAAGAGATGTTTGGGGAAGTAAATGCGCATATGTAGTAAGAACTTCATCTACTGTATCTCCTATACGATGTGCAATACCAATTACAGGCATATGATTATTAATTAATAATGATACATGAGAATGTCTAAACCCATGTATAGTTATATTCTTAACCTTTGCTTTCTCAATATATTTTAACTTTAACTTTCTCAAAGTCTCAAAAGCAAGTGGTTTTGTTATTCTTCCGAAAATGTAATTATCATCATGATAATTTGTTCTTTTTTTACTTTGGTTATAATATTCTCTTAAATATATTAATGTAACATTATCTATTTCAACTACCCTATAAGAGTTAAACGTTTTTGGTGCTTTTAGAACTTGCTTTCCGTTAATATTGGCAATTGATTCATCTATCCTTAAGTTATTATTGGTGAAATCATTCCACTTAAGTGCTAGCAACTCGCCTCTTCTAAATCCACAAAAATAGAATAAAAGAAAAATTATTTGATGTTCAAGATTATCTATTACTGAGAAAAAGTGGAAGAACTCATGCTCGCTCCAAATATTCAGTTCATCCTTTTTCTCTGTCTTTCTTGGAACACCAACTTTGGCCAGCGGATTCCAACTTACATTATAAACACGATCTACCCATGAATAAAGTTTAGAAAATGTTTTATGATTATTGACAATTGTTTGGTATGACAGATGCTTATTCATATTATAATGCCAGCTTATAATATCCTTAGGCTGTATGTCAAGGATGGCCTGTCCTGAAAAATATGGTGCTATGTGTCTATTAAAGATTATTTCATCATTCACACAAGTAGATTCTTCTTTTTGAAAATAAGAGTATTCCATATATTCTTTCCATATTTCCTCTAATATAAAATTATTTTTAGCTCTCCGTTCATCAAGGACTTCATTAATTATTTTCTTAATATGATTATATTCTTCGTTGCTCATCAAGTATCCTCCATGCTCTACCCTGTTAAAACCTTGCACATCATTATATCCTATCTACTACATGCATAACAAACGTTTATGGTATGTGATTACATAAAAGGGATTATTGCAATCATACAAACAATTGTGTATGATATTAGAGAAATAGTTAAATGTTGCAGTATAACTTTTTCATTTTTCAGGTCAATTTTTATTGACATAATTCTCTTTTCAGAGTATTATTTATTTATAAGTTAATATTTTGATTATTCAACGATAAGCCAAAGAGTTCAAGTCCCCCCGGCCCGACCATTTCAATTAAGAAATGATTAATGAATAATTTAAGACGAATTAGATCCCTAGTTCGTTTTTTTATTTATTAGGTGATGAAAGGAAGTAGTTACTTACGAAATACATTTGCAAGCCTAAAACGACTAATTTTTTTTATGCTCTAGAATTGTGCAACATTTGTTTTTATTGGCTGTTCTGCCGCACTAATTGTAGTTAGAATCACCATAAATAAGCTAATTAATGATAATGAAAGCATGCCTGTCAAAACTTTCTTCATGATTGTATACCTCCTTTTATTTTCAGTATAACACGTGCAAAAAAACATGAAAACGCTTTGTTTTTTTGAGGGAGTTTATATTTTTTGTAATACATCGCACATAAAAGCAACAGAGATATTTGCTATACTTTTATTCATCTCAATTCTAATACAACTTCCATAAGCTCGTGCTACTATAGCAAGAAAGCGGACAATTTAAATGGATAGCATATGTTTATTAAATAACTTTTTATATTGATTAGCTGATGGATACCCACCACTCAATTCATATACTTTTTGATCAACTCTACAATCCAATCCTACCCTGTGCAAGGCTTCTTCATAGCTTATATTTTGCGTTTTTGTCTTGTCTAATGTAGCCACAATATCAAGATTGTGCTTTACCGTTTCATTATCTATTAAAGCGTAATTTTGAAATAAGAAGCCGATTTCACTACGATAAAAATCAGCTAAAACTTTTTTTTCGAAATCAATTTTCCTTCATAATAATATTGCCCACTGAAACTTAAATCTATTAATCCCAGTATATTTAACAAAGTAGTTTTTCCACTTCCACTTTTACCGACAATTGCGACTCTTTCATTTCTTTGTATGGATAGATCATAATGCTCAAATAATATCTTATCTTCATATCGCTTTTCTATGTTTTCAATTGTAATAATGTTTTCCATATTGTTATTCTCCCTTCAAGGTAAGTATGCTAACCTTTTTATGCCCACGTTTAAACAATATAAAACTTAATTCTATTTCTATACAAAGAAATGCTGCTATCATCATTACGGGAAAGAATATTTCTTTCATACTATAGTAAAGACCAAAAAAAATAAGCACATAAGACACGCTTATTTGTATAAAATACGGAATATAAATCCTGATATATGAAAATCCAAATATTTATTTATCACAAATTTATATTTCTCTCGCTCTATTTCGACATGTGTATTTATCCAGATTAAGAAAAAATACAAACACAACAGCAGTAAAGATAATCCTGCATTATATAGTATTGATTGTTCTAAATTGAAAACTACAGCTGATATTTTACTACACACAATCGGCGTAGCTAAAATAATGTCACCAACTTTTGCGTCAGCTAACATCAATTCCCACTCTTTATGTGGATTCAGGTTATCTTTTACAGGCATCATCATTGTTCCACCAGAAAAAATAATCAAATATTTATCTTCACTTTGATTCTTGTCAGTGTAAATAGTAACGACAGGATCAATTATATACGTCGCAGGTGCGTCTGGATTAAAGGTAAAGTATTTTTGACATAGATAAACTTTACATCTGTACGTTTATCTTTATACTCTTCTTTATTTTTCGAAAATAAAGACGCTGCATAATCACTGCGATAATCATACTCAAGAATTTCTTTATCTTGTAAATATTTTTCGGGGACTAAAACATACTCTACATTTGATGCCACAATATCTTCAACTACAATTTTATTTCTTTCTATATCATAAATAGGATTAGCCAATAGGTAATTCTGATTGACAACCACAGACTTTTCAAAATATTCTTTATAATATTTCGCCTCACTCATTTGTTTTTGTTCATCTAAACTGAAATCATAAAATCCACTATATTAAAATAATATTCCGCCATTGGAATTCACATTAGCATATAAGTTTTTTAATTTCTTTCCGATTGTATATACATCACGATCAGACGGATTTATTAAAGAGATTTCGGTATATGATAGATTCTTGGTGTTTTCCCCAGGTACTTAATCTTGCTTTTTCAAGTTTTAGTTGATGCATATTTATAAAAACATTAGCCAAACAAGTCATCAATAAAACAGCGACAATTACTTTAGAAATATAGCTTAATACTTTTAATTCTAAAAGTGGTTTTTTATTTTTTATCATCTCTGAAACAGTTACTACACCCACAAAAAGATTAGATAAAAATACTAAAAAAATATATATAATCGTTGTGATAATTATGACAAGCAAATATTTCATGAGATAATCCATTTTTAAATAACCATGGTATTTAAAATAGCTGACCAACAGCATTGCGAATATAGAAATCATACAACTGATTCATAAAACTTTAAAATATCTTTATATAAATAATATCTTATGCTCCGCGTTCGGTGTCCTAAACTTTTTAATACAGCAATATTCTTAAACTTATAGCATACATAATACATCAACATGATAAGCTCACTTGTGAGCAAAAATACGAGCACTACTACGTATGCATTGTTATCAATATTTTTTATCATACCAACACTATTATCGCTAACTTCTAATTCATTCTTCATTAAAAATTTATTAAACTTCTCTGTGTCTGAAGAACTATTACTTTGTAAATAATAAAATGAGTTCAAATTTGTATTTTCATACATTGCCAAAGATAGGATAAATATATCCATATCGTTATTGAGAACATCAATTGATCCAACTTTACTCCCATATGCCTCATTTTCATTATTAGAAATATATTGATTTTTATTGAGGATACTCTTCTTTTTAAAAAAGGCGGTGGCATCTCCCAATAACACATTTCATGAACATTTCTCTCTCTTTGTACCAAGTGCTTCTTTCCAAAATTATAAGATCACCCCCCCGAAAAAAAAACAATTGTTTTTTTATTGGCATGTGATTCCTCTATATTGTTAATTGCGAATGCGTGTATTTTAAAAACTTGAATTCCTTTTCCCTTTACACTTCGCTACTTTTCTTGCTGTTTTTATTGCCTACTACAACACTTCACACATACTTTTATTGTTCGTTATATACTGAATATGATTTATTATGATCGAAAATGATTGACAAATGTTTTTGATACACTATAATTTTAGTAAAGGGCTTACAAAGGAGGTCATCATATGTTGGCAAAAAGTAGACAAAATATGTTGGTAAACATTGTAAATCGAAAAAAAAGTGTTAGTGTTTTAGATTTAATGAAAAAACTTCAAGTATCAGAAGTAACGATTCGAAGAGATATCATTGCACTTGATAAAGCAGGTCTTCTAAGAAAAGTCCATGGTGGTGCACTATCGATTCGTAGCATTCAAGAAATTGATAGTGACGTTAGCTTTCGTGAAAACCACAATATCGAAGCAAAAAAACATATTGCAAAATTTGCGGCAAAGCTTATTGAAGATTATGAATGTATATATTTAGATGCAGGTTCTACCATCGGATGTATGATTGACTATATTCATGCAGAGCATATCAATGTTGTAACAAACTCGATCACGCATGCCAGAAGACTTACAGCTTTAGGGATTACTACCTACTTACTGGGGGGATGCTTAAAGGTAAGCACTGATGCCATGGTTGGTGATGATGCTATCACGATGTTAGACACTTATCATTTCGCAAAGGGCTTTTTTGGTAGCAATGGTGTTGATAAAGTATATGGTTTTACAACCCCAGACCGAAGAGAGGCGGAAGTAAAAAAACACGCCTTAAAAAAGTGCAAGCATTCCTACATATTAATTGATGATAGTAAATTTGATACTATATCAGCTGTTCAATTTGCGCATATACAGGATGCAACTGTACTTTCCAATACGATGAGTGAAAATTATATAGAATTTGAAAATGTCAAAGGAGTGGATACATGATTTATACACTAACACTGAATGCTTCACTGGATTACATTGTAGAAGTAAATCCCCTTGTATTGGGCGAAACGAATCGCGCCAGTAGCGAACAAATAGTGGTCGGTGGAAAGGGCATCAACGTATCTATTGTTTTACAACATTTGCATCACCCTACCTGCGCCTTAGGATATCTTGCTGGGTTTACCGGAAAAGAAATTAAAAGAAGTGTGAAAGAGATGGATTTAATTGAAGACTTTATCGAAGTTGAGCACGGTTTAACAAGGATCAATGTCAAAATAAAATCACAAGAAGAAAGTGAAATTAATGCCAGTGGGCCCATGATTACAGAAGAAGATGAAAAAAAATTGTTTCAAAAACTGAATCGCCTACAAGAGCATGATGTATTGGTTTTAGCAGGAAGTCTTCCACAAGGCGTAGAGGATGATATTTACGCAAGAATTATGGAACATATACAGCACAAAAAGGTATTGATTGTTGTTGATGCAACAAAAAAAGCACTACTAAAAACATTAGCGTTTCATCCGTTTTTAATCAAACCCAACAAGGATGAACTAGCGCAACTCTTTCAAACAAACATTGAAACAAACGAAGATACTCTCAAGTATGCGCATAAGTTGCAAGCACTAGGAGCACGTAATGTCCTAGTTTCTTTAGGGAAAGAAGGTGCGATTCTTTTGGATGAAAATAAAAAAACATATGAAGCTACGGCACCAAAGGGAAAACTTGTGAATTCTGTTGGAGCAGGAGATTCTATGGTAGCCGGATTTTTACATGGTTACATGATTCGTCATAATTATAAAGATGCATTTGTGTATGGCGTATGTGCGGGGAGTGCGAGTGCATTTCTTACTCCATTAGCATCTTATAATGATATTGAAGCATTAAAAGACACGGTATTAAGTACCGTAAAGGAAGGATGAGAAGATGAAAATTACAGATGTTTTAGATGTAGACAGTATTGATTTACAATCACAGATAACCTCAAAAGAAAAGATGATGGATGTGCTTGTATCATTGATGGAGAAAGGTGATAAATTAAAGGATGCAAATGCATATAAAGAAGCTGTGTGGGAAAGAGAAGCACAAGGAACAACCGGCATTGGAAATGGCATCGCAATTCCTCATGGTCTTTCTAGCGCAGTAAAAAAGGCTGGATTAAGTGCTGTTGTTTGTAAGAATGGAGTGGATTTTGATGCACTCGATCAAAAACCGGTGCGTCTTGCCTTTATGATTGCCGCGCCAGCTGACGCAAACAAGGCACATTTGAAAATGTTGAGTAAACTATCTGCATTACTTATGAATGAGGCTTTTGTTGAAGCTTTAGTACATGCGAAATCCAAAGAAGAATTTTTAACAATCATCAAACAAGGTGAAGTTGAAAAGAAAAAGGTCCAAACGAGTGGACATATTGACTATTTAGCAGTTACGTCTTGTCCTACTGGAATTGCTCATACGTATATGGCACAAGAAGCATTAGAAAAAGCCGCTGAAAAAAAAGGTGTACAAATCAAAGTAGAAACACGTGGTTCTGGCGGTACCAAAAACACCTTAAGCAGTGCAGAAATTAAACATGCAAAAGCAATCATTGTCGCCACTGATACCAATGTCCCGATGACACGATTCAATGGAAAAAAAGTAATAGAAACATCGGTGTCAGAAGCTATTTCCAAAGCAGACGATTTACTAGATAGAGCAGAAAACGAAAATGTAGCAATCTATAATAACAATGAGAAACTAGAATCAAATGTAGCAAGCAACAAAAGCGGTATTACTCGCTCCATTTACAAACACTTGATGAATGGCGTGAGTCATATGTTACCCTTTGTTGTCGGGGGAGGAATTCTGATCGCTGTTGCATTCTTAATTGATGGACTCAACGTAGACATGAATGCCTTAAATGCAGAAGATAAAGGAAGCTTTGGTAGTATCACGCCTATAGCTGCCACTTTCAAAAACATTGGGGGCATTGCCTTTGGCTTTATGTTACCTATTTTATCTGGATTTATTGCAATGTCAATTTCTGATCGTCCTGGATTGGCCGTTGGTTTCATTGGTGGATCTTTAGCAGCATCAGGAACCTCTGGTTTCCTTGGTGCACTCGTAGCAGGATTTATTGCAGGATACCTTGTTATCCTGATAAAAAAAGCATGCGCATACTTGCCACAAAGCTTAGATGGTTTGATTCCTATTTTAATTATTCCTGTTTTTGGGATATTGACGATTGGGTTACTAATGACATATGTTGTTGAACCTCCCGTTGGTGAGCTCAATACACTCATTAATAATGGCTTAACAAGCATGAGTGGAACAAGTTTATTCATTTTAGGAGCTCTTGTTGCCGCAATGATGGCGGTGGATATGGGTGGACCAGTAAACAAAGCCGCTTATGTCTTTGGAACGGCAAGTATTGCTTCTGGAAATTATGAAATTATGGCGGCTGTAATGATTGGGGGCATGGTTCCGCCCTGTATCATTGCACTCGCAACCATTCTCTTTAAAAACCGTTTTACATTAGAAGAGAGAAAAGCCGGACCAACCAATTTTATTATGGGATTATCTTTTATTACCGAAGGCGTAATTCCCTTTGCGGCAAGTGATCCTCTTCGTGTCATTCCCTCATGTATTGCAGGATCAGCACTTGCAGGAGCGTTATCCATCGCTTTTAGTTGTACATTAATGGCACCACACGGTGGGATCTTCGTATTCCCAGTTGTCGGAAATGCCGTATTCTATTTGATCGCACTTTTAGCAGGAACCTTTTTAGGTGCTGTGTTATTAGGAATTCTAAAAAAACCTATTTCCCAAGAAGCTTAAATCATAAACAGTAGGAACAGATAATAAATCAAAGTAGATAGGTCGTACTACTATCTACTTTTTTATATACAAATGCATTTTTATAAAAAAATGCTTATTAAAGTGTATGCAATGGAATGCTCTTTATGAAGCGATCCACTTTATCCGTTCAACATAGAAACTCCTTTTCTAAAATAGTCTTAGAAAGTGCTGGAAATCCAACACTTTTTTTACAGGCGCTATAAAATACCAAGTGTTTGTGGATACTCTTTAAGAAGCCCACTTTTTCGTGTGGATATTTCCTTCATTCTATAAAAAAGCCCTTTCGTGATATGCTAATTTTGCAGAAGAGCATTTACGAAAGGAGGAATATAATTCCTATTAATGAGTTTATCACATCCTTACTTAATATTACCAGTGAGGATATTGAATCTGTTCAAGTGTATCCCAACATCTTCAGATTAATTATTTTATTACACTAAAAAAGTATATTTGAGTGTCTTTACTGTGGTTCTAATAACCTTGTTTCTCATGGCTTTCTTAAGAAAAAAATTAAACACTCTATCATTAAGAACTTTGATGGTTTTATTATTTGGAATGCTAGACGCTTTCGATGTGAATCTTGCGCGAAAACATTTTCTGAAGATAACTCTTTTACCTTTTCGGGTTTCACTACTAGCTATGCGACGATAATGAATATTATGAAAGAACTTGGTAATCTTCATTTATCCTACAAAGATATTGCACAACATAATCATGTCTCTACTACATTAGTTCAATGTTACTTTGATAGTTTCGTTAACTTTCCTAGACTAAAACTTCCTACTAATATTGTCATTGATGAATTACATTCTTCAATGACAAAATATGGAAGTTCTTATTTATGTGTACTTGTGGATAATAAAAAGCACTCTTTACGCTAAAGCATTAATATAAATCAAATGCTTTACTACGTTGCAAAGAGTGCCTTATTTTAATCATGATATATTTGAATTTTTCTTACATTATTTCATACATTTAAAGTGTATTATTCAAAATGCATATTGATAAATATATTTTCTGACTTTAGTTGCTCTGCAACCACTCTCAAAAAATCAACACATTTTTCTGTAATGTTTTCTTTAAAATGAATATCAATATAAAATTTTGAAAACTCATCTTGATACGTTTCAGCATATTGTTTGTTTTCAATATATTGAAGATACATATTTATTTTATCTTGAAGTATTTCAAGATGTATACCCTCATGTTCCCAATCAAGATGGTCAGCAATCATTAGTCTCAATGTCTTTTCATTTTTGTCTTTCCCAACAGCATCGACTTTATCCAAATCTACAATTGACATTTTATACCTCCTTCTCTTTGCAAAAATACACTATATGTTCATAAATATCTTTACCTTGATTCTTCAGATTCCCATAACGCTGATGTTCTATTTCATGCCAGCTAAATTTTTAGCGACTACATAATTCTTTTCCTTTATTTCTAGCAACATCTCAACTAATTTGGAATTATATAAAACTGTTTTTTTTATGTTTTTAGAATAACTGATAAACTTTCTAAATTCCGTACCGTATTGGCTAATAACAGCTTTTATTTCTTCAGTACATTCTCTCAATAATTCTTTTACATACCCTTCTACCTCATCATAACTTTCAATCTCCTTATGCTGATTACAGACTTGTAATCCTTTTACAGTAAATGCACCATTAGCACGTAAGCTCATCGGTTCATCCATATTTTCAGACATTTGAAATACGTCCCAAAAAACATCGTCTAAAAAATATGGTTTAACCTTTCCTACAGCATTAATTTCATTGTTATTTATATCTGTTGCTACAAAGAGAATCGAAATAAAATAATCGCCACTCTTTTTATATAACATACTACTACGCATTTTATATCCGTATTCCTTTAACATACCTTTTACAGCAACCTTAATATGTCTATCTAGTTCTTTTCTAGTTACCTTCACTTGTTTTTCCTCTAACCCTATTGGGGACGAATTACTTTTATTATAGTTCCAGGTGGTATTTCAAATCCTCCTTTAAAGACCCCTTTTCCTTTTCCAAAAACTAGTCCTCCACTATCCTTTATTTGGGGAAACCCTAGTTCTTGATTTGTTGTCAGAGGTGCTTTCACAGAAGATTTATACTCTTGTATTATCAACCCACCCGTCTTTTTATTATAGCCCATTGCATTAACTCTAATCTTTGTCCCATCTTTAGTTACTACAGTAGTTTGTTCTTCAACACTACTAGCAATCTTTTTTAAATCATTTCCTTTTTCTACTTCAAAGGCTCGTCCTTTAACTTTATTTTCTGCGAGAATTTCTACTTTGGTTTTAGGTTTAGCTCCACTAGCTCCCTTAACTCTGCCCGAACCCTGTCCAAAAATGTTTCTCCCCTACCCATAAGTAGACGTTACAGGCATTTCAATTCTTTTCCATTATATCATAATGCTAATTTGAATTAGATATTTCTTTAACTTCTACTTCGTACTTTTACTTATACTCAGGTTGTCTCCATTCTCTTTTATACTTCATCATAGAATAGATAACTCTAATGAGTTGTCTAGTTATACATAACAATGCCTGTTGTTTTGTTTTACCGTTTTGTGTCTTATTTAAAAAGTAATCTCTAAAATATGGCTGTTTTGCTTCTTTATGTACGGTTGTCGATATCATTCCCACTGCTAAAAAATACATGGTTGACCTTAATATTCGATTCCCACTCTTGGAGTGACTCATTGTGTTTTTCCCAGCACTCCCTATCGCTACTGGTGCTAACTTGTTATCATTTTTAAATCTGTTAATATCTCCAATCTCCGATATTAACATACTTGCTGTTGCTATACTTACTCCTGGTATTGTTGTAAGTTTATAGCCTGTCTGCTCAATAAGTTTTTCTAGTCTACTTTCTACTTTTTTTATTCTTTCTTCCTTACTATAAATATCGTCAATTACTTCTATTATCAACTCAGCATTATATGGCGTTGGATTTCCTTCTATGATATTCAATATCTTCTCCGCTTTAGCCTTCGTAAACATTCATGTATGCTTTTTCAT
>JBKEBQ010000002.1:0-20972 GCA_047973225.1 Breznakia sp. | reverse complement strand
TCATCTCTTTGTTTTTCCATTAATTGGTTAAAAAGAACAGTCAACATTTGTTTCGCGACCTCATTTGCACCACTATTGTCAATAATGGATTGAATATCTGTTGTTTCTAAAGTAAAATTTAATCGAGTCATAGAAGACTCCTTATGTGTTTGTTTATCACTAACATCATAACAGAGTCTTCTATGACTTTTTTACTTTTACACAATTATGTGGACTTTATCAAAAACCTTAATTGAAGCAGCAAGACTAATGTTTTTTTAAGTTATAGAATAACATACGGAGTGAGAAAGTGGAGAATTTTAGAAAAATGTGTGGAATCATTGGTTTTATAATCATAAATATTTATATATCATATATTTATAAAATTCATATTGAAAGGAGATTTAAACATATGAAAATTAAAAATATTTTGATGGGTTCCGTAGTTGCTATGTTGTTGATTACAATAACAGCTTGTGGAGGCTCTAATGAGGAGAAAAATGACACGTTGGTTATTTATTCGCCAAACTCTGAAGGGCTAGTAGAAGCAGTAATTCCAGCATTTGAAGAAAAAACAGGAATTAAGGTAGAGTTACAACAAGTGGGAACTGGAGAAAGTATCAAAAAATTGCAAGCAGAAAAAGAAGATCCTGTTGCTGATGTTATGTGGGGAGGACAAGATACACATTATTTACCCAATGCTGATTTATTCCAAGAGTACGTTAGTGAAAACGATAAAAATGTAATTGAAGAATATCAAAATACTTCTAAAGTTGCATCCGCTTATACGTTGGATGGAAGTAATTTAATTGTGAATAAAAATTTAATTGGTGATATTAAGATTACATCTTATGCAGATTTATTAAATCCAAAGTTAAAGGGAAAAATTGCGACTGGAGATCCAACGAGTTCATCAAGCTCTTTTGCACAACTAACAAATATGTTAATTGATAATGGTGGATATGAAAGTGATGTGGCTTGGAAGTATGTAGAAGATTTATTTAGTAATATTGATGGTAAAATTTCATCAAGTTCATCATCTGTCTATAAAGCAGTTGCAGATGGAGAAATGGTGGTTGGATTATCCTATGAAGATCCTACGGTAACCCTTGTTCGTGATGGTGCTCCCGTGGAAGTCGTGTACCCAGAGGAAGGTGTTGTGTTTTTACCAGCGAGAGCAGGAATTATCAAAAATTGTAATAATGAAGAAGCAGCAAAAAAATTCATTGATTTTATTCAATCAAAAGAGTGTCAAGATTATTTAGGTGAAAACACAACCAACCGCCCAGTTTTAAAAGACGTAAAGATGGGGGATGTAATGAAACCTATGAGTGATATTAAAACTGTAAAAGAAGACACAGAATATGTATTAAAAAACAAAGAAAAAATTGTGGAGAGATATAAAGAAATTTTCACTAGAATTTCTTCAAAATAAGTAAATAGATAGGAGTATAGGATGAGTAGAATTTCAATTACGCATGCACTGAAAAGATATGGGGATAATGTTATTATCCCCGATCTTGATGTGGAGATAAACGATGGTGAATTTTTCACGTTATTGGGGCCTTCAGGATGTGGAAAAACGACATTATTAAGAATGATTGCGGGGTTTAATACCATTGAAGGCGGAGACTTTTATTTTAATGATGAGAGAATCAATGACAAAGAACCAAGTAAAAGAAATATTGGCATGGTGTTTCAAAATTATGCAATATTTCCACACCTTAGTGTACGACAAAATGTTGAGTTTGGGTTGAAGCAAAGAAAATTATCAAAAGATAAAATTAAAGAATCTGCAGATAAGTTTTTAAAGCTTATGAAAATAGATGCTTATCAAGATCGATTGCCAGAAAAGCTATCCGGTGGACAACAACAGCGCGTAGCTTTAGCTAGAGCATTGGCCATTATGCCGGATGTTTTATTGATGGATGAACCTTTGAGTAATTTAGATGCCAAATTAAGAATTGAAATGCGTGAAGCCATCCGTCAAATCCAAAAAGAAGTTGGCATCACGACCGTTTATGTAACACATGATCAAGAAGAAGCGATGGCGGTAAGTGATCGAGTGGCCATTATGAAAGAGGGTGTCATACAGCATCTAGGGACACCGCAAGATATTTATCATCGACCAAAAAATGTATTTGTTGCAACCTTTATAGGGCGCACAAATATCTTGAAAGGGAGGTTGCAGAAAAAAGATGGGAAAATGAGTCTCTCACTAGAAAATGAAGCAGCCTTTTCGATACATGTAAATACGGATCAAGAGCAAGAAGTGCAAGTTTCTGTGCGTCCTGAAGAATTTGAAATCATGAAATCAGGATCACAAGATGGAATTATAGCAGAAGTCGTTGATAATATTTTTCTTGGCTTGCATACACATTATTACTGTAAACTTAAAAGTGGAGAAACCATTGAAGTAGTAAGTGAATCGGATATAAAAAACAGGGTAGAGAAAGGCAGTCAAGTTGTGCTTCGTATTAAAGAATACAAAATTAATGTATTCGATAAAACGGGCAATTTGAACTTTTCTAAGGTTGATTAAATGAAGGCTAAATTCAAACTTGATCCTTGGAAAGCAGTAACCCTTGTTGTCATCTTATTATATGCTGTTTTCTTGATCTATCCAGTAGGAAAATTATTGTTACAGGCATTTGTAGATAAGAGTAACCATCAATTCACACTAGATTATTTCACTAAATTCTTTTCACAATCGTATTATTTTGACACATTAATGAACAGTTTTAAGGTTTCTTTGTGTGCTACGGTATTGTCGATTGCGGTAGGCACACCGTTGGCATATTTGTTTACGGTGTATCGGATTAAAGGAAAAAAAATGTTACGTGTTTTAATTATTATTGCATCGATGTCTGCACCTTTTATTGGCGCATATGCATGGATATTGTTGCTGGGAAGAAATGGCGTCATAACCAATTTTCTTAGTTCCGCAATCGGGATACAAACACCCGACATATATGGATTTGGTGGTATTCTTTTAGTTTTTACATTACAATTATTTCCGTTGGTTTTCTTGTATGTGCAAGGGGCTTTACGTAATGTTGATAACTCTTTAGTTGAAGCAAGTGAGAATATGGGATGTACAGGTATAAAAAGATTTTTCAAAGTCATTATTCCCCTTATCATGCCAACACTGCTTGCTGCAATGTTATTGGTGTTCATGAGAGCACTTGCTGATTTTGGAACACCGATGTTAATTGGCGAAGGGTATCGAACCTTTCCTGTCTTAATTTTTACAGAATTTTTAGGCGAAATAAGTGGTGATGATGGCTTTGCCGCAGCAATCGCGATTATAGCAGTATTCATTACAACGTTTGTATTCTTGATTCAAAAATGGATCGCAAATCGTAAAAATTTTTCAATGAATGCGCTACATCCTATCGTAGAAAAAGACTTTACAAAAAAAAGAACGGGAATTCTTGCGTATATATTTTCGTATGGAATTGTTGCTATCGCGATTTTGCCACAGGCGTATGTCATTTATACATCGTTTTTAAATACAAGAGGGAAAATTTTTGTGGAAGGATATTCGTTTGATTCTTATCGAACAGCATTTTCAAGACTTGGTAGTTCGATTCAAAATACAATTATGATTCCGGGAATTAGCTTGGTTATCATTATTTTACTTGCAGTATTGATTTCTTATTTGACAACGCGGAGAAAAAATCTTGCAACAGGGGCAATTGATGTTGTTTCCATGGTGCCTTATATCATCCCTGGGACGGTTTTAGGAATTGCTTTATTGACAGCATTTAATACGGGGATCATGGGTACGGGCATCCTTGCGATTGGTGGATCCATTAGTATTATGATTGTAGCCTTGGTAATTCGTAGGCTTCCCTATACGATTCGATCATCAACGGCTACACTACAACAGATTCCGATGAGCATTGAAGAAGCTGCCTTAAGTTTGGGAAGTTCAAAAATGAAGACCTTTTTCTTGATAACGGTTCCGATGATGGCAAATGGCATTATTGCAGGTGCCATTCTAAGTTGGGTAACGATGATTTCAGAATTGTCAACCGCTGTGTTATTATATACGGTGAAAACACAAACATTGACAATTTCGATTTATCAGCAGGTTATTCGTGGTAACTATGGTGTTGCCGCAGCGCTTGCAGCAATATTAACGACATTAACGGTTTTGTCGCTGTTGATTTTTATGAAGATTTCGAAAAGTGATAATGTAACAATTTAGGTGTCTGCAGACACCTTTTTATGAATTTGAGGGGAAATATGCAGCAATTTAGAAAAAATTTAAATGAAGATTTACGCAAAGTTTTAAACCGAATTATGGTTGTTTTTTTTGTTGTGTTTACCATCGCGATTCTTTTGGTTGATGCGATGAGTGTGAATCGCAGTGTTGTTGAATCGGTAGAGCACACAAAACAAATATTTGATCAAATATTTTCAAGTTACGAAAATGCTATTTCGATTACAAAGAAGAACCAAAATTATATTGATTATGTAAAACACCAAAATAATGAGGAAAGAGTATATCAAAGTTTTTATAGTTACAACAATCAAACATCATTAAGTGCAGAAATGCTGTTAAGTAGTATTGATTCTGATATTGTCTTTTCAACCTATCCAGCAAATCAAACGCGGATGTTGAAAAATAAATATCGCAATATTGATAAGGAGATTTTAGCATATGAAACATATACCGTTGATGTAGTACGCTTGTCAAATGCGAACACTTCTTTAATCTTTACTTCTGGTTTATACGATAATACGCAATTAATAGGATATGTATCTTATGTGTATAGCTATGCATCGTTCAATACCTTAATTTCTGATAACTATTATAAGACAGCAGTATTTGATAAATTTTCAAATGTTTTATCAACAAATTCTACCGAGTTTGTGAGTGGCAGCTTGAAAAGATTAAAAGAAGAGTATCAAGATTCAGGAATAAAAAAAGATGAAAATAACAATTTTATATTTGTGAGTATTGATAGGTATCGTAATGCGAAGATAAGTTTATACATATTGAATGTTATAAATTTAAATGCATTCATAACTTCCTATATTTTTGGGGTTGTATTGTTCACCATGTTTTTTCTTATGACTTGGTGGATTTTAAGAAGACAAAATAGATTGCTTGTTGCCAATAGAGTGGCAAGTATTGAAATGTTGATGAGTGAAGTAGAGCTCATTAAAGCAGGGGATTTATCGCATCGAATTGATATGGATACCAAGGATGAATTCGAAAATCTAGCAAATGATATAAATGATATGGTTGTTGCTATACAAACCATTGCATCGCAAAATACAGAGCTTCAATTGAGCCGAAAAATGAGTGAAATTAAGCAATTGGAAGCGCAGCTGAATCCACACTTTATATACAATACACTTGAAACGATTCGCTTCACCATTCAAAGTGATCCACTGAAGGCGAGTGAGCTGATTTTAATGTTAACCAAAATATTACGTTATAGTGTTAACCATGCAATGAATGAAGTATGCTTGGAAGAAGAAGTAGAATTTGTGAATCAATACTTTGAAATTATGAAATATCGATATAAAGATCGCTTGGAAGTAAATCTTTTTTTAGATGAAAATTGCAAAGATGTTTTAGTACCGAAGCTGTTGATACAACCATTGGTAGAGAATAGTATAAAATATGGCTATATCAAACAAGAATACTTAAAAATTGATATTTTGATATATATGAATATGCAGCACATATATATTGAAGTTCACGATAATGGGTTGGGGATTGAAGAAAAACAATTAAAAGAAATTTGTAAGAATTTAAAAAATCCCATTAACAACCAAACGAAGTTTGGTCTTTATAACATAAATCGTCGATTGTTTTTGATGTATGCAAATGATAGTTTTCTGGATATTGTTAGTGAGAAAAATATGGGAACAAGTATTTTGATAAGCATTAAACATGGAGGTCATTGAAATGTATACAGTATTGGTTGTTGAAGACGAAAATATTATCCGTAAAGGTTTGATTTCATTAATTGATTTTAAAAAACATAAGTGTATGCTGATTGGTGAAGCTAGCAATGGAAAACAAGGGATGGAAATGATTCGAAAGCACAAACCAGATATTGTGATTACGGATATTAATATGCCATATATGGATGGACTTGCGATGATTGAAGAAACCATTACGCAAAATTATACATGTATTATAATTTCTGGGTATAGTGACTTTCGATATGCGCAAAAAGCGGTGCGTTTTGGTGTGAGCGATTATGTTTTAAAGCCTGTTGATGCGAAGGAATTAGAAGAAGCTTTATTGCAGGCGATTGCGCAGCGAGAATTGATGGAAACATATGCCAAAATCAAAGAAAGCAAAAAAGATCTGATTGCGATCAATTTGTTAGAGATACACATTGATTCTAATATTTTGGTTGATAAAATGCTTGGTTTTGTGGATGAACATTACGCAAAAAAAATAACGATAGAAGATTTGTGTAAAGCGCTCAATTACAGTGAGTCGTTACTTAGTAAGCGGTTTAAAGAAAGTGTAAAGTTGACGTTTATTGAATATTTAAATCGTTATCGAATTCAAAAGTCGATCGATCTATTGAAAGAGGGAAAAACACAACTTGTTGATATTGCAGAAATGGTGGGATTTAGTGAATACAAATATTATAGTGTTGTGTTTAAAAAATATATGAACTGTAGCCCTAAACAATTTTTGGGTGTAATGCACGCATCAAAACATATGCGTAGTGGTTGATTTTTGTAAGGATGGGCTTGGGTGTAGTATCTATTCATTTTTGAAATAACGATTATACCTGGCAGCACAAAGGGTTTGCTGTGATAGTAGAAAATATTATGCTTTAGGTACATACTGCGTTGTATTGGATACACTAAAAAGTAAAGACAGTGTTAAAAGGTATATTTTTTGTTGGTGAATCAAGAAGATGATATACTATATATGAAAGATAGCAGGTGATAATATGATACACATTATTGGGTTTTATCCCTATGTTGAAAAACGTGTTTATGCACAAAACGAAGATGGAAATTTTAAGCCGATAAAGATTACATATGTATTGGGAAATGAAGCATTGACGTGTTTTTCACATATGCATTTGCTAGATACAGATGCAAAACTTTATATTATGATTGGAAAGAATGCGCGTCGTTTTACGGGAACGAAGGCAGACATGCATGTATTAGAGTCTAATGTGCAAACAAGTGTTGCCACATGTTTTATTGTGGATGACGAAAAGTTTAACTTTTATCAAGACCCACTGTATTCCATTTCGAGAAATGAGCAAGCAATTTATACATCGTATGTGCAGGCGCATATAGAAACACAGGATGTTGTTGTGCTTTGTGAGCGAGTAGGACAAATGGATATCGATCTTTTTTCACATATGTATGCGCATCTATACAATCAAGAAGTAGTGCTAATTTGTTCGTTATCCACAGTGTATCATGAGGTATTGAGGAAGAAAAAATGTGAGGTTTTATTGTTATCAAAACAACAAATAATGGATGATCACAACATGGAGTATGCACGTGAGACGGATATTGTATCGATTCTTGCAGAGTATGCAAACCTTGCTAAAATCATAGTTGTGAGTATGCATGCACATAAGATGTTGATCGTCATAGATAAGAAGCTGTGTAAGGTAGAATACACCAAAAGTGAGCGTGTGTATGAAGATGGAGATTATCTAGGAGCGATGCTTGCAGGAGCTGCAGCATGTTACGAAAAGGCAGAGGACTTACAAAGCTTTGCGCAGATGATGTTGGCACTAAGTGTGGGAGCTAGTTTATCAAGAGGGTTGTATGTGGTACAAGAAGAAGTTTTAAATGAAATTAAAGATAATAGTAGACTTACAGTGATATAAAAATGAATAAAATAATGAATTGAAATAGAAAAGTAAGCAAGTATACAAAAAATACTTGCTTTTTTGTGAAAAATATAATTTACATTGATTTTTCTGTAATTATCCTTTTCATTATGGTGGTAAAGATATATAATAAGAATGTTGGAAAAAACATAAAGGAGGTCTTTTTCATGGAAAAGAAGTTCATGTCAATGGACGGAAATACTGCTGCTGCGCACGTTTCTTATGCGCTGAGTGAAATTGCTGCGATTTATCCAATCACACCAAGTTCACCAATGGCGGAGTCAGTAGATGCTTGGTCTACACAAGGGCGTGAAAACGTTTTTGGACAAAGAGTTAAAGTTAGTGAATTACAATCAGAAGGTGGAGCTGCTGGGGCAGTTCATGGGGCACTACAAGGTGGGACATTAGCAACGACGTTTACAGCGTCGCAAGGGTTGTTGTTGATGATTCCTAACATTTATAAAATGCAAGGAGAATTATTACCTGGCGTTATCCATGTTGCTGCGCGATCATTAGCAACAAGAGCGTTGAGTATTTTTGGCGATCATCAAGATGTGTATGCTTGTCGTCAAACGGGGGCTATTCTTTTGTCTTCGCACTCTGTGCAAGAAGCAATGGATTTAGGTGGAGTTGCACATTTAACAGCGATTAAAGCAAGTATTCCTGTTATCCATTTCTTTGATGGATTTAGAACAAGTCATGAAATTCAAAAAATTGAAGTTATGGATTATGATTTCTTAAGAAGTCAATTAGATAACGAAGCACTGGAAAAATTTAGAGCCAATGCATTAAACCCGCATACCAATGCGGTGACACGTGGTGGTGCTGAAAACGATGATATTTATTTCCAAGGAAGAGAAGCGCAAAACGAACACTATGCAAAAATTCCAGATATTGTGAATGAATATATGGTTGCTGTTTCAAAACATACAGGAAGAGATTATGCACCATTTACATATTATGGTGCACCAGATGCACAACACGTTATAATGGCAATGGGTTCTGCTACAGAAACGATCAAAGAAGCTATCAATGCACTTACTGCTGTTGGAGAAAAGGTAGGGTTGATAAAAGTACATTTATATCGTCCTTTTGCACCTGACTACATGTTTAAAGTATTGCCTGATACGGTTAAGAAAATTGCTGTACTTGATCGTACAAAAGAAATTGGGGCGAGAGAGCCATTATATTTAGATGTAGTTCATGCATGTCGAGATAAAAAAGATCTTACGATTATTGGTGGTCGTTATGGTTTGAGTTCAAAAGATACAACCGCAGGACAAATTAAAGCGGTTTATGATGAACTGAAAAAAGATGCACCAAAAGAAGAGTTTACCATCGGTATTGAAGATGATGTTACCAATTTATCATTAGCAGAAGATAAAGACTTTAGGGTTGTAAGTGACTACACTTCATGTTTATTTTGGGGTCTTGGATCAGATGGTACTGTCTCTGCAAATAAAAATGCAATTAAAATCATTGGTGATAATACAGATCAATATGCGCAAGCCTACTTTGCATATGACTCTAAAAAAGCTGGTGGAGCAACACGCTCGCATTTACGTTTTGGGAAATCGCCAATTCATTCAACATATTATGTAAACAATGCAGACTTTATTTCATGTTCGTTGGATTCTTATTTGATGAAATATGATTTATGTAAATCATTGGCAGAAAATGGAACATTCTTGTTGAATACAACATTTACACCTGAAGAAATTATGGAGCATATGCCAAATCGTTTGAAAGCGCAATTGGCGAAAAAGCATGCAAAATTCTATATCATTGATGCAACGGACATAGCAGCTAACATTGGTATGGGTAGAAGAACAAATACCATTCTTCAATCAGCATTCTTTGCATTAAATGAAGAAATTATGCCGTATGATGAAGCTGTAAAATTGATGAAAGAAGCAGCTAAGAAATCATATGGTAAAAAAGGTGATGAAGTTGTGGAACTTAACTACAAAGCGATTGACGCAGGAAAAGCTGGACTTGTTGAAGTTACAGTGGACCCTAAGTGGGCTGATTTAAGTTACAACATGGAACGTAAATTAAGCGGTGACGCATACTTTGATGAACACGTTACACCGATTAATATGTTAGAAGGTTATGATTTACCAGTATCAGCATTTATGAAAGGTAATCTATTAGATGGTTCGATGCGTAATAATATCGCATATGATGAACATCGTGCGATTGCAACAGAAGTACCAAAATGGATTCCTGAAAACTGTATTCAATGTGGATTCTGTTCCTTTGTATGTCCACATGCTACAATTCGTACGTTTATGTTGACGGGGGAAGAAGTAAAAGATGCGCCACAAGACTTTGCGACAATCAAAGCGATGGGTAAAGGTTGTGAAGAATTTGAATATCGCATTCAAGTGTCACCAGACAACTGTGTAGGTTGTGGACTTTGTGTTGTAGAATGTCCTGGAAAAGCTGGAAATAAAGCCCTTGAAATGGTAGCAATTAAAGAAGTTATTGGGGAAGCACCATTGGCTGACTATTTATATAAAGAAGTTGAAAATAAAACGGGATATCATACAGCAAATATTATTAAAGAATCGCAATTTGAACCTCACTATTTTGAAGTGAGTGGAGCATGTCCAGGTTGTGGGGAAACGCCTTACTATCGTTTAGCAGCACAATTGTTTGGTAAAGATATGATGATTGCAAATGCGACAGGATGTTCTTCTATTTACTGTGGTTCAACGCCATCAACACCATTTGCGAATGATAAAAATAATGAAGGTGTTGCTTGGGCAAATTCATTGTTTGAAGATAATGCTGAGTATGGATATGGTATGGCATTAGCACAAACATTCAAAGATGCTGAAATTTTAGATATTATGGAAAAAAACTTGGATGCTGTAGAGCCTGAGTTGAAAGAAGTATTTACAAAATATATTGAAAACAATCAAAATCGTGAAGTTCAAAGAGAACTTAAAGATGCTATTGTTTCACTTGTAAAAGCTTCTAAAAACGACAAGGTAAAAGTATTGTTGGATAAAGAACGTGATTTAGTTGGAAAATCAGTTTGGATTGTTGGTGGAGATGGATGGGCATATGACATCGGTTACGGTGGACTTGACCATGTACTTGCAAATGATGTAAACGTGAATGTATTGGTTCTTGATACAGAAGTATATTCAAACACAGGTGGGCAATCATCAAAAGCATCACAAGCTGCTTCGATTGCGAAATTTGCGGCAGGTGGTAAAGCAACATCTAAGAAAGATTTAGGGCAAATTGCGATGGCTTATGGTCATGTATATGTTGCAAGTATTTCAATGGGTGCAAATCGTGTACAAACGATCAAAGCATTTAAGGAAGCTGAAAGTTATGATGGACCATCAATCATTATCGCTTACTCGCCATGTATTGAACATGGTATTAAGGGTGGATTGGCGAATCATCAAACAACACAAAAAAGAGCTGTAGAATGCGGATATTGGACACTGTATCGCTATGACCCACGTAATGAAGAAAAACCACTAGTGATTGATTCTAAAGAGCCTAATTTTGATGTGTTCCAAGACTTCTTAATGGCTGAAACAAGATTTGCGCAACTTACCAAAATCAAAGGTGAGAGTGCGTATGAATCTTTTGCAAAAACAAAAGCAGATGCACAAAAACGTTATCGTCGTTTAGCTGCTTTGGCAAAAGAAGCTATTTAATAAGCTTACAAAGAAAAAGACTGTCGAAAATAAGGGCAGTCTTTTTTCGTGGAAATATATATGATAAAATTGTATGAAAAACAGGAGGACTTAGTATGAGATTTGGTATTATAGGAACAAATTTTGTATCAGATTTTTTTATGAATGGTGCGCAGGAAGTTAAGGAATGCGAGGTAGTTGCAGTTTGCGATATATTTGAGGATAAAGCGAAGACATTTTCCAAAAAGCATGAAATTCCTTATTATTTTGATGACTATGAAAAGATGTATGAAGCTGATTTGATTGACGGGGTATATATTGCCGTACCAAATAGTATCCATTTTGAAATTGCGACTTTTTTCTTACGTAAAAAGATACCAACGTTTTGTGAGAAACCGCTAGCTAGTAATGAGAAAGAAGTGGAAGAGCTTATTAGGTTAGCGAAGGAATACAAAGTCTATCTTCAGGAAGGGTTGATTCCTTTGTATAATCCTAATTATAAAATATTGAAAACAAAGCTATCTTTGGTGGGAAAAATACAACAAGTGAATTTGAATTTTTCAAAATATTCTTCAAGATATGATGCCTATTTAAAAGGTGAAAATCCAACGACATTTCGTAAAGAGTTATCTAACGGTGCAACCATGGATTTGGGTGTGTATTTGGTTGCCTTTTGTGTTGGATTATTTGGACTTCCTAAGCAAATACTAAGTGCAGCCTCATTATTAGATACAGGGAGTGATGTAGCGGGATCGAGCATTTTTAAGTATGATGGGTTTCTTGTCAGCTTGAATTATTCAAAGGCCAGTGATACAAGTGGTGTCTGTGAAATATGTGGAGAGAAGGGGCAGTTGTTGATTGATCAAGCGAGTCAACCCCAACAAGTAATATTTAAGGATCGCTTAGGCGGAACATTACAAGAATTGGGGATGAAACCACAAGAAAATTTCAGTTATGAAATAAGCGAAATGATGCAACACTTAGAAAATGGTGAAATAGAATCAAGCAGTGTTCCATTTGAAACAACTTTAGCGATTCATAAAGTTTTGACAGAAATGCGGAGGCAATCAGGGATTGTATTTCCAAAAGATGAATAAAGTTTAATAATAAAACATGATTTGATAAGAAGGGTGTGTAAATTTTTGAATTGCATTTACGAAAGCTAGTGGACATAGCTCATAAGTTTGCTTTTTATATGCAGGACGTATAGTGAAAAAATTACATTGTTGCTCCATGTATTTCGTCATATATGCATTATATTTTCTTATATCCCTAAGTGATTATGTAGCATGTATAACTTGGTTTGGACTATGTATCTCTTTTGCCAATTCCGTTATGTGCAAGTAGCATAATCTTAAAAAGAAAATAGGTTCTTGATTAAGAAGAGATAAATGAAAAGTTTTGCAAATCGAAAATTATTTGCATCTTTTTTTGTTTTTATGCTTATAAAAATAACGATTAGTTTGTAAAAATACGTAATAAGAAAACTTATAAGTAGTTTTAAATAAAGGTATGTAACTAGATAGATCTTGTCTTTGGACTGGGCTGTCGCTGAAGATGATAAAAAGGAAAATTTTACACAAAAAATGAAAACGTTTGTATTATTTTTTTGATATAATATGAATACAAAGAAGCGCTCTTTTGTGGTCATAAAAAGGAGGAAAGGACCATGAAAAAAATTATGAATGTATGCTTAGTGTTTGGATTAATTTTAACTTCTTTACTGCATCTTACAGCACTATTAGCGAAAGAAAAACCGACAGAAATGAGTGCTGATTATTTAGGGATTAGCACAATAGATGTAGAAGGTAGGGCGACAGACGCACAATTATTGATAGAGACAGAAAAAAATGAAAATGAGCTTGTTCAAAAGGTGGCACGAAAAACACGCACTGGACTGTGGTATGATGTGAAAATTAAAGTGATTAAAACGCAATACAAATGGACAGGTTTTAAGGTGGTCGCTGGGCAGCCGAGTGGCGGCGTAAATTTTGGTAAACATGGAGGAGAGTTCGGCTATATGGATGGGAATTCTTATAACTCCACAACTTTATTATTTGGTGTTTCAGCATTTGGTGTTGGGGTTTCGATAGGTGTTGGACATCGAGTATCATCTGGTAGTGCCGGATATAATATTACCGCACCAAAAACAAGTTTGTACGATTGCGTGCTAATAAAAGAATCAAGGTTATTATCTACAAGCGATATAAAGTATATCGTCATAATGGACGTGTAGAAGCCTATGGATATACGCACTCAGCGCCGCAGGTGTACCAAATAAGTCTTAGTGCAGATCGAAAATAAATAGCCTTGTTAGATGCTTTCTTCAATCTTAATGATGTAATTAAAAAGCAAAAAAAAGGAGGGAAGACCATGAAAAAAAAATAATGGTGGTTTCGGGTATTGTTGTGCTCTTGATTTTGCTTGCGGTAAGTTTTGAAAGAGACAACCGCCCTCTAGACATCGATCCATCTAGGGTCTGGATGGCTGCTCCTCAAGATGAACCGGTTATATTGCATCACTCGGATGTGATGCGCGATATAAAAGGAAACTTGACAGAACCCGATGAAACAAAAGGTGGGCAAGATATATACAACAATCTTCCCTGTGGGAAATATCGAGTGAAATATAGTTCGAAACATAAAGGACTTAAACCGGGATATAAGGGAATGTGGAATTTCTATACATGTGGTGATGAAGATCTGACAGAGGAAGAAAAATAGCTTATAGCATGGATTAGCAGTTCATATCGCCTCTATTGAGGAGGAGGTGAATTGCTTTTTTTTTAGGTGCTTGCAATTTCTATTGTAAATCGTTAGAATAAAAACTGTCATATATTTGCGAGGCTACTCATAAGTGGTGTAAATATGCATCACACAGTGTTTTTATGGTGTTATCTGTGGTTTTAGTGTAATATTACAAAAAATGTAATTGTTAAAAAATTGCAAGATAGCTATTATGTGTAGGTATATAACACCAAAGTATACGATAGAATGGGCTGCATGAAAGATGATAAAGATTAGATTGCGATACATGCAAGGAACACCTAAGGATAGTTACCAAAAGATATAAATGTTTATAGAAGAACCTATAAACATAAGAAAACGTATTAGATGTCATAAGAAGGAGAGACAAGATGATAAAATTAGTATTTACCGATATGGATGGGACGCTTTTGCATGAGGATAAAACAATGCCAAAAGAAAGTGAAGATATGTTCATAAAACTTTATCAAAAAGGGGTTGCATGTGGGGTGGCATCAGGAAGACCACTACTTTCACTACAGACGTTATTTCCAAACTTTCAGCAATATGCGACCTTTATCGCAGATAATGGGGCAGTCATCTATCATCAAGGAGAAATTCTTTACAAATCGATATTGCCTTTAGATTGGGTGCGTGAAGCAGTTCGTGCCACTATGGACGATACAAGCAATCATCCCTTATTGTGTACGGTGAAAAATGCCTATGCACTTAATCGGTCTAGACACCACGATCGTACGCTTCGTAATTATTATCCAGAAATTATTTATGTAGACGATTTGTTGAGTGTCGATGAAGAAATTATCAAAGTTACCATTTATGACGATATTGATGCTAAAGAAAATACATATCCTAAATTAGAGCATATGTTGGATCGTGCGAAAGTGACAATATCCGCCGTTGAATGGACAGATATTACAATGCCTGGTATTCATAAGGGGTTTGCGGTGAAGAAAATTCAGGAACGATTACAAATAACAAAAGATGAAAGCATGGCATTTGGGGATTATTATAATGATCTAGAATTATTGGAAAATGTAAAGTATTCTTATGCAATGGAAAATGCAGTTTCTCAAGTGAAACAAGTCAGCAATTTTATGTGTCCATCAAATGAAGAAGATGGCGTGTTGCAAGTATTAAAAAAAGTATTTCAACTATAAAGAATGTATCTCCTTATGTAATTATTCGTTTTTGTTGATGGTAACTTCTACAAGCTCTTCACAAAGAAATGTTAATACACCACTGCCATTGCTTAGTTCTTGTAAATCTTTATGAATATCATCAACACTTAAAAAGGTATATACAACCGTATCTTTATAAACTTTATCAAGGATTTCGATGTTTTGTTGGCGGAAAAAGTAATCTATTTTTCCAATCAAATCATAAGCAAATTGGTAGGTATAGCGTTTGCTATGAACAATTTTTGTGTGCGTGGCGAGGTGGAGAGTTTCACTACAACTTTTTGAGTAGGCACGAATCAGTCCGCCTGCCCCCAGCTTAATGCCACCAAAATAACGCACGACAATGGCAAGTGTGTCTTGCATATGATTCTTTGTTAGAGAGTTAAGAATGGGGATACCGGCGGTCCCACTGGGTTCACCGTTATCATTGCTTCTTTGTATCTCATTATGTTCACCAATTACAAAAGCATAGCACCAATGGGTTGCATTAGGATGCAGCTTTTTTATTTGTTGTAGAAACTGTTTTGCTTCATCTTCACTGAAAACACGATATACATAACAAATAAATCGTGATTTCTCAATTTCAATACAATGTTCAAAGCTCTCTTTAATTCGAAACATACCTACATTGTATAGTGTTTTAAAAAGAGTAGCAAGGTTTCAATTTTAGTACCAATATGATAAAATGAAATAAAGTTAGGAGTTCTAATATGAAAAATTATGTAATCGTAGTAGACACTACAAGTGCTACAAATTTTGAGATTGCCAATCGATATGGAATGGAGTTAATTCCTTTGAGTATTGTTATTAATGGTAAAGAATTTAAAGATCAAGTAGAAATAACCAATGAAGAGTTATATACGCAATTGGAAAATGGAGTAGTTCCAACCACAAGTCAGCCCAATGTAGGTTATTTACAAGAGGTTATGAGTTCATGGAAAGAAAAAGCATATGAAGCTATTTTTATTCTTACTTGTTCATCAGATTTAAGTGGTACATGGTCAGCTTTGCATTTGGCGAAAAAGGAATTACAGATGGATAATGCCTTCGTGATTGATACACGAAGTGTTGGGGCTCCCATTTTAGACGCTGCTATTGAAGCCAAAAAGATGGCTGAACAGGATGCAGAAGTTGATGAAATTTTAGCAATGCTAGATTTAAAATTTAAAAATCAATTTTCTTTCCTTTATCCGAAAACATTAACGCAACTGAAAAAAGGTGGAAGGATATCACCTGTTGCTGCCAATATGGCATCCTTATTAAAGATCAAACCACTTTTATATTTAAAAGAAGATGGAAGTTGTGTAGATAAGTTTGGAATTTCCAGAACAGAGGGAAAAGTAGTACAGTTGATTGTTGATAAATTTAAACAATTACAAATCAATGCGTTAACGCATAAGTTGTATGTTTCACATGCGAATAATGAGGTTGGGGCAAAACAGACAAAAAAGTTTTTGCAAGCAGTATTTCAAGATATAGAATGTGAAATCTTAGAGTTACCAAGTGTACTTACATGTCACGGGGGCCTTGGTTGTATCACGGTACAATCGACATTAAAAAGGTAAAGAGGGAGAAAGCTTGATGAAAATTGCAGTATTAACCGACAGTGGTGGTGGCTTAAGCAAACAAGAGGCAGATGCTTTGGGAATATTTTATTTACCACTACAAATTATTGATGGAGATGATGTGTATCTCGATGGTGAAAATGTTTCGACAGAGAAAGTTTTTCAAATGATTAAAGAGGAAAAAATGTTGAAAACAAGTTTGCCACCGATGGGGATGATGGAGGCGCTGTTTCAAGAATTAAAAGTACAAGGATATGAGCATGTGATTAATATTCCACTAAATCCTGGACTGAGTGGGACAGCACAGTCCATCATCATGTTAGCTGAACAAAATGATATGCCAATTACTAGCTTTGATACCTATACAACGGCGGGCATTCAAGCGTATTTAAGCAAAGCTGCAAAACGTTTGGTTGATGAAGGAGTGGCGCTTGATGAAATATGTAAACGCATTGAGAATAGCATTGCACATTCCAACACGCTGATTATTCCAAATGATTTGCATCATCTAAAACGTGGTGGGCGTTTGACACCCCTTGCAGCAACGCTGGGTGGTATGTTGAAGATTAAGCCAATATTGAATTTAAATAAGGCAAGTAACGGGAAAATTGATACGTTTGCGAAGGTGCGAACAATGTCAAAGGCAATGAAATTAGCGGTTGAAACATTGTCAAAGGAAGGTATTGGAGATGATTATGTACTTGCTATATTGCATACGGGTTCTGATGATGTAAAAGAATTGGAAGATCTGTATTTTAGTAAGTATCCTAAAAATGAATATATACGTGGATTTATTGCACCTATCTTATCCGTGCATACTGGATTAGGGTGTATGGGCATTCAATATATTAAGAAAGTATAGGTGATAAGATGAAAATAGCATTTGTTGGTGATAGTGGAACCGGTTTAAGTATAAGCGAAATAGAAAGTGCTGGTTGCTTTAGTGTTCCTTTACAGATAACATATGATACGCTATCAAAGTTGGAAAATGAAGATATTAGCGTTGATGAAGTAAATGCATTAATGAAAGCAGGGAAACTGCTGAAAACTTCGCTTGCACCACTAGGAAAAATGGAAATATTATTTCAAAAATTGAAAGATGAAGGATACGATATGGTGTTTGCCGTTCCTATTTGTCGAGGATTAAGTGGCACGATTGATGCTATGCAGATGGTCGCAAATAATGTAGGAATTGCATTTACACACTTTGATTGCCAAGTAACAGCGGTGGTAGAGCAGTATATGCTGATCCGTGCGAAGGCGCTTTATGATGAGAAAAAAAGCATAGAAGAAATAAAGACAGTTTTACAAAAAATTTGTGATACGACCAATACATTGTTAATTCCGAATGATTTGCAACATCTAAAGCGTGGAGGAAGACTAACGCCTCTGGCAGCGACCCTTGGTGGATTGTTGAAGATTAAGCCTATTTTGCAAATTGGTAAGAAAACTAGTGGGAAAATTGATGTTTTGGATAAGGTTCGCACTATGTCACGAGCCCTTGATCGTACCCTAGAAGTGATGAAAGAAGAAATTGCTACAAAGGGGAAAAATTTTAACATTACGGTTGCTCATGTTGCGAGTGAAGAAGCTGGAAAAGATTTATTGCATAGAGTTGAACTGCTTTTTCCAGAAGCGAAGGTGCAGCTATTGAAATTGGTGAGTAGTGTTTCTGTACATACGGGAATTGGTTGTTTGGCAATTCAGTACTTTAAAGAATATTAAAATGTCATGAAAATGACATTTTTTATTTAGAAATAAGAATTATTCTTACTTCTTGTAAGTGCTTATAGACCATGATATAATAAAAATGTTCTAAGGATTGGAGGAAAGTTATGGTTTTACATAAATCAAAACAACGCGATATGATTATGGATTATATGCAACAAATGGCTTCTCACGAGAGTGCGGATGATATTTTTATTGGCGTTAATAAATATGAAAAAAAAATATCGCTTGCAACGTTGTATCGTAATTTGACCATTTTAGAAGCAACAAACCAAATTCAAAAAGTTGCGCTTAAAGATGGGCGATGGCTTTATGACAAAACGAGTAAACCACATTATCATTTTTTGTGTGATAAGTGTCAAAAGCTATTTGATATGGATGTGGATTATGATCAACATTTGATTGCAACAGTAAAGGATAATAATATTGCAAATACGATTCATTCCTATGACATTACTTTCCGAGGAATCTGTAAGAATTGTCAATAATAAAAAGGAGAAACGACATGGAACTAAAAGGATCAAAAACAGAAAAAAATTTACAAGATGCATTTGCTGGTGAGTCACAAGCAAGAAACAAGTACACGTATTATGCGCAAAAAGCTCAAGAAGAAGGTATGGAACAAATTGCTGATATCTTTTTAGAAACTGCAAGAAATGAGCAAGAACATGCGAAACTATGGTTTAAAGCTTTACAAGGTGGTGATATTCATACAACTGCAACAAATTTAAAAGATGCTGCAGCTGGCGAAAACTATGAATGGACGGATATGTATAAGCACATGGCAGAAACAGCAAAAGAAGAAGGTTTTACTAAAATTGCTTTCCAAATGGAACAAGTTGCTATTATTGAAAAAGCGCATGAAGAAAGATACTTGGAGCTACTTAAAAATGTCGAAGAAGGAAAAGTATTTAAAAAAGATGAAAGTACGGTTTGGGTATGTGCGATTTGTGGATATCACTTTGAAGGTGTAAACGCTCCCGGAGCATGTCCTGTATGTGGCTTCCCACAAGCACAATTTGCGCCTGAAGCAACAAAATTCACGAATAAATAAGCTTATATAAAGTAGTAGAAAAATGTAGTTACTACATCTAGGGGAGCTTTAAAATAACTAGAAAAAATGAAGCTCCAAAGAAGTTTAATGAGGACATACAGAAATGTATATCCTCATTTTTTGCTTAATAAGGAACAAACGCAATATTTTGTTCTTCTAGAACTTTTTTTGAATATTTTAAGACTTCATCACAGTAAACATGATCAGTTTTTTCCTTCTTGCTAAATTAAATCTTCTTTTTGATTCTTGCGACATTGTAACCGTAATGGATAAATAAACGAAAAATTTTTAATGTGCAAAAAACGGAGATTTTCTTCAACTTTTGTGGATAATGTGTATACAGATATGTTTTAGCATCTGTTTTTTTTGTTTATTTTGTATGCGGATATAACAAAAATCTGTAAATGAATTTCATCAAATTAAGTTCCACATCAAACACGTAGATAACTACCCACACTTTCTATCAATGTCACCATGAAATTGTGAATTATTAATAAACATACACCTTAGTATTTACATATATTGAAGTATTTTATAACGTGTGCACATTCATTTACATTGCGGTTATGCATCACCTAATGAATACATGAAACATTTTGAAAAAGCTAATAACTAGGAAGTATTTTTATTAAAGTGGTTTACTTTCTTGATATAGTCCAGAAAATGGAACCTTTTCCAATGTGAACGTCACTAATAATAGAAGGCATTTTTTAGATGTAATGTAATAGATGAAATGACCTCGTATGGAAAAAACAGGAAGACGAACTGCTTGTTTACCACTGGCAAAAGATGAGGAAACAAGGCTAGATATGGAGAAGGTGTCAGATATCATGGAGATGAATATACATATTCTTCTCAAATTTTTTGCGAAGCAGTTCACACTAGTATGATGATCTAATGAGAGTGAAAACCATTGTTATGGATGCTGACGTTTTTATAGGGAACAAGGTTTACAGTATGAACAAGAATACAGTTCCACGAATTAAAAGAAAAAATACAATGCACTTGCAGATGACATCTGAACTTTCGCAAATGCACTTAAGCTATATAAAAGATCCAATAGATAAGTGTGATACTTTGTTTGAAGAGTAGATTTTAGAAGAAGCATTATTATTAAGTAATCGGTTTAGAAGCGTGAATAGTCGATATTTAAGAGAGCTTCTTTTTCATTTTTTTGGGTAAAATATGAGTGAT
>JBKEBQ010000026.1:0-49616 GCA_047973225.1 Breznakia sp. | reverse complement strand
CTTGTTTTTATAGTGGATATGGTAAATGGCTTTTGTAGGGAAGGGAGTTTACATGATACAAGTATTTTAGAAATCAGCAAGGAGATCAAAAAATTGTTAAAACATTGTGATCATCATATTTTTGTTTGTGATTCTCACGATTTAAACGCACGCGAATTTGGATCGTATCCGATTCATTGTGTTGCGCAAACTGCTGAAACAGAAGTGATCAAAGAATTACGGCCGTTTGTGAATACGATACTATATAAAAATAGTACGAATACCTTTGTTGCAAAGAGTTTTCAAGATCAACTCTCAATGATCCAAGAAAATTATCAAGATATTATCATTGTTGGTTGTTGTAGCGATATTTGCATACTGCAGTTTGCACTCAGTTTGAATACGTATTTTAATGAAATTAATGCACAAGATAAACGTGTCATCGTTCCCATTAATATGTGTGAAACATATCATATTGATAGGCTACATGATCAAGAAAAAATGAATGAAATTGCGTGTGATATGATGTTAACAAATGGTATTAAAGTCGTAAAGTTAGGGGGGCATGATGGAAAACTATGATTTAGAATATGATTTTCGTGATTCGCGAAATTTAAGCATGGTTATGGATTTTTATGAATTGACAATGGCACAAATCTACTTTAATGAAGAAATGAAAAATGAAGTAGTTACATTTGAACTTTTTTATCGAAAAAATCCTGATAATGGAGGATATTCCATTTTTGCAGGATTGGAGGAAGTCATTGGCTATATTCAAAATCTCCATTTTAGTGAACATGATATTGCATATTTACGCTCACTAAACTGTTTTAGTGAAGATTTTTTAGAATATTTACGGCACTTTATCTTTACAGGAAATATGTATGCTATGGCAGAAGGAACAATAGTCTTTCCACAGGAACCTTTGATACAGATAGAAGCCAAACTCATTGAAGCACAAATTATTGAAACAGCATTGCTTCTTGCAATCAACCATCAAACCCTCATCGCAACAAAAGCGAGTCGTGTTACGCGCGCTGCTAAAGGGAGAAGTGTTTTGGAGTTTGGTGCACGACGTGCGCATAATTTTGATGCCGCGAATTATGGTGCAAGAGCAGCATATATTGGTGGAGTCCAGGGGAGTGCAACCATCAGCGCAGGGCAAGCGTTTGGTCTGCCTGTAACAGGTACGATGGCGCATAGTTTTATTCAAACTTTCGATAACGAATATGCCGCATTTGCAGCATATGCAAAAACATATCCAGATCGTTGTTCTTTGTTGTTGGATACTTTTGATACGCTGCGTAGTGGTGTTAAGAATGCAATTCGTATCGCCCACGAAGTATTGATTCCCAATGGATATCGCTTACAATCGGTACGCTTAGACAGCGGAGATATTGCATATTTATCGAAGAAGGTAAGAAAGGCACTAGATGATGCAGGATTGCAAGATTGTAAGATTATTGCAAGTAATTCTTTTGATGAATATATAATTAAGTCTTTGATAGATCAAGGTGCAAAAATTGATGTATTTGGGGTTGGAGAAAATTTGATTTGTAGTAAAAGCACACCTGTTTTTGGTGGTGTATATAAATTAACATCGCTTTTACGAGAAGGTGTGTATATTCCAAAGATTAAAATTAGTGACAATGCTGCTAAAATCATCAACCCGGGAAAGAAACATGTCTATCGCGTTTATGATAAAAAAAGTAATAAGGCTATAGCAGACTTGTTGAGTTTGCATGATGAAGAGATTGCTAATGACAAAGACTTGAGTATTTATCATCCACATAGCAGTTGGAAATATAAAGTAATCCCTGCACACACATTTACGCTAAGGAAATTATTACTACCTATTTTCTTAGAAGGAAAACTTGTATATGATTGTCCTGATATTGAGACGATTAAAAAATATGCAACAAATGAGTGGGATTCGATGTGGGATGAACTTTATCGTTTTGAATATCCACAAGAATATTATGTTGATTTAACAAAAAAATTATTGGATTTGAAGTTATCGCTTTTAAAAAAGAAAGTATAGCACATGAAAAAAAGATACGAAGGATATTGAATTCATATCTTTTTTTGTATGTATTAAAAGATTTTACTATTTATGGACACTTAAATGTTACGTATTTCTTTTGCTAAGTGTTTACTCTCTCTTCAGGCTCTGACGCTAGGGGCGGTGCATAGGTTACAATTTTCTCTTTCATGAACAGATCAAATAATTGATAGGTTTCATTGCTGCTTTTTTTGTATAGCATTAAACGGTGCACTCCTTCATGAAGAATGACAAGACGTTTGTTTTGATGAGGAACTTTTGCATACGCATTTAGACTGCTGCGTAAAGGAATGACATCATCACGATCTCCGTGAAGAAACAGTACTGGGCATTGTACATTTTGAATAGATGCTTTGCATGTATCAACTACTTGTGAGAATGCAAGGGTTTGCTTATTGTTTAATGAACTTATATCGCCATGCTTAGAACTCATTAAGTTGATAAATGCACTATAAACATTTTTGATGCTCATATATTCAAAAGCTGGAGCAAATAAAATCAACCTTTTGATCGGATATTTGCTTGCTAAATGCGAAGCCAGTACACCACCCATGGAGAAGCCAAGAACACTGATATCTCGATTTTGTTTGAGCAAAAGCTCAATTTGTTGCTCGCAGCGTGAGACCCACTCCTGTGCATCTACATCTTGCATGTTTTTATCATCAAAAATATTGAAGCTAACAAATTCATAATCTTTTTTGCCCCAAAGTTTAAAGTTATCAAATTCACGCTCTCTACGACGTCCAAAGCCATGAACACATAAAACGAGCGGTTTCTTTCTAAATAAATGTTTCAATGATAAAGTCATAATCATCACCTCGATTGCTCTTATTTTATCATATTTACTTACATCCAAGAAAAAAATCGCAAAAAAATGTTGACAAGTATTTTCATAATGGTATTATAGGGACATACAAAAAAGCGAGGAAAAGAAGAGTAGATAATTAAAACCTTTAAAGAGAGTTCTCATTTGGTGAAAGAGAATAGGGATAATCGTTATTGAAAATGGTCTTGGAGCTGTATTATTGAGAGTTATCTTTAGATAATACCGGATGCATCCGTTAAATGTGCTAGAGTATGATAGTACTTGAAGAGGTTGATACTGCGAAGTATTGATAAACAAAGGTGGTAACGCGATAACATTCGTCCTTTCAATTAAGGATGGATGTTTTTTATTTTAGAGAGGAGCAACAAATGTCAAAAATTGAATTGCAATCAATATTCAAAACATTTTATACAAACAAGGAAGAAGTCAAGGCACTACAAGATGTGAGTCTTCATGTTGAAGAAAAAGATATTTATGGTGTTATTGGGTTTAGTGGGGCTGGAAAAAGTACTCTGATTCGTTGTATTAACCTTTTAGAACATCCAGATGTTGGGAAAGTCATTTTAGATGGTGAAGATTTATTGAGGTTAAATGAAAAGGATTTACGCAAAAAAAGAAAAAAAATCGGTATGATTTTTCAACATTTTAATCTCATGGCATCACGAACTGTAGAACAAAATATCGCCTATTCATTAAGAGGAAGTGGTCTTTCGAAAGCTGAAATCAAAACAAAAGTTCATTCTCTTTTATCGCTTGTGGAATTGATGGATAAAACAAAGGCCTATCCTTCACAGTTGTCTGGTGGACAAAAACAAAGAGTTGCCATTGCAAGGGCGCTTGCAAATGATCCTAGCATCTTATTATGTGATGAAGCAACTAGTGCATTAGATCCACAAACTACACAATCTATTCTAGGGTTGTTGAAAGAAGTAAATCAAAAATTAGGATTAACTATTGTTTTGATTACACACGAAATGGCAGTTATTAAAAGTATCTGTAATAAAGTAGCGATTATGGAAAATGGATATGTTGTAGAAGAAGGAGATATTCTTGAAATTTTTGCAAAACCAAAACATGTGGTGACTAAAAACTTTATCAATTCAACAACATCTATCGAGCAAGTATACGAAATGCTTCGCCAAAAAAATGATCTGGTAACAACCACCAATAGTGAGCGATTGTTACGCTTGTTATATGCTTCAGAAAGCACCAAGGAAGCACTTATGTCCAACTTGATAAAGCATTATGATGTTGAATTTAATATTGTATTTGCCAATATTGAATTGTTGCTAAACCAACCACTTGGAAATTTGGTTGTAAAAATAAGTGGAAGTGAAGAAAATATGGAACGTGCTATAGTGTATATAAAACAACAAGGTGTTGATGTAGAGGAGTTAAAAATATGAATATCGGACAAACCATTTCAGATTTCTTTTATACCATTATCAATGGAATTATTTCTTTTATTGATAAGATATTCCCCATGCCATTTATGCTAGATGGTCACATTGATGAGTTTCAATTGGCTATTTATGAAACGCTTATCATGTTTTTGGTCACAGGGTTTTTGAGCTTGGTATTTGGACTTATTTTAGGAGTGATTACAACGGTAACAAAGCGTGATGGAATCTTAGAAAATAAAGTGATTTCTTTCCTTGCTGAAATTTTAATTAACTTCTTTCGATCGGTTCCATTTGTGATTTTGATTCCTCTTTTATTAAATGTATCGCGAGGAATTATGGGAACTTCAATTGGCTTAGAAGGGACTTATGTACCACTCATTTTTGGAACGGTACCCTTCTTCGCAAGACAGGTAGAGGCATCGCTTTCAGAAGTTGATCATGGACTGATAGAGGCTAGCAAGGCAATGGGGGACTCCCCCTTACAAATTATATTTAGAGTGTATTTAAAAGAGAGTATTCCTTCGATAACAAGAGGAACAAGTATAACATTTATTAGTTTATTAGGATTAACGGCAATGGCGGGACATGTTGGTGGTGGTGGATTGGGTGCATTTGCGATCCGTTTTGGATATCAAAGTCAAAAGCCAGATGCAACATGGGCATCGGTAGTCGCCATTTTGTTAATCGTTAGCTGTGTACAGCTCATTGGAAATATGATTGTCAAAAGGACAACACATTAAAAATAACGAAAAGGAGAAAAGTATGAAAAAGTTATTAAGTTTAGTATTTGTATGTAGTTTATTATTAGTCGGGTGTGGAGGAAGTAAGAAAACAAGTGATGATACAAAAAAAGTAATTAAAGTGGGGGCGACAGCAGCACCACATGCAGAAATATTAGATGTATTAAAAGCCGATTTCGAAAAAGAGGGTTACACACTAAAAGTGCAGGTATTTGATGATTATACATTATTGAATGGTGCACTTCATGATGAAGAATTAGACGCAAATTTCTTTCAACATCGACCATTCTTGTCGGACCAAAATGAAGCGAATGGATATGACTTATTAGATTTAGTCGGTGTGCATTTTGAACCATTGGGTATTTATAGTGAAAATGCTACTGAGCCTAATGCAGATTTTTCTATCAACGATGTAAATGAAGGTGCCAAAATTGCGATTCCAAACGACACAACAAATTGTGCTAGAGCATTGTTGTTATTAGAATCAAAAGGAATTATTGCACTTGATGGCGATAAGGGATTAGAAACAACCGCAGCAGATATTAAGACATTCAATAAGAATGTTGAAATCATCGAGTTGAATGCAGAGGGTATTGCAGCTGCACTAAAAGATGTTGATTTTGCAGTAGTGAATGGGAATTATGCACTTTCAAACGAAATTGGAGATAAATATATTGTTGGGGAAGCAGTGGATAGTGAAGCTGCTAAAACATACGAAAATGTAATCGCGATTCGAAGTGCAGATAAAGGCAGTGAGAAAGCAAAAGTATTAAAGAAAGTTTTGCATAGTGATACCTGTAAAAAGTTTATTGAGAAAACATATGGGTCAATCGTTGTTGCAACATTTTAATACATATTTGTAATATTTATTTATAAAGGATATAAAAAGAGATCGAGAGATCTTTTTTTGTTTTATTTTATTTACAGTGCGTAGATACTTTTTGGTTTAATGCAATAAAGTGGTAATAAAACAAGCAAACGTCACTTTCAGAAGAGCAGTAAATAATATTTGAACGATATATGCAAATATATGAAAAAAATGGTAAAAGATAAAGAGACATTGTTGACCGGAAACGGTTTCAGTGCTATCGTTATTATATAAGGCGAGTATAGATTGCTTGCAACATTATAGATATCAAGGGAATCGTTTCAAAAAAAAGATTTTATTGTTTTTTTAATATCATCTTGATTTTTGTGATATTGTTGTTAGCTGTAATCAACTACTCAACAAAAGAAAGGTGGTAGAAAGATGGTTGGAATTATCCTTGCTAGTCATGGTGATTTTGCAAAAGGCATGTTGCATTCAGGGGAAATGATTTTCGGTACACAGGAAAATGTAAAAGCGATAACATTGTATCCTAGTGAAGGACCGGATGATTTGCGTGAAAAACTCTTAGCAGCAGTTGCTGCATTTGAAAATCAACAGGAAGTATTAATTTTTGTTGATTTGTATGGTGGGACGCCGTTTAATCAAGCGAATGGTTTATTGAAGGAACATGAGGATAACTGGGCAATTGTGACAGGTATGAACCTTCCTATGTTGATTGAGGCTTTTGCTTCTCGAACATCCATGAATTGTGCGCATGATTTGGCAACGCATGTTATGAGCGTGGCAAAAGAGGGGGTGCGTGTTTGTCCAGAACGATTATCTTCAAAAGAGGCAACAAAGGAAAACACGGTTAATGCTCGTGTAGGTGCTATTCCTGAGGGTACTGTTTTAGGAGATGGAAAAATCAAGTATGGTATGGTACGCGTGGATTCTCGTTTATTACATGGACAAGTAGCAACGGCTTGGACAAAGAGTGTAAAGCCGACAAGAATTATTGTAGTGTCTGATTCGGTAGCGAAAGATGAACTCAGAAAAAATCTTATTGTTGAGGCTTCTCCCCCAGGCGTAAAGGCGAATGTTATTCCTATAGAAAAAATGATTGCCATTGCGAAAGATCCGCGTTTTGGAGATACCAAGGCGATGTTGTTATTTGAAACACCGCAAGATGTATTGCGTGTCATTGAAGGCGGTGTGAGTTTTGATGAAATCAACATAGGATCTATGGCACATTCACTTGGTAAAGTTGCAGTTAGTAAATCCGTTTCATTGGGAAATGCTGATATTGATACTTTTGAAAAACTGAGTGTAATGGGTGTTAAGTTTGATGTTCGTAAAGTGCCAAACGATGCTAGAGAAAATATGAATAACTTTATTAAAAAAGCCAAAGTAGAATTGGCGAAACTATAAAAGAAGAGGAGATATTATGTCAATAATTACAATTATGTTAATCGTTATTGTGGCTCTTTTAGCGGGTATGGAAGGAGTCTTAGACCAGTTTCAATTTCATCAACCATTAGTTGCATGTACGTTGATTGGTTTGGTAAGTGGTCATTTAAAAGAAGGTGTTATTTTAGGGGGATCATTACAAATGATGGCTCTAGGATGGGCAAATGTAGGCGCAGCTATTGCGCCAGATGCTGCATTGGCTTCTGTAGCTTCTGCAATTATAATGGTACTTGGATTAGAAGGAGGAACTACGGATGTACAAGTAGCAATTACAGCTGCTATTTCCATTGCGGTTCCTCTATCGGTAGCAGGTTTATTCTTAACGATGCTTTGTCGTACATTGGCAATTCCAATTGTGCACTTTATGGATAAAGCAGCAGAAAAAGGAAATATAAGAAAAATAGAAATGTGGCAAATTGCAGCAATATTATTACAAGGGGTACGCATTGCGATTCCCGCTGCGGCACTTTGCATTATTTCGCCAGAAGCAGTTACAAATGCATTAAATGCTATGCCTGCTTGGTTGTCTGCGGGTATGACAATTGGTGGAGGAATGGTTGCCGCTGTAGGATATGCTATGGTTATAAATATGATGGCAACAAAAGAAACATGGCCATTTTTTGCGTTGGGATTTGTTTTAGCGGCAATCAATCAATTGACACTTATTGCATTAGGTGTCATTGGTGTTGTCCTTGCATTAATTTACTTAGGATTAAAAGAAGCTGGCAGCTCTAATGGAGGCAATTCAAATACAGGTGATCCATTAGGTGATATCTTGAATGATTATTAGGCAGAGGGAGGAATAAACATGGAAAAAATATCTTTAACAAAAAAAGATCGGATGTCTGTAGCTTGGCGTCATCAGTTTTTACAAGGATCATGGAACTACGAACGTATGCAAAATGGAGGTTGGTGCTATTCCATCATTCCAGCAATAAAAAAATTATATAAAAATGATGATGATAAAATTGAGGCATTAAAGCGTCATCTAGAGTTTTACAATACCCATCCATATGTTTCAGCACCAGTTATGGGAGTTACATTGGCGCTTGAAGAAGAAAGAGCCAATGGAGCGCCAGTTGATGACGTTGCAATTCAAGGTGTGAAAGTAGGGATGATGGGACCTTTAGCAGGTGTTGGAGATCCAGCATTCTGGTTTACGCTACGACCAATTTTAGGTGCTTTAGGGGCATCGTTGGCACTGAGTGGTAATATTATTGGTCCGTTATTATTTTTTGTTGCCTGGAATCTTATTAGAATGGGATTTATTTGGTATACACAAGAATTTGGATACCGGGTAGGTACATCGATTGTCAATGACTTATCAGGTGGGTTGTTAGGAAAGATTACAAGTGGTGCATCTATTTTAGGAATGTTTATCATTGGAGCTTTGGTACAGCGTTGGGTGAGTATTTCCTTCAAACCGATCGTGTCGACAGTAACACAGCCGGAAGGAGCTTACATTAATTGGGATAAGCTTTCCGATGGTAGTGAAGGTATTAAAGAAGCAATTTCGCAATATGATGCATTGGGAAGTGCGGGATTAAATGTTGATAAAATAACGACATTGCAAGAGAATTTGGATCAACTAATTCCAGGGTTGGCAGCAGTTTTACTTACTTTAACAATTTGTTGGTTGTTACGGAAAAAAGTTTCACCAATTGTGATTATCGTTGCTTTGTTTGTGATTGGAATTTTAGCTCATTTAGCTGGATTAATGTAGATAACGCTTAAAAAAATAGAAATGAGGTGAGCTTAAAATGGTGCATTCACTGAATACCAAAGTAGATTTCACAATTAAAGGTGTTTCATATTTGGGGTTATCATCTTATGGTGAGATCATGATTGGCGATATTGCATTTGAATTTTATAATAATCAAAATAAAAAAGATTATATTCAAATTCCATGGAGTGAAGTTGATTATATCGTTGCTTCTGTCTTATTTAAGGGCAAAAAAATACCTCGTTTTGCATTGATTACTAAAAAAAATGGGAAGTTTACGTTTTCTTCAAGAAACAATAAAGCTTTACTTAGAGCTGTCAATCATTATGTGGATACCAATAAAATGGTTCGCTCATTAAGTTTCTTTGATGTAATCAAAAGAGGCGTAAAAAGGCTCATACATATATAGCCATATACGAAATTTAATTCAGAAGAGAATCGAAAGTAGCTACATAAAAAGTTGTAATTTCTTAAGGTGTAAGCTACTTTTATTGCGCTTATGTGGAAAAGAAATGCAGATAATGAGAAAGATAAGAATAGAATTCACGCTACATTTATGTTTATTTCCAAAAATTTTGACTAATTTCATTTATATCGTATATAATATGAAATAAAAAAGAAGGGAACATCGAAATGGAATATATCAAAAAAAATAAAGTTTTTATTTTTCTTATTAGTATTTTGGTGTTATCCATCTCAATACTAAGTGTCGTGTTGTTAAAACAGATAAACAACGAAGAACAACAAGGCAGTGGATCAGAGACTAATCAAGTGACAAAAATTACTAGTTTTAATGTACATTTGGATGATCGTATGCAACTTGTGTATAATTGGAATGTTTCTGTGGGAAAGGAAGCAGTAGAAAAAACGGAAATTTTTCATGGTAATAAATTTTTAGTCAATGTTTCAAATACAGCATCTTATTCTCTTGATTTCTTAAGTAGCAATATTCCGATGGGGAATAATGCATTTACATTTAAAGTGTATTTAAAAGATTCTAGGGTTTTGGAAAAAACTATTTATTATTATATTGATGAAGTTCTAGATTTTGAGCAGATGGATGCTAAACAAGGTGATACATTAGAAATAAGTGTAAGTTATTTATATGCAAAAGAAAAAAAAGAAACACTGCCAAAGGTAAGTGCAAGCACAAATCCGGTGAGTTCTTTTCAATGGAAATTTAAGGACAGTTCAATTATTTCTCAAAACGATCGTTTTATTAGAATGCAAACAAATTATGAATTTGATCTTTCGAATATGGAAGTTGGACGATATACAATGTCATTACAATGGGGATTTAATGAGTATGATATTCATTTTGACGAAACCGTATATGTAGAAATATTGCCAGATTGAGAAACATAAAAAAGTTATAACACGTATAGAAAATCCTTTGATTCACTATGTTGTTATAACTTTTTATATTATTCAACTGAGTATAATAGGTCCCCATAACTAGGAAAAGGCCAATGGGTTTTATCACAATTTTGCTCAATATAATCAGAAGTTTCACGCAATTGTTGCATTATTGGTAGAACGTTCTCACAAAAGAAAATAGATTTCTTTTGGATGTCGTCAATCGCATTTGCTTGTGCGACCTTCCCAACTAAAAAGGATGTCGTTGTCGCTAGTGCATCTATTTGTCGGCTCAAATCCTCAACGAGTTTTTTAGTGGCGGTGTTTTCTGATGAAGTGCCAATTATTTGTTGCAAGTGAAGCGTTTCGCAAAGTTCTTTAATATAAGCAAGGGTTGATGGAAATATGTTCTTTTTGGACATATTGATCATCGTTGATGCTTCTATGTGAATAGCTTTGTTGTATTCTTCGATAAGAATATCCATTCGTGAATGGACTTCATTTTTAGTATAAATTTTATGTTTTGTAAATAGATCGATATTTTTTTGGTCAATATAATGAGGTAAGGCTTCTGGGGTGGTACGATAATGTGCTAAACCTCTGCGTTTTGCTTCTTTAATCCAAGTATCATCATAGCCATTTCCGCTGAAAATAATCCGTTGATGCTTTTGAAATGTGTCACGAATGAGTGTGTGTAGAGCCATTTTAAAATCTTTAGCATTTTCTAAAACATCAGCAAATTCCATAAACTCATCAGCAACCATGGTATTGATGATAATATTTGGACACGAAATGGATAATTGGGATCCAAGCATTCTAAATTCAAACTTATTCCCTGTAAAGGCAAAAGGTGAAGTGCGATTACGATCCGTTGTATCTTTTGGCAGTGGCGGCAATGCATCTACGCCGATCATCATTTTATCTTTACCAAGATCTTTGTATATGCAATCATCAACAAGTGCTTTGATAATGGCTTCTAGTTCACTTCCTAAAAAGATTGAAATAATGGCTGGTGGTGCTTCATTGGCCCCCAAGCGATGATCATTACCAGCGCTTGCTACCGATATGCGTAATAAATCTTGGTGTTTGTCTACTGCTTTTACAAGCGCTGCTAGAACTAATAAAAACTGAGCGTTTTCGTTTGGGGTATCACCAGGTTCTAATAGATTTTCTTTATCGTCTGTTTCCATGGACCAATTGTTATGTTTTCCACTTCCATTGACGCCCGCAAAGGGCTTCTCGTGTAATAAGCAAACAAGACCATGGCGTAAGGCTACTTTTTTCATGATTTCCATGGTCAGCTGATTGTGATCCGTTGCTAGGTTGGTAATGGAAAAAATCGGTGCCAACTCGTGTTGTGCGGGAGCTACTTCGTTATGTTGTGTTTTTGCTAAAATCCCCAATTTCCATAGTTCATCGTTTAATTCACGCATAAAGTTTGATACTTTAAACTTTAGAACGCCAAAGTAGTGGTCATCCAATTCTTGCGTTTTTGGAGGTTTTGCACCATATAAGGTTCTACCAGTATAGATTAAATCTTTTCGTTTCTCCCATAAGTTTTTATCAATTAAGAAATATTCTTGCTCAGCACCAACGGTAGGAAATACACGTTTGACATGATGCTTTCCAAATAAGCGAAGAATGCGCAATGCTTGTGTATTCAAAACTTCTTGTGACTTTAATAAGGGTGTTTTTTTATCCAATGCCTCTCCATTGTATGACATAAAAACACTAGGGATGCAAAGGGTTTGATCTTTGATAAATACGTACGATGTAGGATCCCACCCTGTGTAACCTCGTGCTTCAAAGGTGGCACGCAGCCCACCATTTGGAAAACTGGAAGCATCAGGTTCTCCTTTGATCAAGGCTTTACCAGAAAACTCCATGATGACATTGCCGTCATTACTTGGTGTAATAAAGGAATCATGTTTTTCAGCGGTAATCCCAGTCATGGGTTGAAACCAATGTGTGTAGTGTGTAACACCATTTTCCAAAGCCCAATCCTTCATGGCATTGGCAATAATATTTGCACAATTGGAATCTAAAGAATGACCTTCTTTAATTGTAGATTTGTATTTTTTGTAAATGTCCTTAGGTAAACGTTCAAGCATTCTTTGGTCATTGAAGACGAGTGATCCAAAAATTTTGGTGGTAGTTGTTTTCATGTGCTTCTCCTTATGTTTAATAAAATAGTATGCCAATATAAAAAGCTTGTCAATGAAATGAAGGTAAAAAATAGCTGTTTTTTTAGTGTAAGGATATCGAAAATAAAAAAATAGAACGAATAAAAAAAATATGCTATACTATGAAACAGATAGGAGATTTGCGTAATGGCTAAAAAAAAAGAGAAAAAATCAAAACCGATTAAAAAGTGGTTGGGTCGCATTGTTTTTTTAGTTGCACTTTGTGTTTTTGTGTATTCTGCATTTAAAATATTTGAGATTAAAAAAGCAAATTATGATGAAAAGAAAGAAGTGGAATCACTGCGAGAAGAGATTGAAATTGAAAAAGATGAGAATTTAGATTCATTTAGAGTAGACTTCAACAAATTCACCCAATATCCAGATGTGTTTGCATGGATTGTTGTTAAGGATACGGAAATATCGTATCCAGTTGTTAAGGGGAAGGACAATGAATATTATTTAACGCATACATTCAGTGGTGCTTCCAATTATGCTGGTGCTATTTTTATGGACTATCGACAAAAAACGGATTTTAGTGAATACAACACGTTTGTTTATGGACATAATGTGTTGCATGGAACAATGTTTGCAGAGCTTCAAAATTATATGGATAAAACATTTTTTGAAAAACATCCTTATGTATATTTGTATACAAAGACGGGAAGTTACAAATTGCAGGTATATAGTGCATATCAGGATAAGGGAGATTCTGCATCTTATCGTTTGCATTTTTCGAGTCAGAATGATTATGGTAGTTATTTAAGTTATGTGAAAGGTTTAAGTAAATATGATAGTGGTGTTAGCATGGATGCAAATGATCACATGGTTACGCTTTACACTTGTAGCTATGAAGGCTCAACAAATTCCGAGTATGTGGATGAACGCTATTTTGTACATTTGAAAATGATCGAGGCTTTAGAAGGTGAAATGCCATATGGAGAAGCGAAGCAGTAATGGCAAAAAGTCAGAGATGAGTAGTATCTTTGACTTTTTATTTTCTATAGTATTTAAAGAAAAAGGGTATAAGGATTGCATTTTTTAATAAAAAGACGGGAAGGATTGTGCTATAATACTACAAGGAGTGATGAATTTGAAAATTTTAATGGTAACGGGTGGTACTGGTGGACATATCTATCCAGCACTGGCACTTGCAGAATATATCGAAAAAAAGCGCGAGGTGGAGTTTTTATTTGTTGGAAATGATGATCGCATGGAGGCGAAGCTAATCCCACAAAAAGGCTTTGCTTTTCAAAGCGTACATGCAAAAGGTCTTGTAGGCAATCCTTTTCAAAAGTTAGTGTCAGTATGTTTGATGATGAATGCTTATCGAAAGGCAAAAAAAATCATTCGTGAGTTCAAGCCTGATGTAGCAATTGGGTTTGGAGGATATGTCAGTGTTCCGCTTATGAAAGCAGCGCAACATCTACATGTTAAAACGATTCTTCACGAACAAAATTCGATACTTGGTGTCAGCAACAAAGTATTGGTGTCAAAGGCAGATGCGATTGTGGTCTGCTATGAGAAGTGTTTACAAGAATTGCCCAAAGCGAAAACATATTTGTATGGAAATCCAAGAGCAAGCATTGCTGCAACACATCATTTTGATGAAGCATATTTTAAAAGCTTACACATTAAGAGAGATAAGCGACCATTATGTTTGGTTGTTATGGGATCACTTGGTAGTAGTAGTATTAATGAAAAAATGGCTGAAGTTTTAAAAGATATGAAAGATATACAATTTCTATATGTGAGTGGCAAACAAACTTACAAAGAAACGAAACAAACATTAACGTGTGAGCATATTCATGTTGTTGATTACATTGATCAATTGTCTATTGTGGATGCTTTTGATTTTATCATCGCTCGTGCGGGTGCAACAACAGCTGCTGAAATTAGCGCCAGTGGTTTATGTAGCATTTTAATTCCGAGTCCTTATGTCGCACACAATCATCAGTACTATAATGCTAAAGCACTTGTGGAAAAGCAAGCAGCCTATATGATAGAAGAAAAAGATTTGGATAAAGAAAGTTTAAAAAGATGTTTGCGTGAGCTGAGTGGGCATCCAAACAAAGTACAAGAAATAAAGAAAAACGCCAAACAATTAGGGTTTCCTAATGCTTGTGAAGATATGCTAAAATTGATAGAGAGAATATAGCTATGGATATAAAAAAATTATTAGAAGCACATGCAGACGTTGAAGAAAATGCCTTGTTGCGCAATCACACGACATTTCGTGTAGGGGGTGAAGCACGGTTTTTGTGTTATCCTAAAACCGATATATCCTTACTTCGTATCGTGGAGATATGTAAGGAATACAACTTAGAATATAGGGTGTTTGGAAAAGGAAGCAATATGCTTTGTTCGGATGCTTTTTTTGATGGGATCATCATTTGCTTGGATCGTTATTTTATTGATGTGAGCTTTGAAGAAGATGGCAAGTGCCTTGTGGGAGCTGGAGTATCCACAATTTTTTTGGCAAATCAAGCTATGAAGCTATCGTTTAGTGGCTTGGAATTTGCGAGTGGAATTCCTGCAACTGTAGGGGGGGCTATTTTTATGAATGCGGGGGCTTATAAAAGTGAATTTGCATCCGTTGTAAAACGAGTTTACGTGGCACATGATGGGATATGTGAATGGATGGAGAAAGATACACTTGACTTTTCTTATCGAACATCACGATTTCAAAAACATAGAGATTGGATTGTTGTTGCGGCAGAAATAAAACTTACACGTGCAGATCAAAAAGAAATCCGTGATTTAATGGATGCTCGTCGGATAAGAAGAAAAGCAACACAACCTTTAGAAAAACCATCAGCGGGAAGTATGTTTCGTAATCCTGTTCACCAGCAAGCTTGGGAATTGATTGAAGCGTGTAATTTGCGGGGGATGCAAATCGGTGGCGCAAAAGTCAGTGAAAAACATGCAAATTTTATTATAAATGAAGATAACGCAACAGCACAAGATGTTTATGATTTGGTAAGCTATATTCAAGAAGAAGTGAAAAAAAAGTTTCAAGTTCAACTAAAAACCGAAGTGGAGAAATTCAATTGGAAGATGAAAAAAAATTAGTAGTCAACCAGTTTAAAGCATTGGTTGATTTGGATAAAGTTTTAGAAAAAGATGAACAAGAAACTCGCTATGATCAAGTTATCAAACACCGAAAAAAGCTTACAAAAAGAAGAAAAGTGCGTAGGATTATATTGATTGTACTTGTTGTAATATTAATATTGGGATATTTTGTAACACCCATATCGAATATAAAGGTATTACAAGTAAACAACAATAGAATATATACAAAAGAACAGGTCTTAACAAAAGCAGACGTATCCTATGGACAGAAAATAATTTTAAAACCGGGTTTGTTTATAGAAGAGTTACTTGAAAAAGATCCCCTAATTAAACGTGCAGAAGTGCACAAGAAATATTTGGATGGTGCTGTATATATTGAAATTGAGGAAGAAAAAGTAATTGGCTATTATGAGCGTGAAGATAAAAAAATAAATTATGTTTTAGGTAGTGGTGAAATCATTGTACTTACCAGTGAAGAAATGGCACTTGTAAGTAGTCCGCGTATTTTGGATTTAGACGATGCACAAATGCAAAAACTTGTAGCAGGATTGAATGATGTTGATTTAGAAGATATCTTATTGATATCGGAAATTCGTCATTATGAAACAAGTTATAGCCAGGATATGTTGGAATTGATGATGGTAGATGGGCATATTGTTCGCACATCCTATGCGGGGTTGCCAATGCTGAGCAGTTATCGAGAGATGTTAAAAGGGACGAAATCAGATCTGCGCTGTTTTGTATTTGTTGAAGAAGAGGGAAGTAGCTATACAACAAAATGCGAGTAGTAGAATGAAACGTGATAATATGATATAATTCATAGATAAGGAGAGAATTTTATGGCAATTACAAAAAATACAAAATACGGAGATATCGATGTATCGATCGATGCAATTACGGCATTGGCGGGTGGCATTGTAAGTGAATGTTATGGCGTTGTAGGTATGGCCAGTCAAAAATTTTTAAAAGATGGATGGGCAGAGCTGTTAGGGAAAGAAAACTTTTCAAAAGGTGTTTATGTGAAAGAAAAAGACGGTTTATTAGAGCTAGATTTATATATTATTGTTTCCTATGGAGTGCGAATTTCAGAAGTTGTTTTAGAAGTTCAAAAGAAAGTGAAATATATGTTGGAGAAGACCTTAGATGTTGATTTCGATACAATAAATGTATTTGTACAAGATATTAAGGTTATAAAATAGGTGGTAATGACGATGTTAGATGGAAAAAAATTTAAAAAAATGATTGCGAGTGGTGCTAATAATTTGTCAAACCACCATCAAGAAGTAGATACGTTAAATGTATTTCCTGTACCTGATGGTGATACAGGGACCAATATGTCACTGACATTTGCATCTGGTGCTAAGGATGCGATTGGTGTTGCTTCAAATGATGTGAATGAAATTGCAAAGGCTTTATCAAAGGGTTTGTTAATGGGAGCTCGTGGGAATTCCGGAGTTATTACTTCACAAATTTTTAGAGGTTTGTATCAAGCGTTAGAAGAAGAGACTGCAATCAATGGACTGCAGTTAGCTAATGCGTTTGTGAATGGTTCAAGAGTTGCGTATAAAGCTGTGATGAGACCTGTAGAGGGGACGATTTTAACAGTTATCCGTGAAGCGAGCGATTATACACTGTTGTATGCTAGTGAGCATGCTCAAATTTCTTGTGAAGCAGTGATGGAGAAACTTGTGGAGGAAAGTCGTGTAGCTTTAAAACGTACACCAGAGTTGTTACCTGTATTAAAAGAAGTAGGTGTTGTTGATAGCGGTGGTGCAGGTCTTGTTTACATTTTAGATGGTTTTTTACAAGCGATGAAAGGTAATGATATTCATAAAAATGAAACATCTCTTGCCACAAATAATGCTGCAAGCAAACTCGAAAGTGATGAGTTTGGATATTGTACTGAGTTCATTGTGCGTCTTGATGAACATGTTGTTTCAACATTTCAAGAAGCTAAATTGAGGAGTGCCTTGAGTAAAAAAGGTGATTCTTTGGTAGTTGTGCAGGATGATGATTTGGTTAAAGTTCATGTACATACATTAAAGCCCGGAGAAGTGTTGAACTTGGCACAACGCTATGGTGAGTTTGTGAAGCTGAAGATTGAAAATATGCAAGAACAACATCATCATTTGCAATTGCAAAAAAAAACAAATACGACAAGTCAAAAAGCGAGTCAAAGAACTAAATATGCATTGATTGCAGTGGCTGCTGGTTCAGGACTTATGGATATGTTTAGTGAACTGCGTGTTGATACTATCATATCTGGAGGACAGACGATGAATCCTTCTACAGAGGATTTTGTGGCTGCGATAAAAAGTGTAAACGCAGAGCATGTCTTTGTTATGCCAAATAATTCAAACATTATTCTAGCAGCACAACAAGCGCAGCAAGTATTAGATGATATAGATATTCATGTCATTCCTTCTAAAAGCATTCCACAAGGTTTGTGTGCTTGTATGATGTTCAATCCAGAAGTTGATGTTCAAATAAATGAAGATGAAATGTTACAGGCAATGCGTAATGTTGTCACAGGACAGGTTACATATGCGATTAAAGATACTACATTTGAAGGCGTAGAAATTAAAGCGAAAGACTATATGGGGATCAAAGAAAAAGATATAGTGTGTAGTGTGAAGGATAAGATGAAAGCAACCAAAACATTGTTGGATGCCATGATAGATGATGAAAGTGAAATTGTCACACTCATTGGGGGGGAAGATGTAAGTAAAACAGAACTTGATAAACTTGTTGCTTATATTGAAGAAAAGGGAATTGAAGTTGAAGCAAATCTTGGTGGGCAACCGGTATACTCTTTTATCATTGGCGTCGAATAGACAATACAGGTATTTGAAAATAAAAAAAGTGTATTTTTCGAAAAAGGTGAATATACTTTTTTGCCAAAATCAAAAAAATTTATGAAGAAAATAGGTGTGATTATGAAAAAAAGATCAAAATTTGGATATTTAGAATTGTGTATTGGAATCTTATTCATTGGAATGGGAATGTATACATTAGCAAATCCGGTGGTTGCTCTGGGGTCGATGGTGATTATGTTTGGCTTCACGGCTATCACGCGGGGAATTGGGCATTTTATCATGTATATCTCAATTAAACGAGAAGAATCCATAAAAACTGTTTCTTTATTGGTTGTTGGTATTTTTGACGTAGTGATTGGTATTATGTTGATTAGCAATATTAAAGTCGGTATTTTAACAATTAGTTTTTTGTTTCCTTTCTGGTTTATGATGGATTGTTTTGTGAATATTATGAATGCGTCTATCATTAAAAAAGCCGGTGGTATTTATTGGTTGGTTTTAATTATGAATATCTTTGGAATCGTCTTAGCTAGTATGTTGATATTCAATCTGGCAACATCTGCGCTAACTTTTGCGTATTTGATTGCATGGTATTTATTGATTTTAGGATTTCGTAGTTTGGTTGTCGCTTTCTCTGACGTTGGTTCCCAAGATTATCCTCTCTAAAAGTTAAAACGAAAGTAATTATGTACAAAAAGCTTATAGATTATATAAAGATAGCAAATACCGAAACTTTGTTGTATGATATAGGTACATATAAAGGAGGCACAATGACGATGGCGAGTGATGTTAAATATGTATGTACAATTTGTGGGTATGTATATGATGGAGCTGATTTTGATGCAGAACCAGATTCATACAAATGTCCAGTGTGTGGAGCAGGAAAAGAAGTTTTTGAAATAGAAGAATAACAAAATAAAAACGGAAATATATTAATTTCCGTTTTTATTTTGTTATATATGCAAGTGCTATTTGAACGGCATTGCTTGCAGCACCTTTACGCACTTGATCACAACAGCACCATAATGTTAAGGATTTTTTATCATTGTGTGAGAGATCTTCACGAATTCGCCCTACTTGGACGAGATTTTGATGCATTGCGGTTATTGGCATTGGATATGACTGGTTTTCTGTATCATCGAGTAGTTCGATACCATCAGCATTTTTTAATAGTTGTTTTGCTTTTTCAACATCAATTTCTTTTTCGAATGTGAGGGTAATGGATTCTGCGTGTGAGCGAAAAACAGGAATACGAACGCAGGTGCAAGAAACCAACAAGTCGGGATGATGTAGAATTTTTCGACTTTCATAGACCAATTTCATTTCTTCACTTGTATATCCAGTTGCATCGAATTTACCAATCTGTGGAATAATATTAAATGCAATTTGCTTATCAAAAACATTAGGTTTCATCACTTCTTCATTCAAAAAATCTTTGGTTTGTTGTTTTAGTTCATGAATCCCTTGCAAACCAACACCAGAAACAGCTTGATAGGTAGACACGATCATGGAAGTAAGTACAGCTTCACGATGTAAAGGATAAATTGCCATAAGTGCTAAAATAGTAGCACAATTGGGGTTTGCGATGAGTCCGTTATGATGTTTAATGTCGTCTTTATTGATTTCGGGGATGACAAGTGGAACATCTTCGTTTAAACGAAAAGCACTTGAATTATCAATGACAACAGCTCCGGCTTTGATGGCGTGAGGGAGCAGTTGCTTGGCAATATCATTATTTACAGCACTCAATACAATGTCAATATTTTGAAACACATCGGGTGTTGCGGTTTGTATACAATATATTTTATTACGAAATAGAATTTCTTTACCTGCACTTTTTGCAGAGGCAAATAAGAATAAATTTTTGATTGGAAAATGGTACTCATCTAGTACTTGTAACATTTCTTGTCCGACAGCGCCGCTTGCTCCTAAAATAGCGACATTATAAGTATTCATATGAGTTTTCTCCTTCAAATTCATGGTAAAGAACACGGACAGTATTTTCATAGTCACGGTTTTGTACCCCGACAATAATGCTCATTTCATCACTTGTTTGTGTAATGATAGAGATGTTAATATGGGCATTTCCAAGAGCGGTAAACAGCCTCCCTGACATACCACTACGATGTTTCATAAATCTAGATACAATGGCAATCAAAGAAACTTTGTCCACCACATTGATGTCATTCGGTTTACAAACTTTTCGTATTTCAGAAATAATGTCATATAGAAAAGGTTGTATGGATGTGGTTTCAACAACAATAGAAAAGGAATCAATACCGGTTGGCAAATGTTCAATGGCGACATTATATTTTTCAAGGATGGCTAGGGTGTCTTTGATGTGTTTGGCTTTTTGGTGCATATGCGCTTTTTGAATGGTTAGAATAGAGAAATCTCTTTTACCCGCAATGCCACTGATTTGTTGTGACTGTTTAGTTTCTTCAATTTTATCAATTATGATGGTTCCAGGGCGCGTTGGATCGTTCGTATTTAAAATATGGATGGGAATATTTTTATGTTTTACGGGATAAATTGTATCTTCATGTAAAACACTTGCACCCATATAGGATAATTCACGCAGTTCTCGATAGGTAATAATATCAATTTGTTTAGGATTTTGAATAATCTTGGGATCGGCTTTCAATATTCCTGAGACGTCTGTCCAATTTTCATAAACATCTGCATCGACAATGTTGGCAAGAATACTTCCACTAATATCGCTCCCGCCACGTGACATGACTTTTATCTTTTGATCGGGTAAAACGCCGTAGAAACCAGGAACTACAAAGTTTTGATATTGTTTTGTCAATTTTGTGAATGCTTGCTTAGACTGTGGATAATCAATACTTCCATCATAGTGAAAGAAAATCAATTCTTTTGCATCGACAAAATGATATCCTAAATATTCACTCAATAATTTCGCTGTGTAATATTCGCCGCGACTCACTAAGAAATCAAGATCTACACCTGCCAAAATTTTAACGAAAAGGGCATCTAGATCCAAATCAATATCATAGTTTAAATCGAGGTCAGTTTTTATTTTTGAAAATCGATTGCGAATGAGCTCAAAAATAGAATCACAAGGAATGTGATATTTTATGTGCGCATCACATAAATACAATAAATCGGTGATTTTATGTTCATCCTTACATGTTTTTCCACAAGCGCTGGCAACAACAAACGATCTTGTTGGATCACTTTTTATAATGTTTTTAACTTTTTTGAATTGTTTGGCATTAGCCAAACTACTGCCACCAAATTTTACGATTTTTATCATTGTTTACTCCTTAAAATTTGCAATTTTCGCAATCCATATACTACCTTTTAAAGGAAGAATCATCTCGTGTAAGGTTTGTAGTGTAATGGCATTTGTGAAGGTATAATAATAGGAAGAAAAAACTTCTTGCTTCCTGATATTATCAGCAACAAACGCTACATCACTACGAATGATATAGTTGTGTTTTGTTATGGAAGAATCAAGGCTTGCAGGTGTTAAAGAAAAGGTATTAAGTTGTGCTGTACGAATATTTAAAATATCTTGAATAATGGCGTTTGCGGTTGGCAAACTACCCGCACCTTGTCCATAAAAACTAAGCTTGCCAATACTATTTCCGTATAATGAAGCAATATTATAATTGTTATGTGTATTTGCCTCTAAGGAAGTATTGCTGATAAAATACGGCATGGCACAGGCTTCAATCGTATGGTTACGTAAAGTAGCTTCGCCCATGTATTTTATTATGTAATTATGCTTTTTAGCGTATTGTATATCTTCTAAGGTTATGTTTCGAAGTGTAAAAATAGGGATGCTGTCGACATCAATAAAGCGATCAAAAGCAATTGCACAAGAAATTACGATTTTATTTTGAACATCATAGCCATCAATATCCGCACTTGGGTTTGCTTCCGCATAGCCTAGTGTTTGGGCAGATTTTAGTGTTTTATCAAACGCTAGAGATTGATGAGTCATGCAATCTAATATGTAATTGCTGGTGCCATTAAAAATACCGTGAAAATGCTGCAGGGTGTCAATGCGCTTCGCTTTTTTTATGGATTCCAACCATGGTACACCACCACCAACGCTAGCCTCAAATAAAAACTGCACATGGTGCTGCTTAGCAAGGGTTAAAAATTCATCCAAATGTTTTGCGATCACAGCTTTGTTGGCACTGACAACATGTTTTTTATGTCGTAAACACGCACAAATGAGTTCATAGGCAGGATGTATACCGCCAAGGGTTTCCACAACACAAGAAATATCAGGGTCACAGACAATATCTTCCATGCTGCTGATTTCCATGGGGAGCCCCTTTGTGGGGTGGGTGAAGATTCTTGTAACTTGGATTGCTTTTAGATGACGTTTACTAGCGGTATTTAAAATGTTGTAGACACCACCACCAACAACACCAAATCCTAAAATGGCAATATTCATATGTAAAACCATCCTTCCATAAAAAACACTTGTTTTTATACGAAGAACATTGTATCATGTTTACATGAAGAAAACAAGGAGGCATTTATGGATGTAATATATGAAAGCTCGCGTGATAAAAAAAAGAAAAAAAAAGGAATGGATGCCATTCTGGAAGGATTGAGCTCAGATGGTGGATTGTATGTATTACATAATTTAAAAAGTAAACGATATCCTATGAAATCGTTGTGCAAACAAAATTACTGTGAAATTTGTGAGACATTACTAAGTCTTTTTTTTAGTGAATTTGACGAAGTAGAAATTGCCGACATGGTTCACCAAGCCTATGCAAATAAATTTGACACTGATGAAATAACGCCTCTTGTAACATTGCATGATGCATATGTTGTAGAACTTTTTCATGGTCCGACAAGTGCCTTTAAGGATATTGGACTTTCTGTGCTTCCACAATTGGTTTGTAAGGCTTTGGAAAAAAAACAAAAACCAGAGAAGCTATTGTTTTTAGTGGCAACCAGTGGCGATACGGGAATGGCGGCTTTACAAGGCTTTAAAGACGTACAACATACGAATGTTATCGTATTTTATCCCAAAGCAAAGACCTCTCTTATTCAAGAGCGACAAATGCGAAGTGCTTTTGCTGATAATGTGAGAGTATGTGCAGTTGAAGGGAACTTTGATGATGCCCAAACAGGTATAAAAAAATTATTTCAGGATGAAGACTTTAAAGAACGTTTAAATGCAAAAAAACAAACTATGGCATTTGCGAATTCTGTTAATATTGGACGATTGTTACCACAACTTGTATATTATTTTGATGCGTATGCAAAACTTTTACGGAGAGGGGAAATCCAAGAAAATGAAGCGGTTAATTTTGTCGTGCCCACAGGAAACTTTGGTAATATTCTAGCAGGATATTATGCCAAACAGTTGGGACTGCCCATTCATAAACTGATTTGTGCAACCAATGAAAACAATGTTTTATGTGATTTTTTTAAAACTGGTGAATACGATAGCAATCGGGAGTTTATCAAGACCAATTCACCGAGTATGGATATTTTAGTATCATCTAATGTGGAGCGTTTGTTATATTATGCAAGCAATCAAAATCATATGTATGTAAAAAAATGCATGATGGACTTGAAACAGATGGGTTGTTACAAAATAGAACCAGAGGTTTTGGCAAATATGCAAAAGGATTTCTTGTGGGGTTGTGCTAATGATCAAGAGACTTTGGATACAATTCAAAAGGTCTACGAAAACGAGCGATATGTACTAGATCCACATACGGCTACCGCATATAAAGTTTTATTAGAAAATAAAGATCCGCAACATAAAAGCATTGTATTGGCCACTGCTTCTCCATATAAATTTGCGCATGATGTGCTAAAGGCTATTGCTCCGCTTCAGAGCATACAGGATGAATTTGAAGCTATGGAGTATTTATACAAAAAAACAAAAATTCCAATTCCGAACAATTTGCAGAATTTAAAATTAAAGCCATTGCGGTTTTATGATGTCATTCAAAAAGAAGAAATGAAAGCCTATATTTTAAAAGTAGTGGAGGAGTTTTGATATGGTGAAACTAAAAATACCAGCAACCAGTGCAAACGTAGGAGTGGGATTTGATACGCTAGGCATTGCCTTATCCTTATATGCAGAGGTTAGTTTCACATTAACGAAAGCATTTGCCATTCGAGGCTGTGCGCCACAGTATGCAACAAAGGATAACTTGATTTATACATCATTAAAAAAAACGTTGTGTTATTTAAAAAGAGATATAGGGGAGGTTACGATTGATATTCAAAGTGAAATTCCAATTGCTAGAGGTTTGGGAAGTAGTGCAAGTTGTGTGGTCGCTGGGGTTTGTGCAGCTTATCTTTTAAGTGGAATTCCTTTAAATAAAGAAGAAGCTTTACACATTGCCAATGAGATAGAAACCCACCCCGATAATGTTGCACCAGCATTGTTTGGAGGGATGCAAGCATCTTTTTGTATCAATAAAAAGGTGTTGCATGTTGGCTATGATATTCATAAAGACTATCGTTTTGTTGCTATCATTCCTGATTATGAAGTATCTACACAAGTGGCAAGAGCCGTGTTACCGCCGACGCTTGATTTTTCTAAAGTGGTACAAAACACTTCCAAACTGCCTTTGTTATTAGAGGCATTGCAATGTGGAAATAGTGAGCATTTAGATCGCCTTTTAGAAGATGATATACATGAACCATATCGTAAGCAATTGTTATTGGAGTATGAAGAAGTGAAAGCTATATGTTTGTCGTGTTTCAGTGTGGGTATGTACATATCAGGAAGTGGATCTACTTTGATGGCTATCTTTAAGCAGAAGATAGACGTTGCATCTTTACAGGCTCAACTGGATGCTTTGCAATATGGGTGGAGAGCATGCATTGTGGAAGTAGATAGAGAAGGAGTCAGCGTATGTTAGACGATTTTTTAATTATTCATAGAAGTGTGCTCCCCGAAGTTTTCGAAAAGGTGATGCGTGTAAAAGAGGGCTTAGAAGATGGTCGCTTTATCCAAATTAGTGATGCCATAAAAACGGTTGGAATTTCTCGGAGTGCCTTCTATAAATATAAAGATCATGTATTTGTTTCAAAAGCAGTGACGTTACAAAAAAAAGCTTTAATTTCATTTGTGTTATCGCACAAGTTGGGACTATTATCAAGCGTGTTGAGTGTTTTATCAAAGTATGATTGCAGTGTATTGACCATTAATCAAAATATTCCCATTCAAAAAAAAGCAAGTGTTTTTGTGTCCTTGGATATTACAAATGTTAATATTGACATGCAGCACTTGCTCATTGAAATTGAAAAAGTACAAGGGGTCAATAAGGTCGTTTTATTATCTGTGGAATGATGTTGTAACCTATTGCGCACTATGATATAATTTTTTTGAAACATGGAGGAGAAAATCATGGGATTTAGCCAAAAATTTAGAGAATTTATTCAGCCAAGTGACGAAGATGAAGTCGTAGAATATGATGATGGTGATATCGAGTCATTAACGGATTATGAGGAGCCAAAATCTAAGAAAATGTCAAAATTATCAGGGGACACAAAAATGGTATTGTATGAACCAAGATCGTTTGATGAGGTTAATGAAATTGCAAAACGATTAAAAGAAAATCGTGCAATTGTTGTAAATCTACACAAATTGACAAGAGAGTATGCACAACGTACGATTGATTTTTTGCAAGGTGTGATATTTGCAGTTGATGGAACGATTGAAAAAATTGGCACCAATGTTATTTTATGTACACCAAGAACAATGGGTGTTTCTGGTAAAATAAATTCAGATGTCAGTGATGACGAATAAGGATAAAACGCAAAAACATACAAACATACATTATAAAGGGTATGAAGATTTTATTGCGCGTATCGAAGATTATTTGCAGAAAATCGAAACGCAATACAAAGTTTTTACCCCTTTTTTGACGATGGATAAACAAGTGATTTTGAAGCGTTATATTGGAAAAAAATATGTTGTAAGTTTCTTTGGAGGTTATGAACAGGCTGAAAATAAAATGGCTTGTATAGCTTATGAAGTGTGTTCTAGTCCTTATCCTATGGTATGCTTAAAAGCAACATATCATAAAGTTTATGATATGTTAACGCATCAAGATGTATATGGAGCACTTATGAACATAGGACTTAATCGCCAACAATTTGGAGATATAGTGGTGAAGGACGGATTTATTTATCTTTATACGACGACGCAAAGTAAGCACATCATTATAAATCAATTGACAAAAATCAAACATTGTTATGTTGTATTTGAAGAAAGTACGGATGTTGTTGAGAAAAAACAAGATTTTGAATATCGAGTACACTATATTGTATCCTTTCGCTTAGACGTTTTGGTAAGTTGCATTACCCATCTTGCTCGTGATAAAGCAAAAAAAATAATTCAATCGGGTAGTGTGAAAGTTGATCATATACCACTTGTAGAAAGTAATTACATATGTAATAATGAATGTATTCTTTCAATACGGGGCTATGGACGCTTTAAAGTTATGTATACAATGAGAAAAACGCGAAGCAATCGCTTTTGTGTAAATATTGCAAAATTTAAGTGAGGTGAGATTTTTGAACTTTAGTACAATGAAGAAAGGATATAATCGTTATGAAGTTGACGATGCTTTTCGAAAGACTGAAGAAAAGATTGATGATCTCAGTAAAAAATTAGAAGCATATCGTATCCAAAATGAGGAATATGAAAAACGATTGAAACGTTTTAAGTTCCAGTATGAAGAAATATCAAAAAGTATCGACATGAAGGAGCAAGCAGCCAAAGATATCACAAGAATGGCTTTGGTTGAAGCTAATGATATTGTTAGCAATGCGAACACGAATGCGGATTTGATTGTAAAAGAGGCATTGGTTAGCGCACGTTCCATATTGTTGAATATTTCAAAACTTGGTGTAGAGGCAAGTGAGATTAAATTGAATTTGCATAAACAGATGGAGATATTGGAAGAAGCCATTCAAGGCTTCGATGTTCCACCGATACCAAGTGAGGAATTGATGAAAAAATACGATGAATAAGACATGTTATAAATTGAGTTTGCTTAGAGAGTTGTGGTCGGCTGAAACACAATCAAATTGATTTATAAATATCACTTAGGAGTAGTACACCGGAAGAAACTTTACCTACGGTGTATCGGAGAGCTTACGTTATAAAGCTAAATGAGTGCATAAAGAAATTTATGAACTAAGGTGGTACCGCGTTGATGACGTCCTTAGCTTGAGGACGTTTTTTTATTTGAGAGGAGAAACTTATGAATTATAAAGACACGCTATTGATGCCAAAAACAGAATTTGAAATGAGAGGAAAATTACCAACCAAAGAGCCTAAAATACAAGCAAAATGGGAAAAGGAAAACTTGTATAAACGAATGTTAGAAAAAAGGGAAGGAAAAGAACTTTTTGCTTTACATGATGGACCTCCGTATGCTAATGGCGAAATTCACTTAGGGCATGCTTTGAATAAAATCCTTAAAGATGTGATTGTGCGTTCTCATTTTATGCAAGGATATCAAACACCGTTTGTCCCTGGGTGGGATACCCATGGTTTACCAATTGAAACAGCGATGCAAAAATTGGGGCATGATCGAAAGAAAATGAAGATTGAAGATTTTAGAAAACTTTGTTATGAGTATGCAATGCAACAAGTAGAAAGTCAGAAAAAAGGATTTTTATCATTGGGTGTAATTGGTGATTATGAACATCCATATATTACCCTTACGAAAGAATTTGAGAAGGAACAAATTAAAATTTTTGCGAAAATGGCAATGGATGGACTCATTTATAAAGGGTTAAAACCTGTGTATTGGTCACCATCTAGTGAAACAGCATTGGCAGAAGCAGAAATTGAATATCATGATGTGAAAAGTCCAACGATTTATGTAAAATTCGAAGTGCGTGATGGAAAAGGTCTTTTGTGTGAAACGGATAGTTTTGTTATTTGGACAACAACACCTTGGACAATACCTGCAAATTTAGCAATTTGCCTAAATCCTAGATTTGAGTATGCACTAGTGAAATCAGAAAAAGGAAATTTACTTGTTTTGAAATCTTTGATTGATGATTTATGGGAAACTTTTGGTTTAAAGGAAAAAGAAATTCTAAAAACATTCAAGGGTGAAGAATTGGAATATATCACAACCAAGCATCCAATGTATGATCGTGAGTCGCTTATCATTTTAGGTGACCATGTTACAACAGATGCGGGGACAGGATGTGTGCATACTGCTCCAGGACATGGTGCTGATGATTTTTATGTTGCTTCAAAATATGGATTACCACCATTTTGTCCTGTAGATGAAACCGGTCATATGACAAAAGAGGCGGGAACACTTTTAGAAGGGCAATTTGTTGATGATGCGAATAAAACGGTTGGTTTAAAATTGGAAGAATTGGGGGCATTGTTGAAGTTGGAATTTATAACCCACTCCTATCCACATGATTGGCGAACAAAAAAGCCAATTATCTTTAGAGCAACAACGCAATGGTTTGCATCGGTTGACAAAATTCGTCAAGATTTACTTGCTCAAGTGGAAAATATTAACTGGATTCCAAAATGGGGAGAAACGCGTCTTTACAACATGATTCGCGATCGTGGCGATTGGTGTATTTCTAGACAAAGGGTTTGGGGTGTTCCCATTCCTATTGTGTACGGCGAAGATGACACACCGATTATGGATGCCCGATTGTTTGAACATTTTGCATCTTTGTTCGGGGTATTTGGCAGTAACGTTTGGTTTGAAAAGTCAATAGCAGAACTATTGCCGAAAGGGTATACCCATCCATCTAGTCCCAACGGGGTATTTCGCAAGGAAAGTGATACGATGGATGTTTGGTTTGATTCTGGTTCTTCACATACGCAAGGGATGATCAATCGGGATATTCCATATCCTGCAAGTCTATATTTTGAGGGTAGTGACCAATATCGTGGTTGGTTTAATTCTTCTTTGATTATTGGGACAGCAGTCTATGGGAAAGCTCCTTATAAGCAAGCGTTATCACATGGTTTTGTGATGGATGAAAAAGGGGTGAAAATGTCAAAGTCACAATGGAATGCGGTAAGTCCATCAAAAATCACTTCACAATACGGTGCTGATATTTTACGTCTGTGGAGTGTGAGTGTCGATTACCAACAAGATGTGGCAATGGGAGAATCGATTTTAAAACAAGTGAGTGAGAATTATCGTAAGGTTAGAAATACCTTTAAATTTATGCTGGGAAATATTAATCCAGAAGATTTCACAACAGAAGATGTTGTTTCTGACGATGCATTAGAAACGGTAGACAAACATGTCTTGTTGCAATTATATGCTTTAAATGATGAACTGCAAAAATCGTACACAAATTATGAATTCCAAAATATTTCCACAAAATTAATTACCTTCATGACCAATGTATTGAGTGCTTATTATTTGGATTTCACAAAGGATATTTTATATATTGAAAAACGTGATGGAAAGCGCCGTCGTCAAGTACAAAGTGTATTATATAAAACATGCGATATTTTATTAAAATTATGGGCGCCTATTTTGGTGCATACGGCGCAAGAAATTAATACATATTTTGATATTTACGATGAAGGAATTCATCTTGAAGCATTTACGAAATCAAAAGTAATTACAGACGGTGAAAGTATTAGTAGAGATATGCAGCGTTTGTTTGCGATTCGAAAAGATGTGTTTAAAGCAATAGAAGATGTGCGCAATGAAAAAATTATTGGAAAACCACTAGAGGCGCATGTGAAACTTCATGTGGGTGAAGAAGATGAGTCGTTATTGAGAAGCATTTTGAAGGATAACATTCATCAATGGCTGACAGTTTCAAAAGTGGAGTTTGTTAAAGAATCATTAACAGCTTATGAAACCTGTGAAGTAGCGGTAACAAAATGTGAAGGTATTGTTTGTCCAAGGTGTTGGAATATAAGCGATTCTACAATGGAAGACGGCTTGTGTGAACGTTGTCAATCTGTTATAGCATAGCCATCGTTATAAAAAGTACATAAAGCTTTATTAAAAAAATATGGATTCAAATATTTAGTAGAAACGAAATTTTGTAATTTCGTTTTTTACTTATTGTAGAATTTTTTTTCACACAAGAGTGGTGTTGCTACAGGCTTTCGTGTTTTATATAAGGAGAATTTATTAGCTAAATGTGATATACTTTATAAATATATAAGGAGAATCTATGCTTTTAAAAATTGATGATATTACGTGTGCTTATGCAATATTAGAGGAAACATTTCCCAAAGGTGAGTTGGCTTCAAAACAGGCGTTAGAAGCATTTTGCGAAGCCAAAAAAATGACATTATACGGATACTATGAAAAAAGTGCATTGCGAGCAGTCTTGTCGTTATGGGAGTTCGAAAACACTGTTTTTATCGAAAACTTTGCTGTCGAAAAAAGTTTTCGAGGCAGTGGAATTGGTTCACGAATGCTACAAGAAATCGTTCATAGGTATAAAACAAAAACCATTGTTTTAGAAGTTGAAACCGCATATGATACAATTTCGCAAAAAAGAGTTAATTTTTATAAAAAAAATGGTTTTGTATTGAATGACTATTCATTTCAGCAGCCACAAATATGCAATGATCTAAATCCGTTTCCTTTATCGTTTATGCTATACAACCAACAAATGGATAAGGCAGGTTTTGAAGCGATGAAAACATATATTTTTTCAAAGGTATATGCGCAATATGCACAACATCAAAGGTTACATGTTGCTAATGAAAATACACAAGTGAAGGGGGAGAAAGCATAAATGAAAAAAATTATATATTTTGCTGGGGGCTGTTTCTGGGGTGTTGAACAATATGCAAAGAACATCTTCGGTGTTTTGGATTGTGAAGTGGGATATGCAAATGGAAAAACAGCAATGGCACGTTATGAAACATTGGCTGTGAGTGAGCATGCAGAAACCGTAAAAATAACATATGATTCACAAGTAATTAGTTTGCGCTTTCTTTTGGAGTTGTTGTTTTATGTGGTGGATCCAACAAGTTTAAACAAACAAGGAAATGATAAAGGAAGACAGTATCGAAGTGGTATCTATTATGTTGAGGAAGCGGATGTAGATGAGATTTTTATATTTATTAAAAATTTAGAAAAGCAATATAAAGAAATCGTCGTTGAGGTTGAAAAGCTCAGTAATTATATTCCAGCAGAGACTTACCATCAAGATTATTTAGTGAAAAACCCAAAAGGCTATTGTCATATTGCATTTGATGCTATACGTGCACTAAAGGAGATAAAAGTCGATCCATATCAATATGCATCTTTAAGCAAGCAAGAAATACGGAAAACATTGTCAAAGAAAAGCTATGATGTCATGATGAAGGGAATGAGTGAAAGACCTTTTACAAGTAGTTACAATGATTTTTACGAGGATGGTATTTATGTTGATCGGCTTAGTAATGAACCCTTGTTTTGTTCGTTGGATAAGTATGATGCAGGCTGTGGTTGGCCATCTTTCACAAAACCAATTGATATGCATAGCATTATTGAAAAAGAAGATACATCTTATGGTATGCAAAGAGTGGAGACGATTGCGCGTGTTTCTTGTGGACACTTGGGTCATGTATTTGAAGATGGGCCCAAAAATCAAGGAGGAATGCGTTATTGTATAAATGGGGCAGCCCTACGTTTTGTTGATATTGATGAAATGGAAAAGGAAGGATATGGGTATTTGGAATATTTATTTAAAAATGATTGTTAAAACATGCGTTATAAGTAATGTTCTCGGTTATGTTGTTGTAAGCAATAGCGCTATCAATTGTATTATGGTGGCAAAGTATAGTATAATAAAAAATGAATAAAGGAGGATTTTCAATGAATATGACTCTTTTGATGTGGATTGTTATTTTCTTTAGCGTTTGTGCAATTGAAGCGACATCTTTGCAACTCGTTGCTATTTGGTTTGCCATTGGTAGCTTTGTGTGCGTTTTTTTAGCATACTTGGGTGTGGATATAGGTATTCAACTTGCTATATTTATTATTGTTTCCATAATTTCAATGCTTCTATTCAGACCATATGCACTGAGACGATTAAATGTAAATCGCATGAAAACAGCGCCTGAAAACGTAATTGGAAAAAATGGCATCGTTTCAACGCACATTCATGGTCCTGAGTATATGGGACGTGCAAGAGTAGAGGGTATGGACTGGGCGATTCTTGTTGAAAATAAGTGTGAATTGCACCCAGGAGATATTATTAAAGTATTAAGAATTGACGGTGTAAAACTCATCGTGAAAGGAGAATAGCATGGGAATTGTTATTTTTGTATTTATTATCGTATTAATTGCACTGATCGGTGTGCATGTAAAGATTGTAAATCAATCAGAAACATATGTAGTAGAAAGATTGGGAACGTATCATGCAACGTGGGAAACAGGATTACATTTTTTAATTCCATTTATTGAGCGGATTGCTAAAAAAATTTCACTGAAAGAACATGTTGTTGATTTTCCACCACAACCAGTAATTACAAAAGATAACGTAACAATGCAAATTGATACGGTTGTTTATTTTCAGGTTACGGATGCAAAGCTTTATGCGTATGGCGTAAACAATCCAATGATGGCTGTTGAAAATTTGACAGCAACGACATTGCGTAACATTATTGGTGATTTGGACTTGGATGCAACCCTAACATCTCGTGATGTGATCAATACGCAGATGCGAGCAATTTTAGATGAAGCTACAGATAAATGGGGAATCAAGGTAAATCGTGTAGAAGTAAAAAACATTTTACCACCACGTGAAATTCAAGATGCGATGGAAAAGCAAATGAAGGCAGAAAGAGAACGTCGTGAAGCGATTTTACAAGCGGAAGGTAAGAAAAAGTCAGCAATTTTGATCGCTGAAGGAGAGAAAGAATCACGCATTTTGGAAGCTGAGGCTAACAAAGAATCACAAATTCGTAGTGCAGAAGGTCATCAAAAAGCAATTGTTTTAGAAGCACAAGCACAAGCACAAGCGATTCGCGAGGTGCAAAAGGCAAATGCAGATGCGTTGACATTTATGTCAAATGCAATCGTGAATAAAGAAACGATGCGCATCAAAGAATTAGAAGCTTTGGCAAAGGTAGCTGATGGCAAATCAACAAAGTTGATTATTCCTAGTGAGCTTTCAAAATTAGGTGGACTTGCTGCTTCATTGAAAGAGATGATGAGCAGTGAAACAGATCCCAAAAAAGATTGACAATTGCGCAATCTTTTTTCTTGTCTCATCTTTTTATGTGGTGAAAGCTATGGTATGATAGTACATGGAAGTGAATATGATGAAAGTAGCAGAAGTATATATCGAGTATTCGTCATTGGCTGTTGATCGCTCGTTTACCTACACATATAAAAATGAAAATTTGCGCGCTGGCATGCGTGTTTTTGTGCGTTTTGCCAATCGCGAAATTATGGGTTTTGTTGTGAAAACTTATGAAATGAGCGAAACACAAAAAGCAAATTTAACTTATAAAATTCAACCAATTCTTTCCTGTGTCGATGATGAGCCATTATTAAATGATGAGTCTTTTGCCTTAGCACACTACATGGCAAAGGCTTGTGTGGCACCATTGATTTGTTGCTTTCAAGTAATGTTACCAAGTAAATTAAAACCCAAAAGATCCAATCTAAAGATTAAAAAAGATATATATGTTATCTATGTTAAAAGTGTACCAATGAAAGGCAAGAAACAACAAGAAGCACTCACTTATATGATGAAAGTGAAGGAAGTAAAACGCTCGGATTTCAATAAGCGGTTTTCTTGCTTACAGCGTTTGCTTGATGAGGGAGCCACTATTTTAGTAGCACGCGAAGCCAGCGCAAACCTATTTACATCAAAAGTCAAAGATAAAGTGGTGTCACTTAATGAGGAACAGATGAAAGCGATTCAAATGATACAAAACAAGCGCGCTTATCACGTGCATTTGCTTCATGGAGTAACGGGTTCAGGGAAAACAGAAGTGTTTTTAAGGCTTGCTTCGCAAGTTCTTAAGGAAGGAAAACAAGTACTCATTCTGGTTCCAGAAATTTCTTTAACACCACAAATGTTGGATCGTGTAAAAGCACGCTTTGGCGAAGATGTCGCAATTTATCACTCAGAATTGAATAATCAAGAAAAATACGAACAATTTCAACTCGTAAAAAAACAACAGGTTTCGATTGTTGTAGGAACTAGAAGTGCTGTGTTTATGCCCTTTGATCGTTTGGGGCTTATTATTATGGATGAAGAACACGACCAAAGTTACAAGCAGTCCAATAGTCCTCGTTATCATTGTCGAGATATTGCCAATGCCCGTGCACAATATCATCAATGTCCTCTTGTTTTAGCCAGCGCAACACCTTCGTTGGAGTCTTATGCACGTGCATATAAAGGGATATATCAACTTATTGAGTTAAAAAAAAGAATTTTTGATAATCCACCACGAATACACATAGTTGATATGAAAAAAGAAATGAAAAATGGTGGAGACTATGTTTTGAGTGAAGTTTTGAAATGCGCATTGTATGAGTGCTTACATCGTCATGAACAATCCATCATTTTACTGAATAGAAGAGGGTATGCACCAATGTTACGGTGTGTTGATTGTGGACATGTGCAAAAATGTGCGCATTGTGATTTGACATTGAATTATCATAAGACAAACAATCGTTTGCTTTGTCACACTTGTGGATATCAGGAAACCGTAAAATTACATTGTCCACAGTGCCATGGTCATAATATAAGACAAACGGGACTCGGAACACAGCGTTTGCAAGAACATATACAATCCTTATTTCCAACAGCAAAAATTTTACGCATGGATGCTGATACAACGAAAAAAAAAGGTGCGCATAAAAAAATGTTATCCGCATTTGGAAAAGGCGATTATGACATTTTACTTGGAACACAGATGATTTCCAAAGGACTTGATTTTGAACGTGTGAGTTTGGTTGGTATCGTGAATGGAGATGCTTTGCTTGCAAGAAATAATTATCAAAGCGTGGAAATGAACTTTGATTTATTAACACAGGCAAGCGGTAGAAGTGGAAGAGGATTGATTGATGGAGAGGTATATATCCAAGTATATGATCCTAAGCATTATGCGATTCGCTGTGTAGAAAAACATAGTTATTTTGATTTCTTCAAACAAGAAATGCAATTTCGTCATGTTGGGAAATATCCTCCATATTATTATTTGGCAAGTATTATATTCAAAAGCAAACAAGAATCACTTACATTTAAAGAAGCGAGTGATATGAAAGAATATATAAAGGATAAAGATATTCGGATTGTAGGGCCGGCATCTTTATTGAAAAGAAAAGACAGCTATCAGGCAAGATTACTTTTGAAATCACAAAATTTAGAGAATTTACAAACACAGGTAAGCTTGCTAAAAGATCTTCATTTACAACAAAAGTGCAAGACCATATTAGAGATTGATATCAATCCACTGCATATAGAATAGGAGCGTATATGGATGTAAGAAAAAAGGCTTATCATATTTTAATGGATATTTGTATTCATAAAAAATATTCACATTTGGTAGTAAAAGAAAGTTTAAAAAAAGTCAATATGAAAGATAAAGGACTGATTAGTAATATTGTTTATGGCACACTGCAAAATTATCGATTGTTGACTTATCAGTGGGCGAGTTTTTGTGAGAAACCACTAAAAAAAGAAATGGAATTGTTGATGAATATGAGTGTTTACCAATTGTTGTTTTTAGATAGAGTACCCAATTATGCAGTTGTAAATGATGCTGTTGAAATTGCGAAAGGGAAATATGATGGTAAATTTGAAAAGTTAATCAATGCTTTATTGCGAAAAAGCATAAAACAAGGAATCCGAAAAATTGAAAGTAGTGATGATGAAAAATTATCGATTGAAACATCTATGCCATTGTGGATTGTGAAGATGTGGAATAAGCAATATGGGGAAAGCGTTAGTGCAAAATTGTGTCGCGATAGTCTTTTAACACCAACACAGAGTCTACGTGTTAATACGATTAAGACCTCAAAAAAAGAGTTGCTGAGCATTTCTGGATTATATCGCGAAGGACTGCTTGGAAAAGATGCACTTTTATTTTGTGGTAAGGGTAGCGTTGCTGCGACCAATACGCATTTCCGTGATGGCAAAATTAGTATACAAGATGAGGCAAGTCAATTGGTCGCTCCCTTTTTAGATCCGCAAAAAGATGAATATATTTTAGACATGTGTGCAGCTCCGGGTTCAAAAACAGGACATATCGCAGCGTTAATGAAAAATACAGGGAAGATCATTGCGCTTGATTTACATGCGCACCGCGTAGACTTAATAAAAGCGAGTATGCGGCGTTTGGGGTGTATTCATGTTGATGCTTTTCTACTAGATGCTACGCAAGTCTCGAAGCATTATGAAGTAGCATCATTTGATCGTGTGCTCTTAGATGCTCCATGCAGTGGATATGGAGTTTTAAAACGTAAAGGAGATATTAAGTTTCACATGAAGAGTGAAGATATGGATGGTATTATCGAAACACAGGCTTCTTTATTAGAAGAAGGTGCTAAGATGGTGAAACCAAAGGGTATTTTTGTATATTCCACGTGCACTCTGAACAAAAAGGAAAACGAACAACAAATTGCGAAGTTTTTAAGTAAGCATGGGGAGTATTGTTTGTTGGAAGAAAAAACCATTTTCCCATATGAACATAATTGTGATGGCTTTTATATGGCAAAAATGCAAAACATACAGGATAAAACCATACAAAGAAAAATAAAAATGATATAATAAATAACAAAAAAGGTGAAATATGATAGATATTTTTAATTATGATTATATAGATCTTCAAGAAATGGTAATTTCACAAGGGTGGAAAGCTTTTCGCGGTAGACAAATATTCAAATGGTTGTATCGCAATAAGGTTACTTCTTTTGATGAAATGAGCGATTTAAATTTAGAAACTAGAGATTTTTTGAAATCACATTTCTTATTGTCGTTACCAGAACTTGTTGACCGCCAAGAAGCGAAGGATGGCACTGTTAAATATTTATTCAAATTGCAAGATGGAATTTTTGTTGAGAGCGTTTTGATGAATTTTGAGTATGGAAAAAGTGTCTGTGTTTCATCACAGGTTGGATGTAATATGGGGTGTACTTTTTGTGCGAGTGGTCAATTAAAAAAACAGCGAGATTTAGAAACGGCTGAAATGGTAGCTCAAATCATGTATATTCAGCAAGATTTAGATATCTATAAAGAACGCGTTAGTCACATTGTTGTCATGGGCATTGGGGAACCTTTTGATAATTATGATAACGTCATGAAGTTTTTATCCATCATGAATGATGACAATGGATTGGCGATTGGTGCAAGACATATTACAATATCAACATGTGGCATTGTCCCTAAGATAAAACGGTTTGCAAAAGCGCAATATCAATATAACTTAGCGATTTCATTGCATGCGCCAAATGATGCATTACGAACTACGTTAATGCCTATCAATCAAGCGTACCCCTTGCAAGAATTGATGGATGCATTAAGAAGATACGAGATATTAAACAATCGTCGGTTGACGTTTGAATATATATTATTAAAAGATGTAAATGACCAAAAAGAACATGCGTTTCAACTTGCAAAATTGTTGAAAGGGCACCATTATTATATTAATTTAATTCCCTATAATAAAATTGAGGAAGGTAAATTTATTGGTGTTGATCGAGTACATGCAATGAGGTTTTACGATGAGCTTATGAAATTGGGAGTACGGTGCACGATTCGCAAGGAGCACGGAAGTGATATTGATGCGGCTTGCGGTCAATTACGAGCAAAAAAAATGAAAAAAGGGAGCTATGACGAATGAATATTTATGGACTAAGTGAAAAGGGATTGGTTCGCAAAGACAATCAAGACAGTATCTACTACGACAAAAATACGCACCAAGAGTATTTAGCAATTGTGTGTGATGGCATTGGTGGAGGGAATGCGGGGGATGTTGCAAGTCATATTGCCTGTAATTCTTTGGCAGACGCATTTCTACAAAAGCCTGCAACACACAATGATAAGGATACCCGTAAATGGATAACAGAAGTTGTCAAGCAGGCAAACGATGACATTTTCACGCAGTCGACAAAATCACGGAATTTAAAAGGAATGGGAACAACGGTTGCTGGCGTGTTTATGAATGCGCGTTATACTTATATTTTTCATTGTGGGGATTCACGCGTGTATGCACTTTACAATGAACTCATTAGTTTGACAGAAGATCACAATTTGGCAGCTGATTTGATGAAAGCGGGAGATCTTAAGGATCGAGATGTAGCACTGCATCCCAAAGCGACGACGCTTACCAACGCTTTAGGGATATGGAATAATGTAAGAGTTGAAATTCATAAAATTAGGGAGGATTATCAAACGCTATTAATTTGTAGTGATGGATTGCATGGATTTGTAAGCGAACAAAAAATTTGTGACATATTAAAATCAAAAGATACTATTGAAAAGCAAACTGAAGAGCTACGAGATGCTAGTTTATTAGTAGGTGGATTTGATAATGTAAGTATCATCTTGATAAAGAGGGGGATAAAAAAATGAAACAAATTATGATAGCGGATCGTTATATGATTGTAACTTCCTTAGGCTCAGGAGGGATGGCAGATGTATATTTAGCAATTGATACCATTTTGAACCGTGAAGTTGCAATTAAGGTGTTGCGTGGGGATATGGGTTTGGATCCTGTTACCTTGTTGAGATTTCAAAGAGAAGCTAGTGCGATTTCAAAAATGCATCATCCAAACATTGTTGAGGTTTATGATTTTGGTGAATTTGAAGATAAACATTATCTGGTCATGGAATATGTTCGTGGAAAAACATTAAAGCAATGGATTAGACAACGGGGAATATTATCGGTAGGAGAATCCGTTGAAATTATGCAACAATTGACATCAGCAATTGCTCATGCCCACGAAAAAGATATTATTCATAGAGATATAAAACCACAAAATATCCTTGTAAAAGATGATGGCACAATCAAAGTCACAGACTTTGGGATTGCTGTGGCTCATGATGCGATTCAACTGACAAGTGCAAACAATGTAATGGGAAGTGCTCATTATATTGCTCCTGAAACAACGAGTGGAGAAGTGGCAACCGTTCAAATGGATATTTATGCATTGGGTGTTGTGTTTTTTGAGTTGTTGAGTGGAACGGTGCCTTTTAGTGGTGAAAATCCTGTACAGGTGGCCATGAAACATACACGTGAAGAATTTCCCAGTATTCGTGAAAGAAACAATGAAGTACTACAAAGTGTGGAAAATATTATTATCAAGGCAACAGCAAAAAATCGTTTATACCGTTATCCAAATGCAAAAGACATGTTGTTTGATTTGGAGGCATGTTTACGACCAGAGTTTGAAAACGTTGACAAATATGTTGTTGATGAGCAAAAAAATGGTGAGACCATGGTGTTTAAATCGCTAAAGGAAAACCATCAAGAAAGTGAAACATTTATAAAAAATGAAGAACAACCAAAATCAAAAATGCGTATGGTGATCGCAGGTATTGCGGTTGTAACATTGCTGCTTTCAGGAATTGGATTTGGTGTATATTATTCCGGTATTATTGAGGGCTTCGGACCGACACAATATATTAGTGTTCCCAATTTAGAAGGTGTCGGGGAAAAAGAAGCGCGCGCCATTTTGGAAGGAAAAGGTTTAACGCTATATAAGAAAGTCGAACAAACGTTAACGGATGATATTGAAAAAGGTCTAGTTATTTCACAAAAACCTATTGCTGGTGAAAAAATTCCGAAAGGAAGTTCGATCCGTATTACAATTAGCTCTGGAAATTATATACGTATTGAAGATTATGTAGGGCAAATGTATGAAGATGTTAAAAGTTTGTTGGAGTCTAAATCTAAAATTAGTGTTATCGTGGATTATAAGGTATCAAAAAATGTTGCTCCAGGGACCATTTTGGAGCAGTCATTATTAATTGAAGGCGATAAAGTTTCACCAACGCGTGCTAAAGAGATCCGCTTTGTGGTTGCGAGTGCCCCAAAGGCAACACTTGAAAATTATAAAGGACAAAAAATTGAGGAAGCAAAAGCTGCTTTAGAGGCAATGGGATTTTCGGTAGAACTAAAAGAAATATCAGTTCCTGCACATGAACAAGGAAGCGTCATTTATAACGTTGTTGTTCGTCAAAATCCACTTGCAAACTCTCTATATATTCAAAGTGGAGATAACGTAATTACGTTATACTATTATAAAAAATGATAGGTATCATTATCCGCATTATTTCCAATCGATACGAAGTGTTTTCTAAGGAACGACGCTATGAGTGTGTCGCAATGGGAAAATTGCGCAAAGGAAAGAGTCCGGTTGTTGGTGATGTAGTTGACTTTGAAAAATTAGAAGATGTCTATGGTATTCAACGTATTCATCCTCGACAAAACGAATTAAAAAGACCATTGATTGCAAATGTAGATCAAGCGATTATTGTGATGAGTGCAAAAAAACCAGAATTTTCAACGGTATTGATTGATCGCTTGATTTTCTTAATCGCAAATGCGAACATTACACCTATTTTGTGTGTAACCAAAATGGATTTATTGGATAAAGATGACATTGTTCATAAAAAAATAGAAGATTATAGAAAAAGTGGTTATGAAGTATATGTGAGTGGCAAGGATATGGACATAGCGCCATTAAAGAAGATGGTTGCCCATAAAACAAGTGTCTTAACAGGTCAAAGTGGAGTAGGTAAGTCCAGTTTATTAAATCGCTTGGATGATACTTTGCAAATTAAAACACAAACCATTTCCAAAGCCTTAGGACGTGGTCGTCACACAACAAGACACAGTGAATTATTTTCCCTGTACGAAGGATGGATTGCAGATACACCAGGTTTTTCTTCTTTGGACTTTAGTGATGTGGAAGGATTGCGATTGGCACAAGTTATTCCTGATTTTCGGATATATAATGGAATGTGCAAATTCAACGATTGTTTACATATTGACGAGCCGGCTTGCGCGATTCGCGCAAAAGTAGAATCCGGAGATATTGTGAAATATCGCTACCTTCATTATAAAGAAGTTATGGAATATATAAAAACTTTAGAATCAAAATACTAGGAGGTATTAAAATGAAAAAGACTATAGTTGCTCCTTCTGTTTTGTCATTGGATTATGCGCATGTCGATGTGAGTCTTGAAGTACTGATGCAAAGCGAAGCAGAATGGATACATTTTGATGTTATGGATAATCATTTTGTTCCTAATTTAACATTTGGACCTGATATTTTAAAAGGGTTTAAAAAGAAAACTAAAATGTTTATGGATGTCCACTTGATGGTGGAGAAGCCTGAAAATTGTTATAAATCTTTTCAAGATGCCGGTGCGGATATGATTAACATTCATTTTGAAGCAATGGAGAATATAGAAGCATGCCGAAAGCTATTGTTGGAAATAAAAAAAGATACAAAATGTGGTGTCACAATCAAGCCCAATACCAATGTGCGTGTACTTGCGCCAGTTTTAGATATCGTCGATTTGGTGCTGGTTATGAGTGTAGAACCAGGATTTGGTGGGCAGATATTTATGCCTGTTGCTTTAGACAAAATCCAATACTTGGATGCGTATCGTCGCGATCATGCATGCTCTTATGTAATAGAAGTGGATGGGGGGATACATCAAGAAACGGCAGTATTGTGTAAACAAGCAGGTGTTGATGTTTTGGTTGCTGGCAGTTATATTTTTCGTGGAGATATTATTGAGCGCGTAAAGAGTTTGCGATGAAGCGTGTTTTGATCGTTTCATCCAATGCGAAAAAAATTATTAACATTGAAGTTGATGCCTATATTGGTGTCGAAAAAGGAGCAATTTTATTACATGAACAAGACTATCCGATAGATATTGCCATTGGTGATTTTGATAGTATAAGTGAAAAAGAGAAGAAAACATTAGCAAATCAATATAAAATACTAGAGTTGCCTTCTCATAAAAACGAGAGTGATAGCGAATGTGCGTTACGCTATGCATTTCAACACTATGATGAAGTATTTATTTGCGGTGTTAGCGGGGGACGCTTGGATCATTTTATTGCTATTTATAATATGTTAGCTTATCAAGATGTCAGATTTACGATTTTAGATGATCAAAATTGCATTTACAAATTAAAAAAAGGAATTCATAAATTATTGAAAAGAAGTAAGTATGTTTCGTTGTTTGCGCTTGCGCCGAGTAAAATTAGCATACAAGGTGTTGCGTACCCCTTAAGCGAACAACAACTTGATGAAAAAGATGTTTATACCATTTCTAATGAAGTAATTGGTGAAGCAATACTCGAAATAAAATATGGTGTATTGATGATCGTCGAAAGTAATGATGATTAGAAGTACACGTCTCTGGGATAAAAAGTATATTTAAGCTGATTGCTGAAATACCAAAATATGTGTGGTGCATTCTTTTTTCATCAATAATATAAAATTGATGCATTGCTATAACAGCTTATATTGTTAGAAGTGTGACTTTATTATAAGATAAATAAATTGTAAATAGATTAACTACAAAATGCGTATTTTTTTGATACGCATTTTTTAATTTTTATGTACATGATGAATTTTGTATTAATTACCAACTGTTTTTTTGCATGGTCAAACTCTTGTATATTGGATTTTGAGGAGTATACACAAGTGTATGAAAAAAGTCTAAAAACACAGCCTTCGTTATGCAATCGTTTACCAAAAAAGATGCTATACTATAGATAGAAAGAGAGGTGTCAGTATATGAGATACAAAATGATTTGTAAATTTGTTTTATTAACGGCTTGTATTTTTATAGGTAGTGTAACAATACAAGCGAATGAAACAAATGAACACGTGGATTTTTGTGCAGCACAAATTAGTACGCGTTTTTCACCTTCAAGGCTGGGGGCGGCTACAACGAGATGTAAAGAAAATGTATTACACCATCAACGGTGGTGCAAGAGCTTATGCATCCGGCATAAAAAGTGCCACGCATAATTGGGTATGGACAGGGTATGACCACCCTATTTATTTGAATTTAGTAACAAGTACCTCCGCAATCGATTTGGACTTTTATGCGTCTTATAAAAATAACGGGGTTATAGGTAGAACGCTATTTTTTAACGCTAATGGAAGTAAGATAAGTCCAACAAGTAACAATTGGTATTATACAAAAGTTGAAATGAATACGAAGTATGCGAATCGATCATTTTTTAATGGAACGATTCGACATGAAATCGGGCATGCGTTAGGGTTGGCGCATACTAGCAATAGATATAGTATCATGTGTCAAACTGCGTATAGAAGAGCTGTCCAATACGTTACCAAAATGGATAGCGATATGATAGTAAATATTTATGGATGGAGGTAAAGAAAATGAAAAAGCAATATAGTAGCTTTATTTTGGTGTTACTTTTATGCGTTGATATAGTTCTGCTGCAGTGAACAAGAGTAAAAACAATGGCAATATCAAAGCATCAAATGTTAAAGAGAACAAATATTATTCGTACTTAGACGGCAAAGGTGATGTTGTTAAAAACACTGAAAAGTTTTTTCTACAGTCGATTTAATTTATAATCCAGAAAATCCAACCGAAATACAAAAACGTTCTTTAAATATATTTATTGCACGTGTTATTGGCCTAGATGGTGCAGTGAGCGAAAAAGGCGAATTCCCTGATACGATAGGTAAATTAGAAGTTTTATCAAATATTAAAGGCAATGCTAAGGGAATTGTGAATTTCAGACGTTCTGGTGCCGTGATTGAAGTTTCCAAGTATTATGAGTGTGCAGATCCTTTCATGGTGGGGAAACAAAATTACTTACGCGAACAATTTGGAAGACCACCGGTTGAAGATGATTTAATTTATATAAACCGTTTGTTATCATAATTATTTTCCTTTCATAAAAAAGAGAGAAAGAACCTAAATCGATTCCTTCTCTCTCTTACAACTTTTCTTCAAGACTGCATATTTTTATAACCCTTGCAGTCAAGGTTATTCTAGCAAGACTATATATTTATAAAACCCTTATAGTCAAGGTTATTCTTCTTACCTCTTTCAAGGTACTTATATTATAACATACTAGAATAAAAAATCAATAGAGTATAGGAATTATATTTGAAATTTTTTAAAAATAAAGGAAAAAATCAACGTGATAAATCTTGATTTTTAGACTTCTCTTTATCCTTGTTTTGTTCTTGATTTTCTCTCTGTTTTTCTTTGTGATTTTTCTTTAAATCTTGCGTGTTAAATTTACTCATTCATTTCTATCAATGTTTGTTGAAACTGACAAAAATTTAAAAGTTGGATCGATATATTTAATGTATGCTGCATATGATGAAGACGCAGATATCTTTAACATCGAAGGCCATGCGTATGGAAGTCTTAAGTTAACGCCGTGCGTTTTCTTTAAGTGAATGGACATTTGTAGATAAAGGAGAAGAAAAGACGGCAAGCGAATATGTTAATGAACATTTAAAGTAAAAAATGTTTCTCGTACTTTAGGCTGTGAAAGCACAAAACTATGGATGACACAGATAGTAAAAACCGTGTGAACTAATGAGTGACTTGCTCAGTTCGCACGGTTTTTATGATTTCAATTATTTTGCAATTTTTATATTGCGTTTTTGTTTTTTAGTGTTTTTAAAGCACGAGCGGAAACGCGGATTTTTTGTGGTTTACCATCTACCAGTACTTTCACTGTTTGAAGGTTAACATTCCATTTTCGTCTTGTCGCACGTAATGAGTGAGAACGTTTGTTTCCAGACATAGGGCCTTTTCCTGTAATAGCACAAACTTTTGACATTCGAAATCCTCCTTTCACACATTTTTGCTGCTTGGTTATAATATCATTTATGAAAATAAAATGCAAGTTTTAAATATTTATTTTTTTACTTCAAAACGGAAATATAAATTCCCACAAAAATATTGTTTTTTTCGCTTTCTATATATGGTATTATAGTTAATGAATAGATGGAGGTATTGGGTGCAATCGAAACAATTTTATGCAAGCATTGAATTCGCTGAAGAGGAACTCCGTTTTATTGTGGGAGAATTTTATATGTCTCGTTTTAATATATTGAAAGCAAGACGAATCAAAACATCAGGAATAAAAAATGCCAGAATTATTGATCAAGATAGTGTAAGTGCTTCACTCGCAAAAGCTTTTTTTGATGTTGAAAAAGAGCTTGATATGAAAGTGAAAAGCGTTTTGTTATGTATTCCATCTGTCGGTGTGCAATGCGTAAAAAGACGTGTGAATGTTCCCATTGAGGAAGGGAGTAAACGAATTCGTTCTGCACATGCTCGCTTTGGTTTGGAAAAAGTGATTGAAACATATAACAGTGAAACACATCAATTCGTGAATGTGGGTGCTGTCAAATATATCAATAGTGGCATATCATCGCGATCTATCCCTCTTGACGAACAAGCTGATACGTTGAGCTTGGAAGTGGAATTATTATGTGTGGAAAAAGAAATAGTTTATGAACACGCAATGGCTGTAGAGGCGGCGGGAATAAATATCCTTGATATATATTTAGATGATTATGCAATTGCGGAAGAATCAGCAATTTTGGAAAATTCCATGGAGCGATATATTGTATTGATTGATTTTGGTAAACAGAAAACAGGTTTTACTTTATTTCATAAAGGAAATTTCTTAGCTTCCTCGGAGCTAGGATTTGGTTATCAGAGGTTTGTAGAAACTATTCGCCGCAAATATCATTTGACGTATCGTGAAAGCGTTAAGATATTAAAGGAATCGGCAATTTTTTCCGATATGGAGTATAACGATGCTATTGTATATGTTTGGTTAGAACAGGGAGAACATAAACAAATTACGCGTAAAGAAATTTATGAATGTATAAAAGAGGAATTGGCATCGTGGGTAAATGCAGTGAATACCGTAAATGAAACGATTGCAGATATTGCGGGTACGAAGATGGTGGTGAGTGGATCAGGGGCCGACATTGTTGGTGTTGAACATATTTTATCTAGTTTCTCAATCCCTGCTGAAGTATATGTTCCTAATAATATTGGCGCAAGAAAAGGATGTTATACTGCAACGTTAGGAGCGGTATATTGTTATCGAAAAATGCAAGCATTGCAATCGCAATACGGTGATATGCAAACCTCACTTGAGAAGAACATCAGTGTACATGAAAAAGATGAAAATGCATTTACTAAAAAATTAAAAAGTATTTTGTTGAATAGATAAAACTTGGAGGAGAAACTATGGATGGCAATATAGAGTTTAACAAAGTTGTAAATATAAAGGTTTTTGGAATTGGAGGTGCGGGATGTAATGCGGTAAACCGTATGGTAAACGAAGGCGTTGGGGGTGTTGAGTTTTTTGTGGCCAACACTGATTTACAAGTCTTGCATACTTCTCCTGTGAAAAATCAAATTATATTAGGTTCAAATCTTACCAAAGGACAAGGTGCGGGAGGTGATCCTAAAATTGGAAAAGAAGCAGCGGAAGAGTCAGAGGGTGAAATTCGTGACTTGATTCGCGGTGCGGATATGGTCTTTTTGACAGCCGGACTTGGTGGTGGAACAGGAACCGGTGCGGCACCTTTGTTTGCGAGAATCGCAAAAGAAGAAGGTGCACTTACGGTAGCGGTTGTTACTAAACCATTTAGTTTTGAAGGACCGAGAAGGACTAAACAAGCAGAAGACGGATTAGATGAATTGAAAGAATTTGTAGACTCATTGATTACTGTGTCAAACAATAATTTATTAGAAGTGATTGGAAGAAAACCGCTTGTGGAAGCGTTTGAAGCTGCCGATAATGTATTGCGACAAGGAGTTCAAACGATTACCGATCTAATTGCGACAACTGCAATGATGAATTTGGATTTTGCAGATGTGCGCACAATTATGCAAAACCAAGGAAAAGCACTTATCGGTGTAGGGATGGCAGAAGGGGAAGGTAAAGCGGAAGCTGCAGCCGAGCGAGCTATTCAGTCACCGTTATTAGAAGCGAAAATTACTGGTGCTAAACGAGCTATTATCAATGTAACGGGCGGTAATAATCTTACATTATTTGATGCTGATGATGCGCAACGTTTGATTCAAGAAGCAGCAGGTGGTGATATTGATACAATTTATGGAATTGCGATTAACCCTGCACTTGACGATAAGGTGATCGTTACTGTTATCGCAACAGGATTTGAGGATAAAATAACAAAACCAGCATACGAGCAATCAAATTTTGACGTAACAGACTTTGCTTTTGGTACTGAGAAACCAAACGAGAAAATAAAAACAGAGCCTACTGTTGAAATTGAAGACATTGAAGATGATGGTATGCCAGCTTTCTTCAAAAGAAAATAAAATAAAGATGGAGATATCTCCATCTTTGTTATGTCATGATAAAATATAAGGGGGAAATATGACAGATTCAAGGATAGAAAAGAGTAATCAATTGGTTGTTCAAATCGATGAAAAACCAAAACCTTCAGCGTGGGCTTTTTTAAGCTTGCAACATGTATTCGCGATGTTTGGTGCAACGATTTTGGTACCCGTGTTAACAGGATACCCGGTTTCGGTGGCAATCTTCGCATCGGGAATTGGAACATTTATTTATGCTTTTTTTACGAAACGAAAAGTTCCTGTTTATTTAGGATCTTCATTTGCATATATAACAGCGGTTGTTTATGCAGTGGAGGCAATGAGTGCGAATGGTAGAGACATTTCTGCAGCGCAAACAGGACTAATGGTAGTTGGTCTAATATATGTATTGGTCGCTTTGCTTATCAAAGTAATTGGTAAAAATTGGATTGATAAACTGTTACCACCGATCGTTATCGGACCAATGATTGCAGTTATCGGTCTTGGTTTAGCGAGCAATGCTGTCGGGAATGCTGGTTTTACAAGCGACGGAACGACTGGGCAAATCATTGTTGCGATTATAACATTCTTAACGGCTGCGTTGATTTCAACAAAAGCTAAGGGTTTTGCGAAAATAATTCCATTTTTAATTGCTATTCTAGTGGGGTATGCAGCTGCATTATTATTGCCGAATTTAGCTTCTGTGATTGGCTGGGATGTTGGCGGTGACATCGTTGATTTATCGGTTTTCAAAAATGCAAATTTATTCGAAATTCCGGCTTTTGCCTTTCCTTTTGCGGTAGAAGGATTTTCGCAATATCGTTTCTATTTTGGTCCTGAAATGTTGGCGATGTTGCCGGTAGCACTAGTGACGATTTCAGAGCATATTGGAGATCACACGGTATTAGGTAAGATATGTGGTAAGAATTTCTTAAAAGAGCCAGGTTTGGATCGTACTTTAATTGGCGATGGCGTTGCAACGGCAGTTAGTGCTTTTGTGGGTGGACCGGCAAATACAACTTATGGTGAAAATACAGGTGTTATTGGTATTACGAAAATTGGTTCTGTCTATGTTATTCTTGGAGCGGCTAGCTGTGCTATTTTATTATCATTTTGTGGGTATGTATCCGCTGCGATCCAATCCGTTCCAGCATGTGTTTTAGGAGGAATGGGAATCTTGTTGTATGGCGTAATTGCCAGTAATGGGTTACGCGTACTTGTTGAAAATCGCGTAGATTTTTCACAACAGCGGAATTTGGTTATTGCTAGTGCAATGTTGGTCATCGGACTTGGCGAAGCAACACTTCCATTGGGAGAAGTTGCTACATTATCGGGTACGGCATTATCAGCGGTTGTTGGAGTACTCTTAAATCTGATATTGCCAAAGGCAGATAACCAGCATCAAATGGAGTTATAAAAGATAAAAAATTATATAAGAACAAAATAAAATGTCAGTCTTGTGACTGACATTTTTTAGTTATTTGGTGCCCGAGACCGGAATCGAACCGGTACGATATTTCTATCGGTGGATTTTGAGTCCACTGCGTCTACCAATTTCACCACCCGGGCAACTGATTATCATTATATATGTTTTTTTTTTCGAAAAACAAGAGTATTTTATTTATAAAATGAGTTTTTCACTAGAACTTCGTTTTTTTATGTGATACGATATAAGTCCAATCTCATAAATGACAGAAGAAAATTCAGGAATGTTTAATTTTGTATAAAAAACTATTGACACCATGAAGCTCATTTGATATTATGTATTGGCACGTTGCCGCTGGGGAACGTTGAGAATTAGATCTTTGAAAACTAAATAGGAAACGTCAATTTCGAAAAAGAATTCACGGAAAACAAAACACAAAACACGCAAAGAAAAGTCGTGTTCTAATGAGCAAAATGGA
>JBKEBQ010000021.1:0-13935 GCA_047973225.1 Breznakia sp. | reverse complement strand
TATTGAGCATACAAAAAAGTATCGAGGCTTTCTCTAATAGAAAAGTAAAATGATGATAATATGAAATTAAAGACTCCTATTACCATCATTTATTGTTTTAGGTATTGAATATATCACTGCTTGGCAGTGATTCTAGCTAAGCACTTATTTTATTAAAACAGGAATAGATAGTTTATTTTTTCTGGAGTTGTGAAGTTGATTCCCTAACGATTAACTCAGTATCAAAGATGATTGTTTTTTGTTCCACCATTTTTGTTTCGATGACTTCAAACAATAATTCTGCAGATTGATAACCAATCTTGTATGATGGTTGCATGATGGTAGTAATAGAAGGAACAGACATCGTAGAAATAAATTCGTTATCAAAACCAATAATTGAAATATCCTCTGGGACACGATAACCTAAACTTTTAGCTGCATTAACTGCTGCGACTGCATAGACATCGCTTACCGCAAAAATTCCATTTGGAACTTTTTGGGATTTGAGTAGACTTTGAATATTGGTGAAAGCGAGTGAGTAGTCGATTCTTGATAAGTTCAATATCCAAGAATTTGGGACTTCAAGTTGGTGTTTTTTCATTGTCTGAAGAAATCCCTTTTGACGATGTCTAGCATATTTATTTTTTGTTGAATTGTTTATGAGAGAGATATTATTTCTTCCTAAAGAAAGTAGGTATTCAGTGGCAATTTTAGCGGCTTTATTATCGTCGATACTTACAAACGATAAGGCACTGTTTTCAGGATATTCAGAACATAAAACCATAGGAAATTTACGTCCTAATCCTTCCATAATTTTAGGGTTTTGTACGGAAGCTAAAGATATAATTCCAGCTAAAGATAAAGACTGGCAAAAATTCATGTAATCTTCCAAGGTGTTTTTGAAATTTTTTGTGCTAGAAAAAATAACTTTGTAACCGTGATTATTAATAGACTCCAAAACGCCATGAATGACGGTACTCGTAAAAGGATTTTCAAAGTCGGGGATAAGCATCAAAATACAGTTTGAAGAATTATCAATTGTATTAGAAATTTTATTTTTGTTATATCCAAGCTTTCTTGCCACTTCTAAAATTTCTTCTCGCTTGCTATTTTTTACTTGCCCGATGTTATTTAAGACTCGAGAAACTGTGGCAATTGAAACACCTGTTTCTTTCGCGATATCATTAACGGTGATATTTTTTTTCATTGAAACCTCCATTTGCATTATTTTAATATATTTAACTATAGTATGAATAGTATATAGAAAAAAGTCAATATTGTAAAATTTACAGTAAATATATAATTATTTACGTAAAACATTTGACACAAAAGTTTCTGGATGATAAAGTATTATTATGAAAACCCTTTCAGGGTAGAAAGGAGAATATGTGTTTAAGATAGGTGTCGTAGGAGCTGGATTCATTGGAACTCAGCATATTGAAGCTTTGAGGCGTATCCAAGGTGTGAAAATCGTTGCAATAGCTGATAATAATCTTGAATATTTGGAGAGTTTAAGGAAAAAGGGAACTTGTGAAAGAGTGTACACGAGTTTTAGTGAAATGTTAGAAAAAGAAGAATTAGATGCAATTCATAACTGTACACCGACGAACGTTCATTATGAGGTAAATAAAAAAGCGATTGAAAAAAATCTCCATATATATAGTGAAAAGCCACTGGTAAAAGAACTTGATGAAGCGAAAGAACTATTAACGATGTTGAAGGATAAAAGGTTGATTACTGCTGTCAATTTTAATTACCGGACAAATTTACTAGTGCAAGAAATGAAGGAAGTTATTAAAACGAAAGCTTTCGGTAAGCCTTTGTTTGTACAAGGGGAATATTTACAAGACTGGTTGATGTTTGAAACAGATTATGATTGGCGCATGGATAAAACAATTGGAGGCATATCAAGGGCATTGGCGGATATTGGTTCACACTGTTTTGACATAATGGAATTTGTGTTATCAAGAAAAATTATTTCTGTGAATGCAAAGCTATTTAAGGTGCACAGCAAGAGGAAAAAGTATGAAAATATAGGAACGTTTTCTCAGACACTAGCAGAAAACGATAATTTCACAGAAGTGATTGTAGATAATGAGGATGGAGGTGTAATACAAGCTGAATTTGAAGGGGGAATTATTGGATCATTCATAATTTCACAGGTGAGTGCTGGGAAGAAGAATGGATTAAAAATTAATGTTTCAGGAGAAAAGAAAGCGATGGAATGGAGGCAAGAACAATCTGATCGGTTGTGGGTAGGTCATCGTGATAGAGGAAATGAAGAGATTTTCGCAGATGCAAAATATGTATCCGCAGGAGCAAAAAAGTATGCAACATTACCAAATGGACATCCGGTTGGCTGGCACGATGCATTGACAAACGGAATTCGTGCTTTTTATGAAGCGATCGAAAAGGAAGACTATGATAGCCAAAAACCTTTTGCAACTTTTGAAGATGGATATCATATTATGCAAGTAGTAAATGCTTGTTTGGAAAGTGATCAAAATAAAGTATGGATCGACATACAATAAAGGAGAAAAAATGAAGAATTTTAAAAGATTATTAGCAGTATCACTTGCTTTCGTTTTAATTATAAGTGGATGTAGTTCAAAGGATTCTAAAGGCGATAAAAAAGAAGTAAATGCAGATGGACCAATTGGTATTTCTATTTTAGCCGCAGATCATGGATGGTTAGCAGCACTATCGTATAATGCGGAGAATACAGTAAAGGAATTAGGGTTGGACGCTAAAATTTTGACATCGACTAGTGTCAGTGAACAAGCAGCACACATAGATGATCTGATTGCCATGGATTGTTCTGTAATCGTTCTAGAGCCGCATACAGATGAAGTAGAAATTTATGCAAAAAAAATTACAGACGCTGGAATTAAGCTCGTATTATTTGACCGCATAGTTAATGTTGATTATACATCTTATGTTACTGGAAACAACCCTAAGGTAGGAACGACAGTTGCAAACTATTTGGGAGAAAAATTAGATGGAAAAGGAACCATTGCTGTTCATAATGTTCCTAGCGCAGGGTCTGTAAGTACAGAGCGTGTGGATAATTTTAAAAAAATCATGAAAGAAAAATATCCTGATATAAAATTAATTGAATTTTCGACGGCGAGTTTTACACAAGAAGACGGGCTGAAGTCTGGAGCTGATCTATTAGTAGCTAACAAACAAATTGATGCAATTTTTTCAATTGATGATGAATCATCATTAGGGTTCTTACAAGCAATTAAAGATGCAGGTCGTACAGATATTAAATATATGTCGGGATGTGGAGGCAGCCAATCTTATATCAATAAAATAAAAACAGAAGAAACTATTAATTTGTTTTCAGCGACGTATAGTCCCAAGATGATTATCGACGCAATTGAAATGGCAGTGAAAATTCAAAAAGGTAAGGATTTTAAAAAAGATTATTACGTGGATCCAGAAATCATCAATTATGATAATGCGAAAGATTTCATAGATGCAGATTCGCCTTATTAATCAGGAGTTAAAGAGCCCTAATCAGGCTCTTTTAAAAAAAGAGGTGTAAAAGATGAGTGATTATATTATTGATATGAAGAAAATCGAGAAATCTTATGGTGTCAATAAAGTTTTGAAGGGTGTAGATTTTCATTTGAAAAAGGGAGAAATACATGCATTATTAGGAGAAAATGGAACAGGGAAAACAACCCTAATGAATATTTTAGGAGGAGTTATTGAATATGATGATGGGGAGATCAACTATGAGGATAGTACGATTAAACGTAATATTCATGGAATGTATGAATTACGAAAGAAAATTTCATTTGTTCACCAAGAACTAACATTATTACCAGACTTAACAGTAGCAGAAAATCTTTTTTTTGGGCAAGAACTTAAGAAAAAAGGTATTTTAGATAATAGGAAAATGAGCAATGAATCAAAACGAATATTACAACAGCTGGATGTTGATATTGACCCCAATGTGAAGGTAACTACGCTGGATGCTTCATATCAGCAAGTTATTGAAATATCAAAAGGGATAATGAAAAAAAGTGAAGTTTTAATCTTGGATGAACCAACCTCTTCGTTAACTGAAAATGAGATTGAACAGTTATTCAAAGTATTGAACAAATTAAAAGAAAAAGGTCTGGCTATCATCTTTATATCGCATAAATTAAATGAAGTATTGACATTATGCGATTCTTATACTGTGCTGCGTGATGGAGAAGTTGTGAAGTCAGATACGCTGAGTGAAGGATTAAAAGAATATGATTTAGCTAGATATATGATTGGAAAAGAGATTAGTTCAAAAGATATTTATCGTATAAGAGACCTTGGGGATGTGATATTAGAAACAAAAGGATTGACAAGAGATCGTGAGTTTAAAGATATCCATTTGAATATTCGAAAAGGTGAAATCGTGGGGGTTACAGGATTGTTAGGGGATGGGCGAAGTGAATTATTTGAAGCAATTTATGGGAATAAGAAAAAATATAGCGGAACAATAATTTTGGAAGGAAAAGAAGTTAAGTGCCATTCTACTGTAGAGTCAATCAAACGTAAAATTGCATATGTTCCAAGAAATCGGAAAATAAACGGAATTATTAAAGATTTGTCCATATCGGACAACCTAAATATGACAGATTATAGACATTCGTCTAAATACAGCTTATTAAATAGCAAAATAATTAAAAACAATAATGAAAAGTTTAAAGCAAAGTTAAATGTTAAGTTGAATAAATTTAGTGATTTAATCACTAAATTATCAGGAGGTAATCAGCAAAAAGTTATTATTGCTCGAGCGTTAAGTGTCAATCCCAAAATAGTAATTTTAGATAATCCTACACAAGGGGTAGATGTAGGGGCGAAATTTGAAATTTATTCACATATTATGGCTTTGGCGGAAGAGGGAATAAGTTTCTTTGTGTTATCAAGTGAAGCAAGTGAAATTATGATGCTGTGCGATCGTACATATATTATGTTTCATGGTGAAATACGTGATGTATTAACAAGGGGTGAATTTAATGAAGAACATATTATGACGATCGCTACAGGAGGTACAAATGAAAAATAAAAATATACATTATTACTTAAAAGAGTTCAGTCCAATTATAGCTTTTGTAATTATTTTACTAATAGCAATAATATCAAAAGGGGCAACATTTTTAAATTATGATAATTTATCAAATGTAATGTTGAATAATTCAGTAATTGGTATTGTGGCATTAGGGATGACAATGATTATTATAACTGGTGGAATTGATTTATCTGTGGGATCGCAGTTAGCAATGACAGGATTAGTAGGGATCAGTGTTTTGAATGCGACGAATAGTGTTTTTCTAGCAATTTTAGCTGCTGTAACACTTGGTTTGTTTACGGGAGCTATAGCTGGTTTTTTAGTAGCAAAATTCAAAATACCTGCATTTATTGTAACATTAGGAACGACGAGTATTTTCAGATCACTAATACAATATTATTATCATGGTGGAGGAGTGCTAGTGACCACGGATAAGTTGGATAGTTTTCTAGCTATATCAAATAATAAATTATTTGGAATGATTCCTTTACCAATTATTTATTGGATATTGTTCGCAATTATCATTGGATTTATTATGAAAAATACTTCGCTAGGGCGTTATATTTATGGTGTTGGAAGCAATGAGCAAGCAACGAAATTATCGGGAGTAAATACAAAAAAAGTAATTATATTAACATACATTATCTCTGGTATATTGATTGCCTTTGCTTCAATGATTGAGGCATCTAGATTAGGTAGTATGAACTCCGCTTCTTCAGGATCGTCATATGAAATGGATGCGATTGCAGCGGTAGTTATTGGTGGAACTAGTATGTCAGGAGGACATGGGAAAATTTTAGGAACTTTTTGCGGAACGCTGACACTGGGTATTATTAATAATATGCTAAATTTATTGGGAGTAAATTCATTTTTAGTAGGAGCGATTAAAGGCTCGATTATTATAGCTGCTGTATTATTTCAAAAAAAATTAGAAAACAAGGAGGATTAAAAAATGAAAATAGGATTTGTAAGTTCAATATTTGATGATTTAACATTTGAAGAAGTAATTGATTTTGCACACGAACAAGGATTTGATGCTGTCGAAGTTGCATGCTGGCCTATGGGGAAAGCTGAAAGGCGGTATGCTGGAGTAACACATATAGATGTGGATACTTTAGATGATAAGAGGATAGAGCATATTAAAACATATTGTGAAGAAAAAAAAGTAGAAATTTCTGCTTTGGCATATTACCCGAACAATATGGATTCAGATCTAGGGAAAAGATTATTTTATAATAATCATTTGATAAAAGTGATTAATGCAGCTAATCGTCTTGGTGTCAAAAATGTGACTACATTTATTGGGAGGATGCAAGATAAGAATCTTGACGATAATTTAAAAGAAGTAAATAAAGTCTGGGATCCAATAGTGAAGCAGGCAGAAAAAAAAGATATTTTAATATGCATAGAAAATTGTCCGATGTATTTTACATATGACGAGTGGCCATCTGGGCAGAATCTAGCATCTTCACCCTATAATTGGAAATTAATTTTTGAAAAATTAAAAAGCAAGCAAATAGGGCTTAATTATGATCCGTCACATATGATATTGCAGAGTATGAATTATTTAAAACCAATGTTAGATTTCAAAGATCGCTTGTATCATTTGCATTTCAAAGATTTAACTGTAGATCGTGATAAATTAGATAATTATGGATATTTGGTACCACCTAATATATTTACTATACCAAAACTTCCTGGACAAGGGGACATTCAATGGGGTAAGTTTATAACAACGGCATTAGATGCAGGATTTCATGGTTATGCGAGTATTGAAATTGAAGATAGAAATTTTGAAATTGATTTAAAAAGCCGAAAAAAAGCATTGATAATTAGCAAACGGCATTTGAATAATTTCATTTAACATGTATTGTAAAACGGAGTTAGAAGTATAAAGAACTCATATTAACTATTTTTTTAGATTAGATATAAAAAAATTCACAGATAGTTTATCTTCCAAGGGGCAAGCAAACACAGGGTTATTTATGGTAATAAGATCCGCAATACCGCTAGAACTGAATTGATACAACAACGCTTAGCCTTTGCACTTGGTACAATCTGCTTGACTATTTACAATATCGCTGTTGCCTCTATCATTCGTCTTAGACTCACAGTTAAATTACAAAGTAGCGTTATCTGCACATGCTTCTTTTAATAGAAGATCTAGCAAAGATAAGTCCAGCAATCATCTAAAAGTAGACAAAACTACATCATTTATTGCACTTGTTTTATTAGAACTAAAGGCAAATAAATTATCATCTGTTGATGAAGTAATCCATGATTTAAAGATGAACAGAACTAACGAAATCTAAGATATGGAGACCGTTAGTGTTAAAACTACATATTCCTATATCGGAGCAGATTTCGTTGATGTAAAACCAATGGATATGTCTCGTATAGTCTCTTTAAAGAAGTAAGCTAACGATAAGACTTATATCGCTAAAAGGCAATGGGGAACATTAACTATAGAACACAAGTATTCTTCGCACATCCGTATCACTTTAGGGAGCGAGGGAGCAATGAAAACTGCAATTCTTTAGTGAGTGGTATATCAAAAAAGGTACAGATATTAATACACTTGATCGCGAGTTTAGAAGTGATGTTAATTCTAAAATTAATGAAAAGGAAGATATATAAATCTCAACCTTCTTCTAGTTTATTCAGGTTAGAATTAAATATAATCAACCAAAGCATTACAAACAATTTCTATCTTTAATTCCACTTTCTACTTGTAATTCAGGGGTCTCCTGTTCTGATGTTTCACAAAAAATATTATAATAGGACCTCTTTTATATTACCCACTAAAATTTTACACTATCAATATTAATATGATATTTGACAAATGTATTATTTAAATGATAAGATGAATTAGCAAAATACAAGATATTGGAAATAAATTATGAAGTCAAACTTATACTCAAAAAATGGATTATTAACAAAAAAAATAGCAGGTGATTTATTTTATATTGACGTGAACGAAAAGATACCAAGAATCAATGACTTTTGTGAGAAGTATCATTCGGGTAGAGGAACTGTACAGACAGCTCTTAATATGTTAGTAGAATTGAAAGCCATAAGTATTGTTTCACGAGGACATTTAGGGTCTTTTCTAAAAAGAAAAAATCTAGAAATGTTGGGGAACATTGCAGGTTTTTCTAGTCTGCTTGGAGCCATGCCACTCCCATATTCTAAAAAATACGAGGGATTAGCAACTGCAATTGTAAGCGAATCAGAGCGTGAAGCGCGCGTTATTAATATGGCGTTTGTTAGAGGGAGTAATATCCGTCTTGACTCTTTAAAAAAAGGAAGGTATGATTTTATTATCGTATCTGAATTTTGTGCTAAAAGTTTTATTGGAAATGATAAAACTTTAAATTATATATCAAATATTGGTGAGCAAACTTATGTTTCACAACACAAAATTTTTTTTGCAGATAGTAAAGAAAATAAAATTCGAGAAGGAATGAAAGTTGGTATTGATTACCAATCTTATGATCAGAGTGAATTAACTTTGACAGAATGTGCAGGATTACAAGTGGAACTTATTGATATTAGATATATGCAAATAGCAAACTTGCTAGAAAATAAAATTATTGACGCTGCTGTATTAAGTGAAGATGATATTTCAATAAAAGCTAAGGGATATGATTTTACAAATATGGAAGCAAGAAATTCAGGTGCTGAAACAACAAGAGCATCCTATGTATATGTTAAAGAAAGAAAAGATGTCTATGAAAGTTTAAAAAATTTGACTTCAAAAAAGATACTCGAAATTCAAAAGGCTGTAGAAATGGGAGAAATAATGCCAAGATACTAAAATTGGCATTATTTAATTAAATAAATATACAAAATACAGAATATTGGAGAAATGTGGATTATGAAAGAAAAATTGGAAATTATTAAAGAAGCAGAAATCATTAGCGAAAATACATATCAAAAAATGAAGACGATTATAAATCATTTTTATAAAGTTTATGAATTTGTTGGAAAAAATAAAGTAGATACTTTTTTATTGCATCTTTGTATGGCTATACAACGGCAAGAAGATGAGAAAGAAATAATTGAATTAGGAAAGGAGGTAGAATCTGAAATACGGAATTCAAATTGCTACACAGATGCAAAAAAGATTTTAGAAGAATTAGAAAAACATTATGATTTTTATTTATCATATGCGGAAAAACTATATTGTTTAATTCATATAATAAACATATTAAATTAAGGAGGAAAATATGAAATTTGCAATTGGAGGTCAATTAAATAAGACTGAAATTAAAGAGTTAATTACGAAGCGAGGCTATGAGGCAGATATTTTTACAGATACAGATGCTTCAATGAAGGTGAAAAATAAGGAATATGATTATTATGTTGGTGCATGTCAAAGTGGTGCAGGTGGTGCTTTAGCTATGGCATATGCAGTTTTAGGAAGAGAACATTGTGGAACAATTGCTATGGCTGGAATAAAGCCATCTAATGAAAAGGTAGAAAGATTTTTGGATAAAGGAGTAGTAGCTTTTGGTTTTACAAATGATCAAGCAGATAATGCAGTAACAGTGTTGTTGGACTCATTAGAGTCGAGAGGGGAATAAAAATGGATATAATGACGGTTTTTAAGATTTCTTTATTTGCTATTATGGGTGGATATTCAACTTTTTTAGCGAATAAAATGATTGCCGTGTATCATGATGGATTAAGGCCAATTTTGCCGGAATTTATGAATGGTAATATGAATAGGAAAGAGTTAACAGCAATTGCATTTACTATTAGTATAGGGTTTATTACAGGTTTCGCTTTACCAATGACAATTGCTACAGGAGTAATTATTATACACATTGTATTACTAGCTTCTGATATTATAGGTGTATCTATCGAAAATACCCTTATAGCAGTAATTGCTGGTACTTTATGGGGCGGTGCAGTACCAGTTGGTTTGGATGTCTTAGTAGAAGCTTTATCTTATTTACCAGTTGATTTCTTGGGTGTATTGTCAAATATTGGCGATCCAATAATATATGCTTTTGTTGCTTTTCCTGCTATTTCAGTTGCTATCCAATTTGGAAGAAGAAAAGGAGTTGTAACTATTGCTTTGTCTATTATTGCAAGAGTTATAGTAGAGGCGATAAATCCAGTAGTGATTATGGGGCAAGAGGTATCCTTGAGCGCAGAAGGGCTTGCTATGTTAGTTGGGATGATTTGTTTATTGTATTATGCATCTAGAGATAAAAGTAGGTCAGATGCAGATGTTACAAATATTTTTGAACAAAATGCTTTAAGAATCCAAAGCAATTTAAAATATTTAATTCCAATGGGTATTATTCTGGGGGTTGCAGCATCTTTCTATTGGATTGCTGGAGAGCCTATTGCAGCATCATTAATTGGAAAAGGAGAATATTTCTCTGCAGCTTTAGTAGCGTTTATACAAGCAGTCGCTTTTTTACCATTAATAATCACAACTTCATTAGTAAGTGGTGTGTATGGTACCAATGGTTGGTGTGATTGGTTGATTGGACTTGGATATATCGCACCTTTTCCTGTGATAGGTGGATTATTAGGTGGAGCAGGAATGGGGATAGAAGTATTGGGTTTAAGTAAAGTTGGTCAATTTTTAGATCGCTTTCCTGCATTGAAAATGGCAGGAGACAATATTCGAAGTGCAATGACTCAAATCTTAGAAATTGCATTATTAGTTGGTGGAATAAATGCCGGAAATGCGATTTGGCCTGGAACTGGATTATTTGTCGTTGTTGGATTATATATTTTAAATGAAGTGACAGGAAGACCAATAATGAGAATGGCTTCAGCTCCTTTGGCTGCTATTTTAGTAGGAATATTCGCTAATATTCTAGCTGTAATTGGGATTATTTTCTAAACGAATGATGAATGTGATTTTAGCTGATTTTTTTTGGGAGGTGGTGTAAGTGTTTTTAAATAAAACATTAAGGAGTAATCCGTTATTGATTAAAACATCATTTGCTTTACATCAAGAAGGGAAAATACTTCCAGATACGTATGTAGTTGATGTTGATACATTCAAAGAAAATGCGGGACGAATGTTAGAAGAAGCCAAGAAACAAAACATTGAATTGTACTTTATGCTAAAACAATTAGGCAGAAATCCCTATCTTGCCAAAGTATTAATAGATATGGGATATGAAGGTGCAGTTGTTGTTGATTTTCGCGAAGCATTGGTGATGAAGAAGCATAGTATTCCTATTTCTAATATTGGACATCTGGTTCAAACGCCAAAAACTTTGCTTAAAGAGTTTATTGAATATGGATGCAAATATTTTACAGTTTTTTCATTTGAAAAAGCTAAAGAAATAAATGATATTTGTAAAAAGTTGAATAGTAAACAGAAATTGTTATTAAAGGTAGTTGATGTTAATGATTACTTATACAGTGGGCAAGAATCAGGAATTAAATTAAAAGATTTAGAACAATTTATTAATAAAACTAAAAATTTAAAACATATTGAAATTGCTGGTGTAACATCTTTTCCGTGTTTTTTATATGATTATGATAAGCAGAAAATTAATGAAACAAACAATATGAACACATTATTGAAAGCAAAGAAAATACTTAAGAGAAATGGAATTTATATTGAGAATTTAAATGCACCATCAACAACTTGTGTTCATATACTTAAACAGTTGAGGAACTATGGTGTTACTAGTGGAGAACCTGGTCATGGTTTAACAGGTTCAACACCATTGCATGCAGTAATTGAGGGTGAAGAGATTCCCTGTGTAACTTATGTGAGTGAAATTTCACATAATTTTGATGGAAAAGGATATTGTTATGGAGGTGGTCATTATCGGCGTTCGCATGTTGAGGAAGCTTTGATTGGAACATCTATAAATAATGCAAAAACGGATGCAGTAATACCACCTGCTACAGAAAGTATAGATTATTATTTTGGTTTGAGGAATACACATAAAGTAAGTGAAAGTGTTATTATGGCTTTTAGATTTCAAATATTTGTGACAAGAAGTAATATAGCTATTATTGAAGGTATTCAAAATGGAAATCCTGAAGTAGTAAGTTTGTATACAAGTTTGGGAGATGAAATTAATGAGTAAGCGATTTATAGTTGTGGTATTAGATAGTTTTGGTGTTGGAGAAATGGATGATGTAAAACAGATAAGGCCACAAGATATTGGCTCTAATACTTGTTTACATATTTTAGAATCAAATACTGAGAAACATTGGACAGTCCTTGAAAAACTTGGTTTATTCAATGCACTGGGTAAAGACTTTGCTCCATATAAAAAAAACCCAAATGCAACTTTTGGTATAAGTAAATTAAAACACTATGGTGGTGATACTTTTTTCGGCCATCAAGAAATCATGGGAACAAACCCTAAAAAACCATATTTTACAAAGTTTAGTGAAGATATTGATGATATAGAAAGTGGTTTATTGGAAGAAGGTTTACAAGTAAAACGTTTTACAAAAGAAGGAAGTGAACTTTTATGTGTTAATCAGGTTATGTTTGTTGGAGACAATATGGAAACAGATTTAGGTCAAGCAATAAATGTAACTGGTTCTTTAGATTTAACAAGTTTTGATGAAATTAAAAAGGTTGGTCATATTGCAAGAAGATATGCAAAAGTATCTCGAGTTATTGCTTTTGGTGGAGAAAATGTAACATTTAAAAATTTAGAAGATAATATTATAACAAAACACGGATATATTGGTATTGATGCACCAGCATCTGGGGTTTATAGAACAAATTATCATGTTTTACATATTGGTTATGGAGTTAATGCAAACGTACAAATCCCACATGTATTTCATAATCATAAAATACCCGTATTTCTTTATGGAAAAGTAGCAGATATTGTCGATAATCCAGATGGTAAACGGTATTCATGTGTTTCTACAGAAGAAGGGTTTGAGGAATTGTTAAAAGACATGAATAAGCATATTGATGGGTTTTATTGTTTGAATATTCAAGAGACCGATTTAGCAGGTCATGCACAGGATGTTGAACGATATACAGATCGTCTAAATGTTTCAGATAAGTATTTAGTAAAAGTAATAGATGAAATGGATGAAGAAGATATATTGGTTGTAATGGCGGATCATGGTAACGACCCAACAATAGGGCATAGTAAACACACAAGAGAAAATGTTCCATTATTAATATATGGGAAAAGAATAAAATCATCAAATATTGGTGTGAGAGAAACAATGGCTGATGTTGGTGCAACTGCAGCAGATTATTTTGGCTTAAAATTAGGATATGGAAAAACTTTTTTAAATGATATCTTAGAGTAGATTTTGAATTTCTTACAAATTATAAATCAAACTAAATAATCTCACAATACAAAAGGAAAAAATACATCCACTTCAAAGATGTAAATCCTCAAATATTATGATACAAATATTAACTGGGATATGTGGATATTTCAATAAAGAAATTCAGTAATAATAAAGTTAGTTAAAGAGAATCATAATGCCCCACATTAAAATAGATATAAAAATATATAAATAAAGAAACAAAGTGGGTTTGTCAAGAAAAGTGTGTAAGTAATTAGCATTGATGAACTGATTCACTCTTTTTTCAAATTCAGGACTAATGAGAAGCTGATTCATAACCATTGACCAATCCCTGATGTGCCCACCATTCCATTTGTCGTTCAGTTCAACCACTCTGAGATATACCAGTTTATACAAGGCCATTTCATTTGGAAATGCCCTTTTTTTGTCACTTTCCTGAAACTGGAATTGATCGCTTCAATAGCATTGGTGGTATACATCATTTTTCGTATCGCCGTTCCATAATCAAATAGTTGCTCAATATGAGACCAGTTTCGCTTCCAAACATTGACGGCTCCAGGATATTGTGAATATTGATTTTGAAAGCTCTCAAAAGCACTCTTAGCTGCTTTCAGTGT
>JBKEBQ010000010.1:0-25311 GCA_047973225.1 Breznakia sp. | reverse complement strand
TATCTTTCGTGTTCCATAGATGCTGTGACTTTGATAGAAAAGCTTCTCTATCAACTCTGTATATGAATCCGTTTTTAATAATGGCTTTTTGTAACGATACACGCTACTTCTACTAACTTTTTAAAACTTGCACATTTCCGTTATTCGATACTTCACTTTATTGCTTCTGATTATTTGGATTTTCGTCCCATAATCAGCGCTGCCTGCTTTAAAATATCATTTTCCATTCGTAACTGCTGATTTTCTTTTTGGAGACGAATCAGTTCATTTTCTTCATCGCTACGATTATCAGATTCTTTAAAAGAACCAAAATTTTCATATTGCTTCACCCATCGATAAATCAATTATTCACTAATATCATAGTCAACAGACAATTCTCTAACTTGCTTACCATTTTGATATAACTTTACGATTTGTGTTTTAAACTCTTCTTGAAATGTTCTTCTTTCTCTTTTGCTCATGACTTTGACCTCTCTGTTAGTTTTATTTTATACTAACTAACTGATTTGTCCATTTTATTGTAACCTATCCATTCCTCTCTTTTAGAGTTCTTAAAGAGTCTAACTTTTTCGTAATCTCATACTTTTACGCACTAAAATTTAATGTTGATAATAAATTATCTAGCTGATAAGTACTCCAGTATAATTTTAGTTATCAGAAAAAGAGCAACATGTGAATGTATAACAATATTATGAGCTTTCATAATTTCTTCGCTGTAACCAATAATATGCACATCAGCATACTTTTTTAATGGTGTATTGTCTTTGCATGTACAGACAATTATTTTAGCTCCATTTTCTTTAGCGGCTTTTGCCGATTGGGCAAGTTCAGGTGTGGAATTGGCTACTGATAAAACAATTATAGCATCGTTTTTTGTTACTAAGTATTTAGTTTTTCTCATCCACATGCTGTCTTTGACAATTACTGTTTGAAAGCCGAGTAGTTGAATTTGCATTTGAAACTCTTCAGCAACAAGTGTAGTGAAACCACGGGCATAAATATATACTATTTTGGCTTCATCAAGTATTTCTGCACTTTTTAATATAGAGGTAATTCGAATGTTATTCAGTGATTCTGTGCATTCTCGATATGATTTAGCAATGATTTCATTTGCAATATATGGAGAGTTATTTTTTATGTTTTCTTGTTTCAGAAAATATCTTAATTCAGAAATTCCTTGAAAACCACATTTTTGAATCGTTCTTGAAACAGTAGCAATTGATGTGAAAGAGTTTTCAGCAATATCAGTTATTGACAGATTTACAAGTTTTTCTTCATTATGGTTAATGAATTCTATTACACTCTTTTCACTATCGCTTAAAGTTTTAAAAACCGCTTTGTTTATATGTAATTTCATGAAAATTAACTCCTTTTAGAATTTTATATTTATAATGATAAACGAGATAAAAAGGTTTGTAAAGATTTCCAATGTGATCTTTACGTATTGTTTACTCTAGTCGCACATAATACAATTATGTTGCAATAAACTTGTGAAAGGAGGTGTTCAATGAAAGCAGGTATGTATTTAGGGGATTTCACTTATGAAGTACAAGACATATCCGATCGCGACCCAGTGAATGATGAGGTAAAAATTAAAGTTGCTTGGTGTGGGCTATGTGGAACAGACATCCATAAATACCAAGGTAAAAATGGAGCGAGTGTAGTGAAACCGCCAATTATTTTAGGGCATGAATGTTCGGGTGTTGTGGTGGAAGTAGGACCAGACGCAAAAGATTATCAAATTGGGGATCGAGTAGTATGTAATCCAAGCTTTGGCTGTGGAAAGTGTTCGTGGTGTCAAGAAGGTTTGCCAAATTTTTGCATCGATCGACATGGTGTTGCAAAGGGCTTTGCTGAGTATGTGTATCCTCCGGAAGCCAATGTGTATCATGTTCCAGATAACTTAGATTTGGAAAGTGCAGCTTTTGCAGAACCATTATCTTGTGCAATTCATGGTATGGATTTATTAGAAATAAAATCAGGGAAAACCGTTGTGCTCTATGGATTGGGTGCAGTGGGAAGCTTAATGCTGCAGTTGATTAATTTAACGGGTCCTCATCAAATAATTGTTGTTGAAAAAGAAATTGCAAAAAAAGAAATTGCACTGAAATTAGGAGCAGATGAGGTAGTGGATGATATGGAAATTGTGAAACGTAGTAACGCTATAAATATCGACTATGTTATAGAGTGTATAGGTTTAAAGAAAACGATGGAACAGTCGATTGAAATTGCTGGTAAAAATTCTAAGGTATTACTTTTTGGATTAGGAAATGAGAAAGAAAAAATTGAGTTTAATCAATTTGAAGCGTATACTAAGGAACTTAGAATTTTTACATCATACTTAAATCCACTTGTCACAAAAAGGGCAATTGATTTATTAGCATCTGGACGAATTGATACAAAGTCAATTATAAGTGCGGAATTTGACTTGTACGAAATGAAAGAAGAGTTTAAAACATTAAATAATGCGCGAAAGGGAAAAGTTATGGTTCGTCTTTCGGGTATTAAATAGAAATAATTAATTAAATTTGTTATAAGGAGGAGAATTATATATGGTTATTTCAGCTGTGTTAGTATCATTATTAGCTACAATGGGACAATGGTGGTTCTTTGGACCGATTACAAAATGTTTAGTATACCCTTTAACAACAGGTACATTAGTTGGTGTTTTTATGGGGGACCCAATGACAGGTATGTTAGCAGGAGCAAATATTCAATTAATATACTTAGGATGGATTTCAGCGGGGGGAACAATGCCAAGTAATACTATTGTAGCTGGTGTTTTTGGCAGTGCAATGACAATTTTATCAGGTGCAGAATCAGCTATGGCAGTGACTTTCGCAATTCCGTTCAGTATGTTTGGCTTATTGCTGAACCAAGTATATATGACAGTCAACGCAGCATGGATTCATCAAGCAGATAAATTTTTAGAAAAAAACAACTTAAAAGGTGTTCGTTTAATGAACTTTGTACCAAGTTTTTGCATGGCATTTATTTTATATGGAATTCCAGCATTTTTATTAGTTTATTCAGGCAGCGGATGGGCAGAAGAGTTAATTGAAGCAGTGCCGGAAAACGTAATTAGTGCCCTACAAGTAGTTGGAGGAATTATGCCAGCATTAGGAATTGCAATGTTGTTAAATTATTTAGGAAAAAAGAAATTAATTCCATGGTTTTTTGGAGGATTTTTTATTTCTGTATATACAGGGTTAGGACTCATGGCGATTTCAATTTTCTCCGCATTTATTGCAGTTGTGATGTATTTAAATAGCAAAGATGATGAAGCTACTGAAAAAAAGAAAAAAGTAAAGCGTTTAAGTTTGGATAAAACAAAGGAAACCATTGCTGTTACCGAAGTAGATTCATCATTTACATTTGATGGGTCACAGTATTCAAAGAGATTATCAAAGTCCACACTTATAAAAACTTGGCTTTGGACTACAAGTACAGAGGCATGCTATAACTATGAAAGACTTCAAGCGCTTGGTGCTGCAAACTTGATGATTACACCTATTCGGGAACTGTATGATTCAAAAGAAAAGCAAGCAGCAGAGCTAAAGAAGTATATGGTATTCTATAATTCGGAAGTGTTTACAATTGGACCAATTATAAATGGTATTGCATGTTCCATGGAAGAGGCTCGTGCTAATGGAGAAGATATAGAACCTGAAGATATTAATGCTGTTCGAACAGGTCTAATGGGTCCAGTTGCCGGTATTGGGGATACTATAATGCAAGGTATTTTATTCCCAATTCTATTTGGAATTGGGTGTTCAATGGCATTGGAAGGAAGTTATTTGGGGCCTATTTTATCGTTTGCAGTGTTCGAAATTCTTATCTTTGGATGTGGATATATCATGTTTAATACAGGATATAAACAAGGGAAAACATCATTATTAAAAATTTTAAAAAACGGGACAATAGATAAAATAATTAATTCATTTAGTATTGTCGGATTAATGGTTGTAGGTGCAATGGCAGCGACACGAGTGACTGTGTATACGCCACTAGAAATCAAAGTTGGAGAAGGCACTACAGCAATTCAAGATGTGTTGGATGCACTGGTTCCAGGACTAATACCACTAGGAATTACATTGGCCGTTTGGTGGATGTTACGCAAAAAGGTGAATACAATTTGGATTATTATTGCAATATTCATTGTAGGAATTGCTTGCTTTTATCTTAGGATTTTAAGATATAATGGATAGAAATGTATGTTAAAAATAATTTTAATCAGCCACGGCGGACTATGCAACGGTTTATTAGATAGTTTAAAAATGGTAGCAGGAGATGATTTTGGTGTACAGACAGCATCCTTGCTGCCAGGGATGACTCCAGAATCATTTAGAAAAAAACTTAAAGAAAAATTGGAAATAATTCCAAAAGAAAACAATATATTAGTTTTATCAGACATTGCAGGTGGAACACCTTATCAAAGTGCCGTTTACTTGGCAAAGGATTTTAATTTTGGATTAGTTTCTGGAATGAATTTGCCAATGTTATTGAGTTTAGTTTTTGAGTATGAAAGTAAAAAAACAATCTCAGAGTTAGTAGCAAAACATAGTTCACCTGAGCATTGTGGAATTAAAGGAGAAGATTTTAAAAAAGGAGGAAAAAAACAACGTGCAAAACTTAGTATTAACAAGAATTGATGATCGTTTAATTCATGGTCAGGTTATGACCGCGTGGATTAAAAATAAAAAAGCAGAACAAGTAGTTATTATTGATGATGGTACGGCACATGATGAATACATGATTGAGGTTTTGGAAATGGCAATACCAGAAGAAATTGCAATTGGAATTTTTGACAAAGAAGATGGTGTTACTTTTTTAAAACAAGGACTGGATGCGCCAACAATTCTTCTTGTAAAAGAACCGAAAGTGTTAAATTATCTAATTGATAATGGAATAAAAATTGACGAAGTGGATGTAGGAGGAATGGGTGCTAGAGAATCTAGGAGTGTACTTTATAAGAACATTTCGACAAGTAAAGATGAAAATGAAATGTTTAGGAAATTATTGACTAAAAAAGTAAATGTATTCGTACAGGTTATGCCACAAGATAAACAAATTAATATAGAGGAGTATTTATAAATGAATACTGAGCGTTTAGAAGGTAAGGTTATCGTTATCACAGGAGCGGCTAGTGGTATGGGAATGGCATTTGCAATTGATTTCGCGAACAGAGGTGCTAAAATAGCTATTTTGGATATAAATGAGAATCAAGGAAAGAAATTAGAAAAAGAGATTCAAAAACAGGGGAACAAGGCAATATATTATAAAATAGATGTCACAAAGAAAAAAGAAATTGAAGATGTTGCTAGTAAAATTGAAAAGTCATTAGGAAATATTACTACTTGGATTAATTCAGCGGGAGTTAGCAGAATGGCACCATTTTTAGATTCCGGCGAAGATTTATGGGATAAAACTATAGATGTTAATTTAAAAGCAACATTTCTGTGTTGTCAAGTGGCAATAAAATATATGTTGCAAAATCAAAAAGGCGAAATTGTAAATCTATCATCGCTATCAGGTAAAAAACCGAGTGGGTGGCAAACAATATATTGTGCAAGTAAATTTGGTGTACAAGGTTTATCACAATCAATTGCAAAGGAGTTTGCAGATCATAATATCCGAGTGAACACAATTTGCCCGGGAATCGTTCCAACAGAGATGTGGGAAACCCTTAAGTATGACTATGCGAAGAAAAGAGGTATGGCTCCAGAGGATGTTCTCCCCTATTTCAAAAGTAACATACCAATGCATCGTTTAGTTGAAATTCAAGATGTTATTAATGCCGCAATTTTCTTAATTACTGATAATTCAAGTTACTTAACTGGACAATCAATAAACTTAGTTGGTGGCGAGTTAACGGAGTAGATCTAAGAGAATTATTTGAATGTAGGAGATGAAATGAAAAAGATAATTTTACTAGCAGGATTTCCAGGTGCTGGAAAAACTTACATTTATAACTTGATTAAGAAAAAATATCCAAGTATTCAAAATATTAGTTTTGATTCAATAAAAGAAAAAGAGGCAGATCGGGTGGGTTATAGTAATGCCTATGAGCGAGAGATCATGATTAACAATAGTTGGTTTATATACTTTAAAGTTCTCGAACAATTAATGCGAAGTGAGAAATTAATAGCTTCAGATTACCCTTTTAGTAAAAAACAGAAATATAAAATAAAGGATTGTGCTAAGAAATATGGATATGAATTTTTAACCTTACGCGTTGTTGGTGACATTGGTGTTCTATTTGAAAGAAGAAAGAAAAGAGATTTGTTCGAAGGACGTCATTTAAGTCATATTATGAGAACATATCACAAAGGTGATGTATTGGAAGATAGAGATAAAGCAGATGATCTATTAACTTATAAAGAGTTTTATCAACGGTGTACAACTCGAGGGTATGATAAATTCCAACTTGGAAGACTGATTGAAATCGACACGACAGACTTTAGTCGGGTCAATTATTCAAAAATAATTAAAGATGTTGTGAATTGGATAGAAAATATAAATACGGAGGGAAAAATGTATACGAATTTAAAAACTGTATTACAAGAAGCAAATGATTTAAATATTGCCATAGGGGCCTTTAACACTCACAATTTAGAAATGCTACCAGCTATTGTTAAAGGTGCTGTAAACAAGCATACACCGGTCATAATTCAAACTAGTTGTGGGACTGCAAATTATGTAGGCCATGTCAATCTAGTTGCGGTTTGCAAAATTCTTAGTGAAAAGTATGGAGTGAATATAGTGTTACATCTTGATCATGCCAAAGATTATTATGAAATAAAAAAAGCAATTGATGCTGGATATAGTTCAGTAATGTTTGATGGTTCCTCATTGTCGTTAAAGGATAATATACTTGGGACGAAACGAGTCGTTGATTATGCAAAAAGGTTTGATGTAAGTGTTGAGGCAGAGTTGGGGATTGTTGGGGGGACGGAAGATGGACATGCTATTCATGAAGAAAAAGCAAGTTATACTGATCCAGATGATGCAGTCGAATTTGTAAAACAAACTGGAATTGACGCATTAGCTGTCGCAATTGGAACTAGTCATGGGCAGTATAAGTCCAAAACGGAGATTAATTTTAAAAGATTGGAGGAGATTCGCAACGTCATAGATATACCATTAGTAATACACGGAGGAACTGGTGTAGCGGATGATGATGTGAGGAAGGTTATTGATCTGGGGATTCGAAAATTTAATGTTGGAACCGAATTGCTTGTTAGTTGGAATAAAGAATCAAAAAAGTTATATGGGCAAAACCCAGAAAACATTTCAAATCGTGAAAATGTAGTCTCAGCACTCAATAAAATTACAGATGTGGTGGAAAATAAAATTCAATTATTTAAAAATATAAATAAAGTATAAAATAGTCTATTTAATTACATTGTTTTCTGGTGATAAAATTTTAAACAAAAGTTTTAAGAAAAATACAAATAATTTAAAAAGATCTGCTGTGTATGCAAGAGGCATGTCACAAAGGGATATCTCAAAAACGATTGAAACGGAAATTAAGGCTAACCTTTTTAATCGTCAGTTTGACTAAGACATCATGGCTGCCTCGGGGCTTCGCCATCAAAAAGCATATGAGAAAAGCAATTGTCATAGATCCTATAGTACAACACGAGGAAAGCACCCCGATATCATTCATTCCGATCGCGGCTATCAATATCGCTCGTATGTCTATCAAGTATTGTTAGAGAAGCATCATATTCAACATTCCATGAGTGAATCAAGAACACCGGTTGACAATGCGGTGATTGCATCATATCATCGATCCATCAAGCGCGAGTTAATCATTTTGAATCGACATAAAACGATGGCAGAGATGAAAGTGCATATTGAAGAGTACTTAAGTAAGTATTATCCAAATAAACGCATCCATACCAAATTGAAAATGACACCAAGAAAATTTGAAGAAAACCTCTTGATGTCATCTAACTTATTGTAAATAAAACTATTGCAGTTCCCGAACTTGCATAGTCTATTTAACACTTTTCAATATCTATTCAATAGGTTTTAAATAAAAACTCCCATAGAAAGTTTTAGTTTTAAAAGTATTTATAACAACATGTTTATCTATAGATTTGATTAACCTAACAATTTCTTGTTCCTCATATCCGGATACAACGGTATGTAGTAGACTAATTGATTTGCTGCTATAACCTCCAACACCATCAACTCTTGAAATGCCATGACGATAATTTTTGATTAAGCCATCAATGACCTCATCCGCTTTACTTGTAGTGATTTGCAAGGTGATATTAACATATCGATTATAGAAAGTTTCAATTGTTTTTGTCGAAATAAATTGAAACAAAATGGAATATCCAGCATTTTCCCAATTAAATAGAATTCCAAAAAATAGTAATATTATGGAATTAAAAATGAAAATATAATTAAAAATTGATTTATTTATTTTATTTGAAACAAACAAAGCAATGAAATCAGTACCACCGGTGGATGCATTGGCTTTTAATGAAATTACAACCATTATTCCATATAAAAAACCACCAAAGATGATATTGAGTAGTATATCATCAAACAAGGTGGAAAAATTCAATGTTCTTAAAAAAAAGGAGGAACTAAATACTTGCAATAAAGAAAAAAAGGTAAATCTTTTGCTAATGGTTTTACTACAAAGGATTGCGATAGGAACATTAAGAGCTAACATCGCAAAAGAAGTAGAAAATGAAAATTCCAAAAAATTAGTGGAAATTTTTTCGATTAAGATTGCCACCCCTGTAAATCCGGATGGTAATAAATTAATAGGTTTAATGAAAATTTGAATGATACAGGCTTGCATAAATCCTGACAGTATAACTGCCATAAATGTAAAAAAATAACGAAATTTTTTATTTTTGGATAAAGTTTTAATAAATGCCATACTAAATACTCCTTTTATTTATGTTCCGCAAAAAGAATGTCATAAAAAACATGGATATCTTTTGCTTGTATAAGTTTTGAAAATGCAGTATCATCACTTACCATATCGATAATGAAGTCATAAATAATACGTAAGTTGATAATATTGTTTTTATTGATGGCACTGAGAAAAACAATTTTAACTGTTTGATCATCCCATTGAATACCGTTTGGATTAATAAATACACAAATGTTTGTTCGCTTCGCGATAAATTCCATGGCGTGAGGGACGGCATATTTGTTGTTGATGCATGTCGGAGTGAGAGCTTCTCTTACTAAAACGGATGAACAAAAAGAGTTATTCACAATATCTTGTTCTTTTAAATGCTCAAATAAAAAATCTAACACAACATCTTTCGTATTCAATTGTTCATTTACAAAAAATAGGTTTTCCATAAGAAACATATTAAATAATGTTTTCGAATGTTGTATTTTCTTTTTATGAACAACAAAATGAATCATGGATTTGATTTTCAATTTATCTTCATTTGTTAAAATAGGAGATACAATGCAAGTGGGAATGGAAATGGGAAGGCGAAAATTATTGGAAGTTATGTATAAATCATTATCATTAATATCATTGATTGTTTCTAGTTGTTGAAAAAAATTAATTTCTGCATCGTCAGGTATAATGTTTTTTACTTTTTCAATAAAGGTCTTACTTGATAGGTACTGACTTGTGTTGAGGGCTATATTGAGTCTGTTATTTTGGATTGTTTTATCCAAATAATTCTCTATCGCAAATCCAAGATGCATAGAAATAAGCGATATCTCATTTTGATTAATAATAATTTCATATTTTTTTGTAAGTTCGTTAGCTAAATTAACGGCAATATCATACACGAATAAGTTGGATTCTTTGATTGAAATTCCTCCATCAATTTGGATAAGATTATTATGCTTACAACGTGTAATCATATCAAAAATATGTTGTGAAAAAATATTGAGAAATGATGAAACATCAATATCTAAAGAGTATTTTTCAAAAGTAGTTTTGGTAATTTCCTCAATCTCTTTTTTGAATTTTAACATATTTTTTTGTGGAGATTCGATTACGCCGATAAGACAACTATAAATGGGAAGCGTTTTCGATATAGAACGTCTGTTTAAACTTGAGTCTAAAGTCTTTGCGATTCCATATACTTTGTTATCTAATGGATATTCTAATTTCACATCACAATCAAAATCAAAATTTAAAATAGTAAGCAAATTTAAAGCAAAATTATTAAGATAAAATTCGTTAATTGAAACATCATTATTTTTCAATGTGATGTTTAAGACGTCCATGGTCTTAGCAATGTCTACGTTAGTGAAGTCATCTTTGAACATGTTGATGTTATAGAAATTAGAGCCTACTTTTTCTAAGATAGATTCGATAAATATTTTCCGTTTGTTGAAACTGGTACCTGAAAGTGAATAGTGATTTTGTTTTCTAAGCAACGTTAAATTGTAACTTTTGAAAATTTTTCGTGAAGATATCATTCTGTTTTCCAAAGCAGTTTCTGATAAATTTAGCGCTTCACAAAGATCATAAATACTAATGGAATGATGAGTAAGAAGCGCGGATAAAATTTTATTGTAATCATTTTTTTCGGTATTAAAAAGCGGAATGTTAGAAATTAAGTAATCGTGGTTTTTATCGATTAAATACCCATTGTTATTTGAAATAATTAATTTACAGTCACAAATTGAATTGATAATTTTAATTTCATTGCGAATGGTTTTTTCAGATACACTGAATAGGGAAGCAATTACGCTTGCGGTCGCAAATTGTTTAGAAAAAATAAAAAAAATAATTTGTCTTTGACGGTCACTAAATTCAAACATAAACTGATTTCCTTTCATTCATTTGTATATGAAAATTATATAAAATTTAAATATAAAAGGACAGTATATAATTTCCACCCTACATGGAAATACTTAATTATGAGAAAAGGGTATTAGATACTACAATGAGCATATAAGGAGGAAAAAACATGGAAAAGAGTAAAGTTATAGAAATGGCATTTGAAATTATCTCAGCCTCTGGTGATGCAGTAGATCAATTCTATCGAGCCGTTGATTCATTTAAAAAGAAAAACATCGCAGAAGCTATCCAGTGCTTTCAAAAGGGAGGAGACTTTCTACAGGCCGCACATAAGGTGCAAACGGACTTAATTCAAAGCGAAGTGAATGAGGAAGAAATTCCATATAGCTTAATTATGACACATGCACAAGACCATTTAAATAGTGCTGTTAATTGGCAAAAAATGGTTAAATTATTAGTTGAGTAAAGGAGAAAATATGAAAAATTTATTAGATAGTGTTGCAAAGTTTATCGAAAAATTCATGAGCCCGATAGCGGGTAAAATCGCAGGGAATAAACACTTACAAATTATTGCGGCTTCTTTTATGAGTATTTTGCCGTTAATTATGATTGGCTCATTTGCATTGATTATTGCGTTTCCATTTTTGGATTATACAACGATGGATCCATCCAATATGTTTTATGGTTTTTTCAAAGCTTGGGCAACTTTCAGTGAAGGTTTTGGTGCGCACTTGGGTTATTTATTTAATGTAACTTTAGGAGCGCAAGGTTTTTGGATTGCAGTAGCAATCGCATTTACAAGTGCCAAACGCAGAGATCTACACTTATTAAACTCACTGATTGTTGTTTTGGTTTCTTTTCTTATTGTTAATGGTGATTTGATCGACTGGAATTGGTCGACAATGTATTTTGGTGGAACGGGTTTATTTTCCTCAATATTAGTTTCGTTTATTGCGATAGATCTGTATACTGTAATGTCTAAAAAGAAAGTAGGCTTTATAAAATTCCCAGATAGTGTTCCAGAAGTTTTATCTAGTTCTATTAGTACGTTAGTGCCGATGACTTTGATTTTTTTGTTGATGACAATTATTCGTTTTGTTTTTGCTGACATTATTGGCACACCAATACCTGAACTCATTATGTCTTTGGGATCGAATTTGAATATGGCAGTAGATACGATTTTTGGTATGTCGGTCGCATCAACATTATCACAAATAGGTTGGTGGTTTGGTATTCATAGTAGTGCTATCTTATCGGTGGTTACGCCCTCACTAGAAGCAAATATGCTTGCAAATATGAATGCGTTTGCGGCTAATGTGCCATTAAGTGATTTACCAACGATTGTGAATAGTACGTTTTATTATACATATGTGGCTATCGGGGGAGGAGGAGCAACATTTGGTTTAGTGTTATTAATGCTTAAAAGTCGCTCCGAACAAATTAAAACAGTTGGATATTTATCCATCGTTCCTGCTTTCTTTGGAATTAATGAGCCGGTACTATTTGGTCTCCCCATTGTATTGAATCCAATGTTTCTAATTCCGTTTTTATTATCGCATGTGGTGAATATCATAATCGTATATACAGCAATGAGTTTAGATTTAGTTAACAAAATCGTTATGTCATTAAGTGCCCAAACACCAATTGGCATTAGTCATGTATTAGCCAATTTAGATTTTCGCTCACTCATATTATTAGTTGTAGTGATCGCGGTAGATATTGTGTTGTATTATCCGTTCTATAAGTTATTTGAAAAGACTAAAATTGAAGAAGAGCAAGAATTAGCACATGAATAAAGGAGAATTTAAGATGAAAAAAATAAAGGTATTATTAGCTTGTCAAAATGGAATGAGTACAGGAATTATAAAAAAGAAGATTCAAGAAGCGGCGCAAAGCAATGATGTTGATCTACATATTGAGGCAACAGGAATTGATTCGATAAAAAAAGAAGCTTCAAACTATGATTTGGTTTTGTTAGCACCACAGGTTCGTTATGCAGAAAAAGCGATCGCAAAAGAAATTGATGGCGCTACAAAATATATGCTAATTGATTCTGTTGATTTTGGAAAAATGGATGGTGCTAGTGTTTTTTATAAAGTGATGAAAGCGATTGAAGCATAACGTCATGTTGAAGCAAGTATTAGAGGTTTATGATGTACTGGATCGAGGATGTGTGAATGGACTAGATGTAATTCAATTGTTTGAAAAATTTCCATTTGTTGAAGCGCGTACAGTGAGTGTACAAGGCGAGGAAGGGACTACGGATTTTGTCAAAGTTATAATCCAAGGAAAGAACGGAAAGTTGAACGGTGGAGCTGCTCCTACATTGGGCATCATAGGGAGATTGGGAGGAATTGGCGCAAGACCATCTAAAATAGGGATAGTGTCAGATGCGGATGGAGCAGTGGCTGCTTTATCTGCGGCTTTGAAATTAGCGCATATGAGTCTCTATGGCGATCGATTGGTATCGGATGTAATTGTTACAACGCATATTTGTCCCAATGCGCCAACAGAACCACATGATCCGGTAGACTTTATGGGTTCTCCTGTAGATATGGAGCAGATGAATGCGTATGAAGTTTGCCAAGATATGGATGCGGTTTTATCGATAGATACTACCAAAGGAAATAAGATTTTGAATACAAAGGGATTCTCTATATCACCGACGGTAAAGGAAGGATACATTTTAAAAGTTTCACAGGATTTATTGAACTGTATGGAAATTACCTCAGGACAAAAAACGAATGTTTTCCCACTTTCACAACAAGATATTACACCATATGCAAATAATTTATATCATCTTAATAGTATTCTTCAACCTGCAACAGCGACAAATGTTGCAGTCGTAGGGGTTGCTATTACAAGTGAAACAGCAGTTCCTGGTTGTGCCACAGGTGCGAGCCATGAAGTCGATATTGCGGAAGCGGCAAAATTTGCGATTGAAGTTGCGAAAGGATACGGAGAAAATAAAATACATTTTTATGATGAAGATGAATTTGGAAAAATGGTTTCTTTATATGGAAGAATGAATCATTTTCAAAAAGCGTGATTCATGAGTAAATAATATTTTAGTAGTATAGCCAATCTTAGGAGAGAGTTATGATAAATTTATTAGCGGTGGCTTTATGTTTGTGTATATGTATGCTTGTTTCCATTATGGTTATTTGGAAATTCAGAAAATTAAAAAAAATAGATTTTAAATATCTTTTGCTAGGCGTTAGCTACTATTTTGTTATAAGAATTTTAGTATATCCATTATTATCTGTTATTTTTAATAATCAAAATTTGTTGTTTAAAATCGGAATGGATATTTGTTATTTAGGCATTATTTCGGTTTTCATAAAAATAATTTTGTATAAGAAAAATTTGCAATTCAAAAAAAATATCCAAGCAAACATTCTTTTAGTAGGTGTGGGCGAGGCGCTTGCAGAGATCGTATTTGTATTGCTACCGGCAATGTTAAATCAATTCTTATTATTGATAACAATACATTTTGGCGATATATATGGATATTTTGGTGGCGCATATGCAAAAGAGAGCATTGAGAAAGTTATGAACGACTTACATAGTACAAGTGTTTTCTACTATATATGGGTGGCGGTTTTAGCAGTTTCGCTCATCGTTATCAACCTATATATTATGCAGCATATTGATCATATTTCAGTGAAATCATGGCTGTTTATTATTTGTTTCTACACAAATTATTTACTAGTGCCGATTTTTTCTTATGAGCTGTCACTTGTGATTTTATTAAGTATGGATTATTTAATTATGCATCAATTTAATAATGATGTTACTATATGGAGGAGAGAATGAAAGTTTTAATAGCGCATTTGACTGCTGAAAATAATGAACATATTTCTCATACTGTGGGAATTAATGAGTTTAATATTTATTATGAACAAGCGTGCATTGATCATATGAATATAGAGAGTGTCTTCAAAAACAAAGGGATTGCGATGATTCCGTCAATTTTTGCGGAAATTAATCCTAACGGAATGATAAAAAAATCAGCCTTCGTTTTTTTAGCGAATAAGATACTGGGGGATGTCCGTAAATATGCAAGTGAGATTGATGGAATTTACTTACAATTCCATGGCGCAAGTGGAGTTCAAGATTTAGATGAAATATCAGCTGAGCATTATTTACTCAAAGAGATTAGAAACATCGTGGGGAAATATATGCCAATTGCAATGGTTATGGATCCACACGGAAATCTAACACAAGAATTAGCAAGCCATTTGAATATTGTTCGTTGTTATCGTGAATCACCGCATAGTGATGCTATGGATACTGAGATCAAGGTAGCAGAATTGTTTGTTGAGTTGTTAGAAAATAAGCGTCATATAGTCCCAGTTGTACGAAAGCTGCCTATCATGGTAGGAGGGGAACGAAGTGTTTCTGCTAAGGAGCCGATGGTGTCTATCAATAGACTTTTAGATGAAGCAGAAAAAGATGAAAGAGTACTATCTTGTTCTTATCATGTTGGTTATATCCGTCACGACGATGATAAGTTGGGTGCTTGTGTTGTTGTTGTACCAACGTATCAAAAATATCGAAAACATTGTGAAGCAATCGCTGAAAAAATAAGCGAATATGCTTGGAATCACCGACATGAATTCAAATTTTCAGGAAATTATGCAGAATTAGATGAGTCGGTAATAAGCGCTATTGCATTTGATGGTAAAACAGTTGTAATAACGGATTCAGGCGATAATTGCGGTGCAGGAGGAAGTGGGCAAAACACTCTATTGTTAAAAGAATTTTTAAAATATAAAACGGATAAAAAAATCTTAATCGCAGGAATTAATGATCCTACATCTCACCAATATATTTCTCAATGCAAACTAGGAAAAGGCGTAAATCTTGCATTGGGAACGAACGAAACGATGCATTCAAAAAGTGTGAAAATTACTGGAAAAATTATCGCTCGTGGATATCAACATCACGGAAAAGATGGACCTGATATTGGGGCAGCGTTTACACTGAATATAGAAAACACGAACATAGATGTTGTAGTGGTTAATCATAATGTTCAATACGGAACAATGGAGCAGTTTAAAGCTGCGGGATTAAATTTTCATGATTACGATATTGTGGTTGTGAAAATGGGGTATTTGGATACATATCTAATTCCTGAAACAAAATTTCATATTATGGCTTTAACAGATGGACCAACCATTCAAAGATCGGAGAGAATACCGTTTAAAAAAATATATCGTCCAATGTGGCCAATCGATGACTTTGATGAGCTTGTGTATATTAAATAAAAAATTTTACAGGTAACATCTTTGGTTGGTAAATAATGATGAAAAGGTAGTAAGAAAATACAAAAATTTCTATTAACCAATCTAGGGTATTGTAGAAATGAAAAATAACCAAATTACATAAATAAAAGGAGTCATATTTGACTCCTTTTAAGGATTTAATAGTGTATATTATAAGTGTTTTCAAAGTAAAAAGTGTAAAAAACAATCAATGGTTTTTTCTCTGCGATTAAATTAAGACATATCTAGCATATATTTATGTAAAATATTTTGAAATGAAGAATATGAATAGATTACAAGATATGCTCATCAATAAGATCAAGGTCATATGCAAATCCATTTTCTTGACTCATTTTTAAATAAAATTCTCCACTTTTTTTAATCGTCCTTTTTTGTGTTTTTAGATCTAATGAAACTAGTCCATAGCGATTTTTGTACGCATTAATCCATGACCAACAGTCAATAAATGTCCATAAGTGATAACCTTTAATATTACAACCTTCTTGTATTGCTTTCCACACATAAGCAAGATGATCTTTTATATAGTCAATACGATAATCATCGATTATCTGACCGCTTTTATCCATGAAACGCTCTTCATCTGCAACTCCCATGCCATTTTCAGATATAAAAGATTCAATATTGTTATAATTATCACGAATATCGATACACAAATCATATATGCCTTTTTCATAAATTTCCCAACCTCGATGTACATTCATTTTTCTTCCAGGCATTGTATATAATTCAAAAAAGAATTCTGGTGTGAACTTAGCTTTTGGTTTGATGGCATTTAATCTTGCTTTGACACGACGAGGTTCGTAATAATTTAAACCTAAAATTTGTGCTGTGTTGTTTTTGATTGTCTCAAAGTCATTATCTAGCATATCAAGAGAGAGTTGATCATAAGATTTTAAAATAGCAATTAAATCTTTGTTGAAAGTTCCTTTTACCATAGGATCTAAAAAACTCCTTGTAAAAAACAAATCGGCTATTCTTGCAGCTTCTACATCCTCTGGTTGATGACTTCTAGGATAGGTAGGACTGAGATTTAAAATAACCCCAATTTTACTGTCAAGATTATGTTTTTTAAATATCTCAATGGCTTTTGCATGCGCGAGTATGGTAAAAAAAGTAGCTTGGACACCACGTTTAAAGTCATGAATGTTTGGATAATGGAAGTCTTCTAAGTAAGATCCTAAAATAGGTCCTAAAGGTTCATTGAAGGTAAACCAATGAAATATCAAGTCACCAAAATGAGTAAAACATGCATTAGCGAAGCATACATAGGTGTCGACTACCTCTCTTGATTCCCATCCACCTAAATCTTGCATATCAGCTGGCATATCAAAATGATAAAGGTTGGCAAAAATTTTAATGTTTTTATCATTCATTTCTTTAAAAATATCACGATAAAATGCAATTGCATTTTTATTTACCTCGCCTTTTCCTCCATCAGGAAACATGCGTGCCCACGAAATAGAAACACGAAAAGAATTATGTCCCGTCTGTTTCATTAATGCGATATCCTCTTTGTAACGATAAAAGTGATCCGTTGTCGTTTCAGAGCTGATTCGATTATAGAAGCGTGTTGGCTCTTGTTTGAACCATCTTTCCCAATTTGTTTCAGCTTTTCCACCGGTGCCTCGTCCTTCGGCTTGTTCAGCAGACCATGCGGATCCCCACCAAAAATTTTCAGGGAATTGTATTTTTTTTATGTTCATCTTTTCCTCCTGTGATTATCATATACATGATAGCAACTATCTAAAACAAAAACAAGTATATGTTAAAATAAAGATATATATTTATAAGAAAGAAAGTAATTTTATTGATATATATAAATCTTTTTTTGTGATATTATAGTAATATAATTTTAGGAGCTATTATATGAAAAAAATACCAAAATATTTGGCAGTTTATAATGAAATAAAAAAAAGAATTGAATTAGACATTTACGCAATTGGAGAAAAACTTCCTGTTGGTGATGTGTTAGCCGAAGAATTTGATACAGGAAAACTAACGGTAAAAAAAGGGCTGGACATGTTGGTGAATGATGGCGTACTGTTGAGTAGGAGTGGATATGGAACAGAAGTACTACGAAAACCGATTAACAAGTCAAAAGCTTTTGGTCCAAGTGATGGATTGTCTAGCGTTTTAGGAGAGGAGCATGTTAATTCTGAAGTTTATAAGTTTTCCATCGAATTGCCAAATGATGAAGTAGCTAAAAAACTTAGAATAACGAAAAGAGATTATGTATATAGTATTATCCGTAGTCGTTTTCTTGATTCTAAACCGTACTCTTTAGAACAGATGTTTATGCCACTAGTTATTATTCCAGGACTTACCCCCGAGCATCTAGAAAATTCAGTTTATGAATATATTCGTAGTGAATTAAATCTAGATATTCAATCTTCTCACTTATGGATGCGCGGAGTTATCGCGAATGCATTTGATAAAGAAGTGCTTGGCATAAAAGAAGGAAGTTATATGATTGAGGTAGAAAAAATAGTTTCATTGTCAACAGGAACACCATTTGAATACTCCATCACACGTCATGTATATAAAGATTTTGAATTTGAGGCTGTATTTGTCGATAATTAAAATTTGTTAGATTTTTATTTCTAATATGAAATAAAGATCTTTTTTTATGTGCGGATAGAGCGATGATACAAAAGTGATGTACATTTTATTAAAAAGATATATATTTTTATATAAAACTATTTACTTTAAAACAAAAATCATGTATTCTTGATGTGTAAGCGGTAACAGCTTTTAAAGGAGAATTTTTATGAAGGATAAAATTTTTGAGAAATTTGGATTGGTAGCCCAAAAATTGGGAAATCAAATTCACTTACGTTCATTACGTGATGCATTTGCGCTATTTATGCCTTTTATGATTTTAGCGGGATTTGTTACATTAGTGAATTGGGTAATTTTAGATCCATCAGGATTCATGGGGGACATCGTAAATCCTGATACTTTAGCAACGATTCAAGAAGTGGGTATTTCGATTGCTAATGGAACACTCAGCATTTCGACATTATTGATTGTTGCTGCGTCGGCATATTGCTTGAGTGTTAACCGTAATTTTAATAATCATATTGCTGCGGTTATGGTTTCATTGTCAGTTTTTATTATTCTTACACCTATGTTTACGATGTTCACACCAGAAGGGGCGAAAGAGGCAATTCAAATTAATGGTGTTATTCCGGGTGGATATATTGGAGCATCTGGTATGTTTGTTGGTTTATTTGTCGGTTTATTTGCAAGCGAACTCTTTATTCTATTCTCTAGTGTAGAAAAACTGCAAATAAAATTGACTGGAGAAATTCCACCGATGGTAATTAAATCATTTAACGTTTTGATTCCTATCATGTTGACATTGATTATCTTTGCTTTGTGTTCATTTGGATTGAATCAAATTTTTGATAAAGATGTGAATCAAATTATAACAACGATTATCGTTACGCCATTGAGTTATGTAACAACAGGTCTTCCAGGATTTTTATTAATTACATCTGTAGCAAACTTGTTCTTTGGTTTTGGAATACATCAAGCCGTTATTTCTGGAGCTTTGCTTGATCCATTTTTATTACAAAACATGCAAGAAAATATGACTGCCTATGCGAATAATGCTGAAATACCGCACATTATAAATATGGCATTTAAAGATACATTTGCGGTAATGGGAGGATCGGGAAATACAATTGCGTTATTGATTGCTATTTTTATTTTCAGTAAAAGAAAGCAGTATAAAGATATAGCAAAATTGTCCGTTTCGCCAGCAATTTTTAACATTAGTGAACCAATTATTTATGGTTTACCGATTGTATTTAATATTAGTTTGATTATACCATTTGTATTTGCTCCTGTTTTTTCATTAACAATTGCATACTTTGCAACGGCAATGGGTTTCATAAGTCCTGTAGTAGTACAAACACCGTGGATTACACCACCTATAATTTCGGGTTTCTTAGCTACGGCTGGAGATTGGAGAGCTGCAGTTTTACAGCTCGCAATCATTGTCGCAACCGTATTCATATATTTACCATTTTTACGGATTGATGAAAAAGTTCAAGAAAATATCGCAAAAACGGAAGCAAAACAAGAAGCATAATGTAAATAGGTTCTTAAAGGTATTTTGCTTTAAGAGCCTTTTCTATTTGTTATATAGATTGGGGGAATGAAGGATGAGGAAAAAAATAATATACATATTATCGTGTTTGCTGACACAAGTAATGTTTACTTATACACCGCTTTCAGTATCAGCAAATCAAGAAGAATTAGTAGCGAAAAATCAACAAGAAACGGATATAAATGTAATCAAAGATAGGTTAAAGGAAACATTTTTATCCTTAGATTCTATAGATGACGGGGCAAAGGTGGAAACGACATATGTATCGAAAGCGAAGGAGTATTTGGATGCAATTGCGAGTGATGGCTCATGGTCGGATATTGATTACAAGGCAACTGATAATGCGGCTAATGGGAAAGCTTGGTCCCCTTATCTTGCACTTGATCGTATGCAGTCTATGGCAATCGCATATAACGATAAAGATAATGAACTATATCAAAATCAACAGGTTGTTGAGGCATTAAATAAAGCATTAATGCATTGGAAACAAGAAGCTCCCCACTCAACGAATTGGTGGGAAAATGATATTGGTGTGAATTTACGTTTTAGTCGAATTGGGTTATTTTTAGAGGATGAATTAAGCGAAGATGCACTTAGTGTCATTGTTTCTTCTTTGAATGAAGAAGGTAGGTTTCATGGAACAGGACAAAATAATTTATGGTACGACCAAAATGCAATATATCGTGCATTGATTAATGAAAATGCAATACAGTTGAAAAAAGTATTAGATGAATGTTTATCCTATGTTTTAGTATTACAAACGGATAACACGACACAAGAAGCCTTGCAAGTGGATAATAGTTTGTATTTTCATGGCGTACAGTTTTACAGTAATGGTTATGGCTTGTCGATGTTTCGTGATATGAGTTTTTGGCTTTATCATTTGCGAGATACAACGTTTGCATTGGATGAGAGCGTCGTAGAGAGAATGTCTGATTATATGCTAGAAGGGACAAAGTGGACAATTCGCACAGATATAGCAGAATTGTATTTAGGATATCGTCCTTATAAATATGATGTGGGATATGATAATTATGCCAAGGAATATGTTGAACCCTTAAAAAGAATGCTGATAGTGGATGGAAAACGTTCGCATGCATATCAAACGTTGTTAGATAATATTGAAGGTGATAGGACAGATAACGGACTATCAGGCAATAAGTATATGTGGCGAGTAGGCTATGCATCACATATGCGAAATGGATATGGTGTTAATATTAAAATGGATTCAAAACGTATTATCGGTGGGGAATGGCGAGGAAGTTGGCCAAAAGAAAATTATGGAAATCTTATTTATTGGTCTTCTTCAGCGGCATCAAGTTTTATTGTTGACGGTGATGAATATACCTCTATATATCCAACTTACGATTGGACACACGTACCTGGAACAACGACGCCTAGTATCTTGCATAAAGGGTATGCAAACTATGGACGTTTCAATAATGGATCGGATCATACTATTGGGGTGAGTAATGGTAAATATGGAAGTACTTCCTACGAGATGAGCAAATCAAACACCAATGCGAAAAAAAGTTATTTCTTTTTTGATGAGGAAATTGTTGCTTTAGGAAGTGGTATTACATCCATTAGCGATCATGAAATTCACACAACATTAAATCAGGCAAAATCAGAAAATGTAGAAGTAAATGGGAAAAAAATTTCATTAGGAACACAAGAAACATATGATGTAAATACTATTTATAACGATAAAGTAGGATATATTTTTCCAAAAGAAAATCGCATTGTTGTAAAAAATGGAACGCAACAAGAAATGCCATCGTTGTGGTCACAAGATAAGAAAAATGAAGCTGTTGATGCATTTAGTGCATATATCAATCATGGAAAAAAGCCAAGCAATGATACGTATGAATACATCGTGGTTCCCAATAAGACAAGTAGTGAAGTTGAGGCATATGCGCAAAATAATGCCATTGAAATCATCGAAAACAATGAGAAAGTACAAGCTGTGACACACAAGGAGCTTAAGATTACACAGTTCAATTTTTATGAAGCAACAAGTCTTGCGTATGCGAAAGGAAAGACAGTCAGTGTAGATAAACCAGCTAATGTTATTATTGATGAGAGTGGGGAGTCCGCGGTTATTTCATTAGCTATGACAGATACAGACTATAATGAACGTGTCAATGTGACATTGCATAAAGAAGGTGAAGAAACGAAGACAACCTTTTTCATGAATCAGGCACCTTATACAGGGCAAACGATAACATTGTCAGAAGGAGAAACGAATGAGATTATAGCAAGTAGCGCAGTTGATAATCACGATATAAAATTTGCATTTGATAATCAACAAGGTACTTTTTGGAAGTCAGATAAAGGTGAAGAGCAATGGATTCAAAAAAATTTAGGAAAGTCTACTTTTGTTTCAAATGTAAGCATAACATGGAAAGAAAATAATGCAAAAAAATTCAAATTGCAAGGATCTAATGATGGCGTAAACTTCTTTGATGTGAGTGAGGAGCTGGATGCTAGTCAAAGCTCCGTGATACCAATTCATTCCATTATGAGTTATTTTAAAATTGTGCTTATCGAGAGTAATAAGAATCAAGGTTATGAAATATCTGGAGTTAATATAGAGAGTGGCTCGAATTTAGCGTTAGGAAAAAGGGTAGAGGTAAGTTCTACTTCTGCAACGGATACTGCAAACATAGCATCTTTCGCAACGGATGGAAATAGCACGACACGATGGTCATCGGCTAGAAAATCAAACGAAGAATGGTTGTGTGTTGATTTAGGAGTCTATTCAAAAATTGATGCAATAAAAGTAAAGTGGGAAGCAGCACGCTCAGACAAATACGCGATTGATATCTCAGAAGATAACCTTCATTGGACTAGAGTTAAAACTATAGAGAATATGGATGGTTTAGAAGATACCATTAATTTCACAGATGGTATACATGGAAGATATGTACGCATCAATAGCAAAAAATCTAAACAAGAAAAATATGGAATATCAATTTTTGAAGTCGAAATATATGGGAATACGAATGAAAGTGAACCTAAAAATATTGCATTAAATAAGCCATCAATTGCTAGTTCGGAGTACAAAAATCCCCATTCTGGATTCACTTTACAGAGTAAATATGCATTTGACGGTAGTTTTGAAAATAATGGAGATGCTTATCAATCACGTTGGGTTTCTAAGCGAGAGTCAAAGGAGGAATGGATTTATGTTGATTTAGAGGACTTGTATAAAATAGACAGTATTGTTTTAAACTGGGAAGGGGCTTGTGCCAAAATGTATCAGATGCAAGTTTCCAATGATGCATTGACTTGGCAGAACATTTATATTGTCAATGATGGTAAGCCAGGAATTAAAGAAATATTATTAGATGATGAAGTAGAAGCCCGTTATGTTCGAATGTTAGGAATCGAGCCGGCAACAAAATATGGATATTCACTTTGGGAATTTGAAGTTTATGGAAGTTTGGTAGAAAAAGAAGAAGTTGATAAAAGTCATTTGGAAAAAACAATAGTAGATGCAAATCAATTGGATAAAATGATTTATACTGCTGCTTCATGGAAACATTATAAGCAGGTGTTACAACAAGCCGAAAATGTTTTGTACAATGACGCGGTAAAACAAAATGAGGTGGATGCTATAAATCAAAAATTGAGACAAGCAATTTCTGATTTATCTGAATTGATTCGCGGATTAAAGGATGCGTATATACTAGAGAAGGGTGAATCTATTAATTTAGATCCTTTGCCAAAGAATGGAGTTTGGCAATACGATGCAAAGTATTTATGGATGTCAAGTATGCAGCGTTCAATGGGGGGCAAAGTGTGTTTTACAGCATTACAGATTGGTGAAACTAGAATTGCCTATACGACGCAAAAAAAGGAAATAAAAATAGTTAATATTATAATTGAAGAAAATAAAAAGCCAAGTATAAATGAATCCCAAACACCATCAGATATTGAGCAAGAAGTTGCGCCGAATACAAGCGTTCAACGCCATACGAAAATATATAATTATGGATTACTTGTTACAGCTGGAATCATTGTAGTATTCTTAAAAAGAAAAAAGAGCTAGAAAGCAACAGGAGGAAGTATGAAAAAAATTTTATTGGTATGTAATGCAGGGATGTCAACATCAATGCTTGTTAAGAAGATGGAAGACGTTGCACGAAAACGTGAGATTGCCGTTGATATAAAAGCGATGAGTTTTACGGAGTCGCAACAAGCAATTCATGAAGTGGATATTATTTGTCTTGGACCACAAATTCGATATCTAGAAACAAAAATGAAGGAAACCATAAAAGGGAAAATACCTTTATTTGTAATTGATATGCAAACATATGGAACGATGAATGGAGAAGAAGTTCTAGACCAGGCATTAGAAATGATAGAGGACTAAAAAGATGGAGGATGGGAGTGTAAAATAAACTGCGTAAGTAGAGAGCGTACGGCTCTACCTACATGGTTTTTAATTTGTGTATGATAAAATAAATGAAAAAGGTAAAGATAATGACAAAAATAAAGAGAGACCCAAAAGCAGTAGCACTAGAACACCAGATTATTAAAGAATATAATCTGGTGTTAGAATACAAATAGTACAAGACGAAATGAGAAAATCCAAAATAAATAATACGTGATACAATGGACGTATCAACAAAGGAGGATCTCATTATGGCAAAACAACACGACAAACAGTTTAAACTGGATGCAGTACAGTATTCCCAAACGCATAGTGGTACTCGGTGTTAAGGGATGTGCAAATAACCTTGGTGTGGGCTACAGCACCCTCTCTAAATGGTTGGCGGAACATCGCAAATCCGGTGATATTACCGTTCGTGGTTCCGGTAATTATGCTTCCGATGAAGAAAAAGAAACCGCTCGTCTTAAGCATGAATTGCGCGATACACAGGATGCACTTGATGTCCTAAAAAAGCTATCGGCATCGTGGAAAAATAACAGAAGCCATCTATCTTGAGGTTTCTGAAAAGACGGAAATAGCTAAAAAGCAAAAACGCCGACGTTCCGTTTCCGGGATGCTGAAATGTTTAGGCGTTTCCAGATCAGGATACCAAGCATGGCTTAGCCGTGTTCCTTCGGATACCCAAAAACGTCGGGAGGCGGTAAAAACCAAAAGCAAGGATATTTATGAGGAATCAAAACAAAACTATGGAGCACCTAAA
>JBKEBQ010000052.1:0-6782 GCA_047973225.1 Breznakia sp. | reverse complement strand
GCTACAATCACCCGTGTTTAGCCAGACTTCACTACCCCTCCATGGAATTGTTTGGTTTTTTAAGTCCTTTAATATTATACAAAAAAAATAGTACAAAATGTACTATTTTTTGACCACTATACACACTTCAAAAAGATCTGTTTTATTATTTCATATTCTCAAATAATTTATTCAAATTCTTTTTATGTTTATAAATGAGTTCTGTCGCAGTTTTATTATCAATCTTAAGTTTATACATAACTATCGCCACTTCTGTTCGAAGTCCTGACAACCCAAACAGAGACTCTGCTTCATCATCTTCAATTTCACATACTTTTTTAATAATTTGAATACATTTATTTCAATTTTCTCTAGTATTAGGTATTAAGAAAGCTAACGAATTTCCAAATATTCTTCCTGAACCTGACATGGAACAGATTAATATTAATTTTGCAATAGCAATTTCAGTCAATAACCATTCTGCGGAATCAAGACCACAAACAACCGAATCATTGTAACTGATAACAATATCTTTATCTTGATCTATTTCGGAATCTTCGATGGACAATTCTGATCTAATGACACAAACTGGAATATTCTTCTCTTTTAAATAATCTTCAACGTTAATAGAATATTCATTTACTTTAGGTGGTTGAAAAATGATACATAAGTCTTTTTCTTGAAGATTTAATGCTTCAAATTCAAATGGAGCAATCATGGGAATTTCTGAGTAATCAATTTTTTTGCTTATTGAAGATATTTCACCTGGAACTATGGAAATAAATAACTCCTTTTTCACTTGATATTGATTAGGCAATTCGTCAATAAATGATCTTAATATCCCGCCTAAAATTCCAAAACCAAGTAAAATCACTCTTCCATTTCCATTTTCTACTTTTTGTGCAATTAATTCAGATATATTGAAAATGTTCTCTTGAATTTTTTCAACAGTTTCTTCACAGTCATCAAAAAAGTTTTCTATTAATTCCCAATAAACTTGCTTCATTATTTTATTTCTCCTCTTCAAACTCAATTGAATTTGTTTTTGTCACATTTTTTATTCAGGATGCCGACAGTTTTTGTTTTCTTTCTCCAGTTTTTAAATCTAGTTCATAATAACCATAACGATTTTTATATGCGTTCATTCATGATCAGTTATCAATATATGTTCATTGATGGAAACCAAAGACATTAGCACCATCTTGAATAGCTTTATGCACATAATACATATGTTCAGAAAGAAAATCAATTCTATAAGTGTCTTGTATTACGCCGTTTTCGTCCTTGAATCTATCTTCATTAGCAACTCCCATCCCATTCTCAGTAACAATAGTTGGAAAGTTGTTGTAATCATTTTTGATTATCATTAGTCTGTCATACAGCGCAGATGGATTAATCTCTCATCCTCTATCTGAATTGTATCTTATGTTAGGCGTGTTCTCATCCACTACAACCATTTCAAATAAACCTTTTAGCTTATGATTAAGAAACTTTGTGTCGGGATGGAGTGACCAAACTTTTTTGGGCTTTCCATTAGATTTTTTAATTCTAAATGGATTGTAGTAATTAACACCAGCAAAATCTGATTTATATTTTTTAAATAATTTATAATGCTCCTCTTTTTCTATGTCAAATGGTCATAACTTTTTATTTATTAAAAGCTCTCTAAGATCTTGTGGAAATTCTCCGATTACATTTGGATCAAAGAATGCTTTGAAATATAAGTCATCAGCAATTTTTGCAGCATCTTTATCCTCTTCTGTAGAGGCAATCATATTTGAACCAACATATACTCCGCCAATCTTTCCCTTTGCTTCAGATTCTCTAAATGCTTTTACTGCTTTGGCATGAGCTACATTGATATTCCAAATTGATCTTATACCATTAACAAACCCATTATTTCCTTTGCCTAGCGGACCAATAATTTTAGGCGCAAAAAGAATTCCTTCAAACATCCCTTGGGATTCGTTGAAGGTAACTCAAAAATCTGCTGCATTAGGAAACGCTTTAAACACTTCTTTTGAGTAGTGTTCAAAGTATTCGTGAAATTGTGGAGACTTAAATCCGCCTTTTTTTCTCAATCAATTGGGTAAATCAAAATGAAATAAACTGATTATTAATTTGATTTTTAATTTTTTTGCTTTGTTAAAGATATTTTGATAGAAGACGATTGCTTCTCTATTGACATTTACTCCATCCGGCATAAATCTAGATCACGAAATTGACATCCTCAATGAATTAAGCCCAAGTTCAGACGCTAGCTCTAAGTCCTTCTCTCAATTATCATAAAAATTATTTTGACAATACATTTTATCCCTGAAAAATCATGGAATTACTTTATACATTCAACTTCAACAAGTTAGTGATTTTCCTCCTCTAAGATCCTTTCCATCTCTAGGTTCAATTTGTTCCGCCGCCGTAGCGCTCCCTATTAGGAAGTTTTCTGGGAATTTATAAATTTTTTTCATTTTCTTCTCCTTAAATTATTAATATACATAACATAGTTATAATAATGACTATTGATATTCCATAACAAATGGCACTCGATATAAAAATCGCCCTTCACTTGGATAACCTCTCCATCAGTGGGTGTTGCACAAAATTAAAAACTGCCCAGATGATTGCTGGGATCAACATTATCAATATTAAGATAAATATTATTAAACTATATAACATTAGTCAGTCCTTGTATTATTTCATTCTTATATTGCTTGAATCTAGAATTAAGTAAAAATTTTGATGTGTGAGTGTGCTGTGACAGCAAATCTAAAGTGATAGGTAGCATCATTATTTTGGAAATTTTGAAATAGGTTTTCCCACCTCTTTGATAAACTGAAAAGTTGTCTATATAGATAGTGTCGTTTTCTATGTATGTACTAGTGAACTCCTTCTCCTCCATATTAAGGTGGAATTTATATAAATTGGAATGTTCTTTTTCTCCTTTGAAATATGTCCTATTCTTAAGTTCTTCAAATCTTATGTCTTTATTAAAAACTATCATGAAAGATTCTATTAGAGACTTGAATTTTCGATTGACACTATCTTCGAAGAAAAAACCTTTGTATGTGAATGATTTAGATCATTTTCTTCTCTTTTCATCTTGTTTTGAAACGAATATTTTACTTTCTAAATCTTTATAAGCACTTTCGAATTCTTTAATTGTTCTTATCTTTTCATATTTTACATCTTTGTGAAGAGCGGTTATGTCCCTTTCGGTTCTATAATGCGTGGCCATAATTGAAAACCTCCTTTAGTTCTTTTTTTAAATTTTTTTCTCATGTAAAAGGTGGAGTCACCAACAGTTTCTCCACTAAATTAACTAGAGGTTCTTTAGGATTTTCTTCTTTGAAAATTAGAAAAGTTTGTTTATCTGCATATTCTCTAATTTCATTTTTGATTTTCTTCGAAATATCTCCCATATTTTGTTCTATAGGGTCAAAGTTATTGATTTCCTTAATTGACTCCTCAATGAAAGAATATAATGTTTGTTTTAAATCAATTTCAAAATGCTTTTTATCTCTGTTTAGAATTTTTTCATTTTCAATTCTTTCTTTTTTATCTGATCTAATACAAATAAATCAAACTACTAAAGAAATTGTAGTAAAAATAATCATTAACCCTATAAAAAGCGTTACTAATTGCCAATTTTTAAATACGTGTTGTGTTGTTTTATATATTTCAAACATTTTATCCCTTCAATGAAGAGTTATATCTTTTTAAAAAAGACATAACCCTAGTGATTTTTGAAAGTGCGGTTTCCCGCTTTTTATTTTTTAGCTGCTTGCTTTTCTGCTTTAGCGGCCTCTTTTTCTTTTTGAGCTGCTCACAACTCTTTTTTAATTTCTTCAGCTTCTTTTTCAGCTGGTTTTAAATCTTTTTGCACAAGTTTAACAATTGCTTTATGATTTTCAATTTTTATATTATTAGATTCAATTTTATTTTGAATAGCATCTGTTGTTTTACCGGCAGATGTTTTTTCTTTTATTTTGAATTCTAATTCAGCATTTTTTTCTTCTAATTTGACAATTGAAGTTTCATTTTTAGAAATATCATTAGTTAATTTATTAAGATTTTTATTAGCTTTATTATTTATTCTTCTTTCAATTTCATCTTGTTTAGCATTTGCTAAAAATTCTTCAATTGAAATTCCTTCTTCCTCCGCCGCTTCTTTAACTTTAGTTCTAGAGTCAAGAATTACGAATGGAACGTAAATTGTAATTGCGAATAGTAAGAATAGTGTTGATCAAATTGCTGCTCTTCAATCTAATGTATAAAGAAAAGGGCCAATTATTGTTGGCATTGTTCAAGGTAGAATTGCAACCACTGGCGCAACTCATCCAAGTCCAGTAATAATTGCTACTGTAACACAAATTGTTGGTTCAACAACTAGGAACGGAATTAATAGTGAAGGATTAAGCATTATTGGCAATCCAAATACTACTGGTTCCGAAATATTAAAGCATGACATTGGCAGTGAAATTCTAGCCAGCGCCTTTTGTGATGGTGATTTTGAGAATAATGTAATACCGATTAATAGCGCTAGAACATATCCCCCACCACCTATATCTCCTCATGCTCATGATGATGCAAAGTTTCATCTTTCGAATTGTTCAAGAACTCCTGGAGCCATATTTGCTCAATCTGATCCTGTAGTTTGAACTAGGACCATATTATGAACAAGGGCAGGGGCTCATAGTGTCACCATAACTGGAGCCATAACATTTGAACCATGAATTCCAAAGAATCAGAACATTGAAGTCATCATCATTATTAGGAATATTGCTGGTAGTGTATTGGAAAGATCTGTTAAAGGTTCAGCTAAGTACGTATTAATAGCATTAATGAAGTAATATGTACTTGGATCAATTTGTTTTATATTATCAATAAAATTACCGTCGATAGGTGTTTGTTCAAATAAAGAACCAATTGATCCTAAAGTAATAAACAACTGACTTAATCCAAATGGAAGAATTGCGTCACCTAAAAGAGTTCCATTATTTCAAAGACCAGGTCAAACCGTTTGGGCAAGTAGCCAAGAAATTCCTAAGCCAAATGTATCGTTTATAATTTTTCAAGATTCTTTTGGAGTTAACGCTCCAAATTCTGCCAATTTTTCTAATGCGTCAGTTTTATCAGTAATTGTTGTTCCTATGAAGTACTGAGTTAAAACATCAACTACATTCCCTGGTAAATATAATATTCCATTTGTTGCTTCTTGAACTAATATTAGCAATTGGAAAGTAATTTGTTGTTCTTCACTCATAGAGTTGTATGCATTAGTGATTCCATCTGCTGATATTTTTCCATTTTCTACAAATGGTAAAAATACATTATAGAAATCAGATGTTTCATTTAATACAAATTGAATTCTGAAATTTTCTATAACTTGTCCAGTATTTAATACAATAACTGGGGCTGAGAAGTAAACATCAATTTTTTTATCAATTGAAGTATATCCAATAAGATAACCAATTCCTCCTCAAATCGGTTGGATAGATGCCATTATTAGCAGTGTAAGTGTAATTGGAATTAAAGCTCCAAATGCAACTCCAACTGCAGGCGGCACACCTTTTGGCATTTTGATTACAAATGCATCTACATTTTGTAAGTATCAAAATATTGTTGGCCCTATTAGTCCACCAATCATGGCAACTAATATTCCTCCTGTACCTAGTAGTCCGATTCCTCCTCCATTTGCAAGAACTGGTTGGAACACTAAGAACGAAGCAAGTCCCACTGCACCACCAATGAACGCTTGTCCTTGATTACCACCATAGTTTTGTATTAGGTGATAACCAAAGAAGAACGAAAGGAATACTGCCATAAAGCTTATCGAAGCTGCAGTTAGACCTTCAAACACTGGCGCCACATAAAAGTCAACTTGTTTTCAGATGTCAAAGAATCCAGAATTACTATTTATTCCAAATAAATCTTGAAAAACTTTGACGGCAAGAATACCATTAGGATCTAATAAAACTGCCGTAAATAGCGTGGCCATAGAACCAATGATTATAAACGGAACAAATACAGCAAAAGAATCTCTTACTGAAGCAATGTGTTTTTGTTTACCAATGGCTCCACCGACTTTAGAAAACCCGTTGAAAAATTTTTCCATAACAGTAGTTTTCTGTATGTCATTTTCAGTCATTTTAACCTCCTTATTTAGTTAATTCAACTATTTTTCTAGATAAGGTTAAGATAGTTTCGGAAGACATCATCTGGTCTTCCGCATGTAACATAAGTATATTTACATCGATACCTTTTTCCATATCTTCTTTTAAAGCCTTAAAGTGTTCTTGGGATGCAAGTCTTAACGCTTCTTCGGCTTTTTCAAATAACTCTTCAACTGCCTCATAATCTTTTTCTTTCGCTTTATCTAAAGCTTCCATAGTAAAAGATTTTGAGACTCCAGAGTTAGTAATAATCATCATTGCGATTTCTTCTAATTTTTTCATATTATTTTAAATTCATCGCGAATTCGACTACTCCTTTCCCATCCATTTTTCCGTAAAGTGCTGGCGGGATAGAGTCAAGAGGTTTGCTAGGAAATAGTTTTGCAAACATTGGCATAGCATATCTCATTTGAGGCCCCATTAATAAAATGTCTCAATCTTGTGCTATGTTTTTAGCTTCTGATTCAGGTAAGGCTAAGATCTCGTGTCCAAGTTTGTTTGCATCACAATATTCTTGCATATTCTGTGCAACCATTGATGTTGAAACACCGGCATTACAAATTAGTAATATTTTCATTTTTCCTCCTTATAGTCCGGAATATATTTTCCTTAATTAAATTATCAATATGC
>JBKEBQ010000041.1:0-8820 GCA_047973225.1 Breznakia sp. | reverse complement strand
GTTCCCATTTCGAACACAGAAGTTAAGCACTTTTACGGCGACAATAGCTAGGCTTGCCCTAGTTAAGATAGCAAATTGCCAGTTCTATTTCGGGATTCCTTTGGGAATCTCTTTTTTTATGTTAGGAATAGCGTTTTTTTTAACCTATATATGTGTAGCGTAAGCTAATATAAAGGAGGTTTATGATGTTAGGATTCGCATTTGGAATTAGTATTGCAATAACTGCACACCATTATTTTTGTTCTTCTAGAAAAAGACGATAATAATCAAGTGGATTGAGATAGGAAAGGGTGAAAACAAAATGAAAACGGCGATTTCAATTTTTGTTTGTATTTTCTACAAGAGAAAGTGTTGGAGGAGGTGAATGCATGTTTTTTGCTGGAGTATTATTTTGGGGTGTAATCATGGGTAGTGCTTACATACACTTAAAGAAGTATGCTAAATATAAGTAGTGCATCGAAAGATGCATTATTTTTTTGTCTGATTTGTATAGGATATGGTATAATTATATCCATATTGGAGGGTGTTATGTTTTCAAAAACAATCCATGAAATTTATACAATATTAGGAGGGAGATTAACACTGAACCGTTGTTCCTCTTCGCAAAAAATTGAAGGCGTTTCTTATGATTCAAGAGATGTTAAGGAGAGAGAATTATACATTGCATTCGTTGGGGACAAAGTAGACGGACATATTTTTCTAGATGATGCATATGAAAAAGGAGCACGTTTAGCGCTTATTACTAATCCGGAATATGCGAATGGAAAAATTGCATGCATTTGTGTTGATGATGTAACAAGCTGCATGCAAACTTTAGCGTGTATTTATAGAGCGGAACTGAGTGCTAAAATAATTGGGATTACAGGAAGTAATGGTAAAACAGCTTGTAAAGATTTTTTGGCTACTATGTTATCCTCAGCTGCTTCAACACATAAAACAAAAGGAAATCACAATAATGAGTTGGGGGTTCCCTATACGTTATTACACATGGATAAAAGTGATGCTTATGGCGTGATTGAAATGGGTATGGAAAATATGGAAGATATTCATTTTTTGAACACCATGGTGAAACAAGATGCAGCAATCATCACAAATGTAGGAATTGCACACTTCGCAAATTTAGGAAGTATTGAAAATATTGCTCGTGCTAAATTTGAAATTATTGATAGTTTAGCAGATAACGCATTGTGTGTCTATTATGGTGATGATGAGATTCTACAAAAAATCATATCAGAAAAAAATATAAAAAACTTACGTGTTAAAACTTTTGGATGGGAAAACAGCAATACAATTTATCCCGTATTTTTTAAACAATATGAGAATTATATTATATTTCAAAGCAATTTATCAACTTACCAATTCAAAGTTTTCACGATGGGGAAACACCAGGTATTGAATATAATGGCGGCTATGCTATATGCTTATGATGAGGGGTTGAGTGATGCGTGTATCCAAGAAGGGTTGTTCTCCTACAAATCGACAAAGATGCGCAATACCATTGAACATGTAGGGGAATTTACGATTTTAAATGATGCCTATAAATCGAATCCGCAAAGTGCGATTGCAGCACTTGAAACGTTTCAACTTTTGCAGTCGAAATATAAAATTGTGATATTGGGAGATATGTTAGATTTGGGTAACGATGAAAAACTATATCATTTTGAACTAGGTGAGAAACTTGTTGCATACGATGTACAAGAGTTGATTACCTTTGGAGATTTATCCAAAGAAATACTCAAGGGAGCGAAAGCTGCAGGTTATAATAGATACCATATGCATGCTACAACGCGCCAAGAAATTAGTGAATATCTATATCAGCATAAAGAAAAGGATGCTGCTGTTTTATTAAAGGGATCCAGGGGGATGGCATTAGAGAAAGTAATAGAAGGGTTACGAGGTAAATATGATGAAAAAAATTAGATTGGCAATTATTTTTGGTGGAAACTCAAGTGAGTATTCTGTATCTTTACACTCTACAGCGAGTGTCCTTCAAAATTTAAACAAGGAACTCTATTTTCCTATTTTAATTGGAATTACGCAAACAGGAACATGGTATGAATATCGAGGTGATATCGAAACGTTGGAACACGATCATTGGCAGCAAGATGCGCGAACTAGAAAAGTAATTTTATCTACATCCTCAAAGCAAGGATTTATGGTTGAAGCAGATGGACACTATGTTCCTTTAGATGTTGATTGTGTGTTTCCTATATTACATGGAAAACACGGGGAAGATGGTACGCTTCAAGGCTTGTTGGAATTGGCAAATATCCCCTATGTTGGTTGCAACCACACAACGAGCGCGCTTGCAATGGACAAAGAATTCACACACATCATTTGCGAGGCTAAGGGTATCGAAATGGCACCATATATTGTTGCACATAAAGCATTTTATCGAAAAGAAGATGTCTTAAAAGTAGTAAAAAAGCTGCATTTACCTCTGTTTGTGAAACCAGCCAATGCCGGATCTAGTTTTGGAATTAGTAAGGTAATTGATTTTGATTGTCTAGATGAAGCCATTACGTTTGCATTTGAACATGATCAAAAAATACTTATTGAGGAAGGTATCGACGGTTTTGAAATTGGCTGCTCAGTACTAGGGAATTATGAGTTGATCATTGGTGAACTCGATGAAATTGAAACGCACAATGGATTTTTTGACTATGAGGCGAAGTACGCATTAGAAAACACAAAGATACATTGTCCGGCACGATTGGATGAAACGACACGTGAAAAAGCCAAGGCGATGGGTGAATCTATTTATAAAATGTTGGGGTGTCGAGGATTGTCGAGGATTGATATGTTTGTTGGTGCGGATCAAAAACTGTATTTTAATGAAATCAATACCATTCCAGGGTTTACGTCTGCTAGTCGATATCCGATGATGATGAAACAAGCAGGAATTTCATTTGCGGATTTAATTGATCGTTTGATTACACTTGCCCTCGAAGTACAGGAGTAGGTATGTTACAAAGTAAGAGTCGTACATGGGTTGAAATTGATTTGCGTATTGTGAAGCAAAACTATCAATGGATAAAACAGCATGTTGCGGATACTAAGATCATGGCAGTTGTAAAAGCAAATGCTTATGGACATGGTGATGTTGAAGTTGCCCACACATTACAAGAAGAGGGTGTAGATTTTTTTGCGGTTTCTAGTATTGATGAGGCATTACGCTTGCGCAAGGCGAAGATAAGAGAAAATATTTTGATTCTCGGCTATACACCCCAAGAACATTTCCATTATTTAATTGAAAATGATATTGTGCAGTGTATTATGAGTCTTGACTATGCAAGGGTATTGGCAAACTATGCAAAACAAAACCAGACCAAGATTCGTACACATATAAAAGTGGATACGGGTATGGGACGTTTGGGAATTCCCTATGTTAAAGGGGATGATCATTTCGAAGATATATGTGAAGTATATCAAATAAAGGATTTGCGAATTGAGGGGATTTTTTCTCATTTTAGTGTCGCAGATATGTTTATGCGTGAGGATGATGTGGCATTTACAACACTGCAGCTGAAACGCTTTCAAGAGGTACTACAAAGGTTAAAAGCACGTAACATCGCGTATGGACTTACGCATATACAAAATAGTTATGGAGTTTTAAATTATCCAGAATTAACCTTTGATTACTGTCGTCCAGGTATTATTTTGCTTGGGAACACGAGTGATGATGCAATTCCCTTGCAAACAACAAGTCTTCTTCAACCCTCTTTGACTTGGAAAGCAAATGTTTCGCAAGTCAAGAAAGTAAGAGCGCATAATTATGTTGGTTATGGAAGAAACTTTCAAGCAAAAAAAGATATGAAAGTAGCTACAATTTCTTGTGGGTATGCAGATGGCTTACATAGACAAGCATCTTTACATCATTTTCAAATCTTGGTAAATGGTGTAAAATGTGAGGTGATTGGAAATATCTGCATGGATCAATGCATGGTTGATGTTAGTGCAGTTGAGAATGTAGAGGAAGGGGATGTGGTCGTTCTTGTTGGGCAACAAGGTGGAAATGTTATTGCAATAGACCAATTATCTAGATGCTCTAGAACTATCAATAATGAGTCTTTTTGTTTAATCTCGTATCGCGTACCACGATTTTATCGATAAAAGGAGAAATTAATGGAAGCTAAAAAATATTATGGTATTGATGTAGTAAGAATTTTTTGTGTTATTGTCTTGATTATGGCAGCAACACAACCATTTTCATTAGGCAATGATACATTGAATTATTTTGTTGTAAATGTGTTGGGAAATATAGCTTTGCCGTTCATTTTTGTGGCAAGTACTTTTTCTATGTTCAAAAAACTAGATTTTAGTTTGAATTTATACCGCGAAAAAAACTTTAAAGTTTTTAGAAATTATATCTTTCGTTTATTACGAATATATCTTGTTTATAGTTTTATTTATATATTTGCGTTGCTACCTAAATGGTTAGGAGATGGTATGAGTACTTCTTTATTCACGGAATATCTGACGCATTCTATTTTTTATGGAAGTTATGCGCATCTTTGGATATTCCCAGCACTTATTTTTGCCGTGACGCTTGTATATATGTTGATTGGTAAAGTGGATAAAAAATACATTTTTATAGGGGCGATAGGATGCTATATTGTTGCTTCTGTTTTGAATGTATATGGTTCTGTTTTTATGGAAGTATCGTTATTTAAAGATATAGCAAGAGTGTATGGACAGTTTTTTGTATCGCTACAAAATGGTTTATTTTATGGTTTCATTTATGCTTTCATTGGATATTTTGTGGCAGTAGAGGATATGCGTTTTTCAAATAAAATGTTATTACCTCGTTTGGCAGTATCTTTTGTATTGTTGTTTGTTGAAGTGTTCTTCATTCGCGGAATTCAGTTAGATCCAACATATATTTCAATGTATGTAATGGTCGTGCCATTTACGTTTTATTTTTTCATTTATACGACACAAATATCATTGCATTATCATGAACGTTATATTACCTTTCGTAATATGACAACCCTTATGTATGTAGCATATCCGATGGCAATCGTAGTAGTGGATGCTGTGCCCATTACGATTTTAAAAAATCCATTGATTATCTTTATCACTGTGATGCTTCTAGCGAATAATTATGCATATATTGTTTATAAACTTTCCTTGATGAAAAAATATTGGTTTTTTAAGGTTCTATATTAATGATTCGTTTTGATCAATTAAAAATTAAGTATAAAAAATCACAAGCGCTATCTACCATTCGTCGACATATTGGCAAAAAGTTGAGAATAGATGTGGAAGATATTCATCATATTGAGATTCTTCGTCAAAGCATTGATGCAAGAAGAAATGATATTTATTTTGTATATAGTGTTGCTTTTTGTTGCAGAAATGAGAAACAAATTTTAAAGAAATATCCATTGTTGATAAAAAAAATGGTGAAAACAGAATATAAATACCCGCAGATGGGAAATTGCACACTCCCTTCACGCCCTGTTATCATAGGCGCTGGTCCAGCAGGATTGTTTTGTGCATTGTGGCTGGCTGAAAAGGGATATGCTCCAATTGTGTATGAGCGGGGAAGTTCGATGAGTGAGCGTGTAAAAGATGTAGATTTATTTTTAAAGCAGAGAGTCTTGAATGAAGAAAGTAATATCCAGTTTGGAGAGGGAGGTGCTGGAACTTTTTCAGATGGAAAACTCACTGCTCGTACAAAAGATGAGCGAGCAAATAAAGTGTTACGAACATTTATAAAGTATGGAGCAGAGCCAAGTATTGCATACGAGGCGCATCCTCACATAGGAACAGATGTATTGCGTAAGGTCATAGTACAAATGCGAAAGGCAATTATCGACTTAGGCGGGGATATTCATTTTCATGCAAAACTAGATTCGATCTATGTTGAAGATCACGCTGTAAAATCTATTTTTATCAATGGTAAGCAACAGACATGTGCTGTTCTCGTTTTGGCATTGGGAAATAGTGCTCGTGAAACATTTAAAATGTTGCAGAAAAAAGGCGTATGTATGGAGTCCAAACCCTTTGCGGTAGGATTACGTATTGAACATCCACAAATAGACATCAATAAAGCTTTGTATCATGATGCATTTTTACATCCACATTTAGAAGCTGCTAGTTATCGTTTAACACATAAAGCAGAGCAACGAGGTGTTTACACATTTTGTATGTGTCCTGGTGGTGAAGTAGTAGCAGCAACATCTAAGAAGCAACATTTGGTAGTGAATGGGATGAGCTATCATGCCCGTGATAAAGAAAATGCGAATAGTGCAATTTTAGTACAAGTAAATCATCATGATTACGGAAATGGTGTCTTTGATGGTATGCAGTTTCAAGAAGACTTAGAAAAGGCAATGTTTGTTTTAGGGGGAAGTAACTATACAGCGCCGGTGCAATTAGTAAAAGACTTTTTAGATAACGTAGAAAGTATGAAAGCTGCAAGTGTTGCGCCTTCTTATGCGTTGGGAGTGAAGTATGTAAATCTACGCAAGGCATTGCCAGAATCGATTGGTGATTATTTGGAACAAGGGCTACGCGCATTTGCAAAGATGAATGCTGCTTTTAAAAATGAGGAAGCGGTTTTAACGGGAATTGAAACACGATCATCTTCACCGATTCGCCTACTTCGTGAAGATAATATGGAGTCGCATTCCGTTCAGCGTGTATTTCCGATCGGTGAGGGGAGTGGCTATGCTGGGGGAATTATTTCTAGTGCACTAGATGGGATTCGCTGTGCAGAAAATATAATGAAGATATACAAAAACAAATAATTCTGTAATGGGTGTTTGTTTTTGTGTTTTTTATTGAAATTTATATCCTTTATGGTATGATACGTTTAGTGAAATGACCCTTTAACATAATCCAGAGAGATTATAAAGGAAAGAATAGGGCACTCACTATTTATGAAATAGGAGGAGCATATGAAACATTTGATTGATCCCATGGATCTTAGTATTGAAGACATTAATGAATTATTGAACACAGCGGATGACATTATTGCCAATCCCAAAAAGTATGAAGAGGTGTGCAAACACAAAACCCTTGCAACCTTATTTTTTGAACCAAGTACCAGAACAAGACTTAGTTTTGAAGCAGCGATGTTTGAATTAGGTGGTAATGTACTTGGTTTTTCATCAGCAAATTCTTCGAGTGCTGCAAAAGGTGAAAGCGTATCGGATACGATTCAAACGGTGTCGTGCTATTCGCATATTATTGCGATGCGTCATCCAAAAGAGGGTGCCCCACTAGCCGCAAGTGTAAGAGCAGGTGTACCAATTATCAATGCAGGAGATGGAGGGCATAACCATCCAACGCAGACTCTTACGGATTTATTAACTATTCACCGAGAAAAAGGACGTTTGGATAATTTAACCATAGGATTTTGCGGCGATTTGAAATTTGGTAGAACCGTACATTCTTTATTGAAAGCATTATCAAGATACAAAGATATTCGTTTTGTCTGTTGTTCACCAGAAGAATTAAGAATTCCTGAATATTTGAAGCGCGATGTTGTGGAAAAAAATAATTTAGAATTTATTGAAGTTTCGCAAATGGAAGATGTGATGGCAGAGTTGGATGTTCTTTATATGACAAGAGTTCAAAAAGAGCGTTTTTTCAATGAGGCAGATTATATTCGCTTAAAAGATAGTTATATATTGGATTTAGAAAAATTAAAAAAAGCAAAAACAGATTTGTCAATTCTTCATCCATTGCCTAGAGTGAATGAGATTGCGGTTGAGGTTGATGATGATCCTAGAGCTTGTTATTTTAGCCAAGTGCTCAATGGGAAATATATTCGCATGGCACTCATTATGAACATGTTAGGTCTGTCTGTAGCTAAGGAGGGGTCAAAATGAATATTGATAGCATAAAAAATGGGATTGTTTTAGATCATATTACTGCAGGGAAGGGAATGAGAGTGTATGATAGTTTGAATTTAGATGAGTTAAATTGCAGTATTGCGATCATCAAAAATGTGAAAAGTCATAAAATGGGAAAGAAAGATATCATTAAAATTGATAATGATTTTAAAGTTGATTTGGATGTATTAGGATATATTGATGCTAACATTACCATTAGTTTTATCAAAGATGGAATTACTATTGAAAAGCAAAAGTTAGAACTTCCTAAAACTATTAACAATGTTGAAATCTGCAAAAATCCAAGGTGTATCACTTCAACGGAAACATCACTGAAACAAATATTCAAATTGGTGGATAAAGAACAGCATGTATATCGATGTATCTATTGCGAAAGTAGAATCGCAAAATAAAAGCAAATGATATTTATCTGCACTAGTTAAGTAAAAGTAGACGTGTAATCAAAGTTATGCAAAGCCTCATTCAGTTTTATACGGGAGTGTAAAATAAACTGTGTAAGTAGAGAGCGTACGGCTCTACCTACATGGTTTTTAATTTGTGTATGATAAAATAAATGAAAGAAATAAAGATAATAACAAAAACAAAGAGAGACACAAAAACAGTAGCACTAGCACAATAGATTATTAAAGAATATAATCCTAAAAATGTACAAGACATGAATGGCGCTTTAAAAAATCTATTTGGACCAATGTTTGAAACGATGTTGCAAGGCGAGATGGAACATCATTTAGGTTATGAATCAAACAACAAGGATTTCAAAGATAGTGATAATCGCCGAAATGGTTATACTAGAAAATCTTTACGCACCATCCAGGTAATGTAGAAATTAAAGTACCACGAGATCGTGATGCAAGTTTTGAACCAATACTCGTGGAGAAAAAGGAAAAAGATGTATCTGATATTGAGCGTAAAGTATTAGCCATGTATGCAAAAGGAATGTCGCAAAGAGATATCT
>JBKEBQ010000037.1:0-12180 GCA_047973225.1 Breznakia sp. | reverse complement strand
TCCAACAACAAAAGCAATTGGATAATATATCAACAAAATTTTAATGGTCTCATATTCTCTTAAATACAATAAGGAATGAAAAATATTGTTAATTCCTTGGGTTAGTGATAAATGATCATAGACCAAACTAGCAAAGAAAACATTACTAAAATAACTATATGCAACAAACATAACAGTGGGTAATAAAAGTGCTTTCCAGTTATTTACTATTGTCTTTTTAATCACCCCCATAATTTTATACGGTTTGACCATTTCATCGTGAATCGCAAATGCCGCTACCACTTGTATCATCATAAACACGACCGAAATGAAAACGGTCATAATTACATTAAGTTTTGGAATTGATGAAGTTAGTGATGTATTCATATTTTGGACAAAGGTCTGTATAACACCCAAGCCAATCGTACATATGACTTGATACGTGATTCTTTCAAAAAAATCTGCATAAGAACAGGGTTTCCCATCATATTTTCGCTTCGCAATTAAAAAGCAACAATAGATGTAATTGTTCACTGCGATGTTCACTAACGTTCCCATAAAAGACGTAAAGACAAAATCAGCATTTCCTCCATAGGATATGACAGATACCATAAACGACAAGAATACGGTTAAAAAATTGGATGTAATAAGCAATAGCATGAACATCAGAAATTTCTTTTTGAATAGATTTCTATAGCTATCTTTTAATTTCATAGCTTCATTCAACATTTTACTTTTAGCAATCGACTCATTGAATGATCCTAATACATTAAATTTCATGGATTCTCCTTTCTCTATTGTAAGCGCTTTCTGTATGGTTTTTAAGTAAAAGTAGTATGATCAACTACTTTTTTGAAGCATTCACATCTTTTTTTCAATCTACATCGTGTAGCCACGTATATCTTGCCTCTTCATTTCGATCCGTCTGTAACCACGGATGATCCTCATCATGGCGTATGATCCAACACGTATACATTTGAAAGCCTGGCGCACAAACTTGGGGATGTAAAGAACCTCCAGGAATCACTGCATAACTGTAATTTACACTTTTGTAGACATCATCATCAATAAAGCTTGCACCAAAGCCTGCTTCATGATCAAACAAGAAGAAATAACACTCTACTTGAGGATGCCGATGTGGCAAATAACCAGACCAGTTACCTGAGCGATTTCTAATTTCACCTAAGACAAAATTACTTTTTTCATTTATTTCATGATCAATAATGGTATTTACATAGCGATTTGCGCTATTGTTCCATTTTCCTTCATAAGCATTGTGCCAATGGATATCTTTTGGCGTATATATTTTAGATACAAAACTTTTTTCATTCACGGCCTTTTGCACCAAGATTTCACTATCCTTATGAGTCTTGATCGTGATCACGCCGCTTCTACAAACATGCGCTGCATATGGATCGTCTAAGAAAACACTGCTTCGCTTTGCATGAACTTTTTGTTTGCCCACTATAATATCAATATCACCATTAAGCAGTAAAACTACTATTTCTTCCTTCTCGCTGGTGAAAGTAAGCTCTTCTTGTGCATGCAATTGGTAAGCTCTAATATCCATTTTCATATGTGCATATGCATTATCATATGACGTTATCAGCATTTCGTTATCAATATATTTTCCTTTACCGAATACTTTTTTTTCCACCACTACCTCCTTTTAATATTTCCTAGCTTTTTTTCTTTGTTCAAAGTAATTTTGTATTAAATTCTCTTGAACGCGATCACAATTAGACCTTTCGGCTAAACCAATATTCCACCATGATTCATATCCTGTTGTCATCGTTTTAGGAAGTACCTTAATATCAATCAAAACCGATTGTTTTATTTTTTTAGACGCTTGTATCGCTGTAATTAATTCTTGTTTTGTTCTCACGGTGTAACTTTTTAGTCCATAACCTTGCGCAATCATCGCATAGTCTGTCATCATCAAGTCTCCATCTAAGCCCTGCTGGTTGCGATAACGAAATTCAGTCGCAAAAGAATCTAAATGATTGACCATTTCTAAATTGTTGATACAACCAAAGCCTGCATTGTCAAACAACAAGATATTTATCTTTTTTCTCTCTTGCACTGCAGTCGCAATTTCTGAGTGCAACATTTGAAATGATCCATCACCCACAAGTGTATATGCTTCTATATCTGGTTTGGCTAACTTCACACCTAACACTGCACTACATTCATAACCCATGCACGAATATCCATATTCTGCATGATACGTATCCCGGCACTCACTCGTCCAAATTCTTTGCAGACAGCTAGGTAAAGAGCCCCCAGCAGTAACAATTGTCGAATGTTTATCAATACTCCTTCGGATTGTCATAATGGCCTGTGTCTGTGTTAATATCGAGTTTGTAAGCGTATGGAATTGCGAAATGGTTCGCTCATCCCGCTCTTTGATAATGGGTTCAAAATTCTCATCATATTCATAATTCGCAAGCCGATCCATCTCCGCTTCCCAAATTGTTTTTATATCACTTATCTCATTCGTGTAGGATGATTGATATTGCCTTTCATCTAAGCAATCATATATTTGTCTTAGTACGGTTTTAGCATCACCAATAGCACTAATAGCATCCATCTTTTGCGCATGGTATTCACTTGCATTGATTGTTACTATTTGCACATTATCCGCTTGAAATAACCATTTTGAAGAAGTTGTAAAATCAGTTAAGCGCGTTCCTATAGCAATAATACAATCGGCTGATTTTGCTATATGGTTACTTGCTAAGGTTCCTGTAACTCCAATTCCACCTAGATTATTTTCATGACTTGAAATACACGCACTTTTCCCCGCTTGTGTTTCTCCAAACGGAATATTGAAACGCGTTGAAAATGCTTCTACCATTTCACCTGCCTCAGAGTAACGGACCCCACCACCGACAATCATCAACGGTTTTTTTGATGATGCAATCGTTTTAACAACATCCTCAACTTCACAAACAGTTGCGCTTCTTCTTTCCAATCGGTGCACTCTTTTTTTAAAGAAATACGTAGGATATGCATACACTTCACCTTCTACATCTTGGGGAAGCGCTATGGCAACTGCCCCTGTATCACCAATATTTGTTAAAACGCGCATTGCATTTATCATCGCAGTCATTAATTGTTCTGCTCGAGAAATACGATCAAAATATTTACATACAGGTTTAAATGCATCATTTGTCGATATTGTTAAATCATGAGGACACTCCAACTGCTGTAAAACTGGATCGGGTTGTCTAGATGCAAAGGTATCTGCTGGGAAAAGTAATAAGGGAATGTTGTTCACCGTCGCCGTTGCCGCTGCCGTTACCATATTGGCACTACCAGGTCCCACAGATGCAATACACGGCAAGATTTTTTTGCGATTCCATTCCTTTGAAAAAGCAATTGCACTATGACACATTCCTTGTTCATTTCGACCTTGAAACACTTGTAAACGATGTTTCTCATACTGTAGCGCTTCGCCTAAACCAACCGCATTACCATGTCCAAGTATGGTAAACATCCCCTCCACAAATTTTATTTCTTCATGGTCAAATGCAATGTATTGTTGATCTAAAAATTTTATGATTGCTTGCGCAACTGTGAGTTTCACTGTTTCCATAAAACACCAATTCATGCTATCTTTGCACTACATAATCCTTTCTTCACCTCGATAATAGCACAGTATTTTCTCGTGTGCAATACACACTATTTATATTTAAGCACACAAAAGCACATTATGTTATTTCATGTTTGCTTCTTTCCAATTAAAAACGACCCTTTTCCTGTTTTTAAAGCTTTAGAGTCGGTTTCTGTATTTTCAATTTGATTTTCTAATATTCTCCATCGCGAAAAACTTAATGCAATGTACTTCGATTTTTCAATTGAATATTTGTATATATAATCTTTTCCTTTTGTGTATTACCACAGAGTATCTCAAACAACAGTTTAATTGCTGTATAACTTTGATTCTCGCTATCTTGATCGATAATAAAATCAAAATCATTATTTTTGATGCGTTCAATATTGTTTCTAGTCACATCATACACGATAATATACGGACGTTTCTTTGCCTTTCCTATTGATTGACGAACACCAGCTTGCCCTGCACTGGCAAGAAAAATACCTTCTAAATCAGGATGCAATATACGTGTTTCAGCAATAATTCGCTTCACTTCACTCGCCTTATCCAAACTGCTTTGTGTACTGACGATATCAATTTCAGGATAATTTTTTTCCATGGCACAAGTAAACCCTTCAATTCTATCACTGGTTGCACTATTACCAAAGTGCCCAGTGATTGCCAAAACCTTCCCTTTATTTCTCATTAATAAAGCCAAAATATCGGCAGCTACAATCCCACTTTGATAATTATCCATACCAACAAAACATTCTATACCTGCGCTAATAATATTTGTATTGAAGGCAATAATTGGAATATTGTATTTTCTTTTTATATCGTTTAGCTTATCTCTTACTTGTTCGTGATTAATCGGCATAATCGCAAGTGCATCAATACCTTGATTGATCAACTCTTCAATAGATTGTACTTGCTCAGATACATTGACACCTTCTAAATACTTCACGGTCAGTGTACTACCAACTGTATTCAGAAATTTTTCTCCTTCGTTAATGCCTTTTTTTATCTCTTCCATAAACGAAGCGCTACTCAACTGCGTAATCACGCCAATTTGAAATTTGCGTGATTTTACTCTCTTTTGATCATAACCAGTTTCCAAGATGATTTTTTTTATCCGTTCTTCTACATGGCGATCCACTTTTCCTCTATTATTGATGACCCTATCAACCGTTCCACGCGATACCCCTGCCATTTCTGCGATTTTTTTAATTGTAATTTTCATACTAGCCCTCCGAAATAACTATACGCCAATTTATCAATTTTACCTCATGAATTCATTTTCGCTATTAACTACAACTGACTTCAAAATGGTTTACTAATCCCCAAACAAAAACACAAAAAATATCATTTCGTACAAAAAGATTGACTATCCCCAAAATCAGCAGTAAGATATGTATGTATTGAGTAAGTTTTGATTATTTTGTGATAATGTTTATATCGTTTTCTTGGAATCTTTGTATTGTTTCTTGCTTTACCTTTTCATCACTCACAACTGCGCATATGGGATGAATCGTAGAAAAAAAGTTAAAAGCTCTTGCACTAAATTTACTAGAATCGCACAAAACAAATACACTTTCTGCACTTTTCATAACAAGATTTTTGATTGCACCTTCTTTGTAATCCATGTTGCGCAATCCATCTTCCAGTGAAATCGCAACCGTTGCAATAAAGGCCTTTGAAACCTGATAGTGATAATTCGAAGCAGAGAATTGAAAGGTATTTGTTAATGGGTTATACTCCCCACCGAGTGAAATAAAACGCACATTAGATAAAGTTTTTGCTTGTTCCATAACATTTAGTGCATGCGTGATGATGGTTACATTTTTCTTCTTCTTTAAATGTGCTAACATATGCACTACTGTTGTTCCAGAATCAATGAAGATGATATCATTATCGTCAACAAGTTTGGCGGCCAATTGTCCTATATATTCTTTTTCACTTGTATGGATACCACTTCGGTCCATGAGCGTCGGCACTGTAGATTGTAAGCGAAAATTGTTCGATATCACACCACCATACACTTTATGAATACGTCCTTGATCTTCTAGTATTTTTAAATCTCTTCGCAGTGTTTGCATAGAAACAGAAAACATCTTACATAGATCTTCATTGCTCACACTATGCTTTTCATTTATAAATGCTTCCATTTCTTGTATACGATTAATTTTCATCACGATCACCTTACTTTTTACCATTATAACAGTATTTCAAGAAGAAATACACTAGGAGAAAACCATGGAAAAATTATTAGAAACGAGTCAAAAATTTTCACAAACGCAAATTTGGAATGATTCTTGTTCCAGCGAGGAGCTGGAATATGCTATCAAAAGAGGGGCAGTGGGTGCTACCACAAATCCCGTTATCGTCTTAAATGTACTAAAAAATGAATTATCTGATTGGCAATCTACGATTCAATCTTTAATCGCTGACAACCCAAGCGACACCGAAGATGATATCGCTTGGAAGCTGATAGAAATGATGGGTAAGCATGCAAGTAAGCAATTACTACCTATATACAAACAACACAACGGTAAAAAAGGGCGCTTATCTTTTCAAACAAATGCTAAATTTTATCGAAATGCTGAAAAAACTTTAGCCCATGCAAAACAATTGGCAAGGGTTGTCGAAAACGCACAAATAAAAGCCCCTACCTCTGCTGCAGGAATTAAGGCATTTGAAGAAATGACGTATGCGGGAATTTCAATAAACGCTACTGTATCCTTTACCTGCCCACAAGCGATTGCTGTTGCCGAAGCGGTAGAACGAGGGCTAAAAAGACGGGAAGAGGAAGGTTTGGATATCACGAAGATGAACCCCGTGTGCACCATTATGGTGGGGCGATTAGACGACTACTTAAAAGGATATGTAAAAGAACATAACCTGTCTATATCACAAGAATCTTTAAACTATGCAGGGGTTGCGACATTCAAAAATGCATACAAAATTTATAAGAAACGCGGATATCGTACAAAACTTTTAGCTGCTGCATACCGTTCAGAGTTACATTGGAGTGAATTTATCGGGGGTGATGTTGTTTTAACCATTCCTCATAAATGGCAAATAAAATTTAATGCTTCTTCTATTGATGTTAGCGAAAGAATCAATATCCCTGTCAAGCAAAGTATTCTCGATGAATTGATAAAACTAGATGAGTTCAAACGTGCATATGATGAAAACGGTATGACCCCAGCAGAATTCGAACATTTTGGTGCCTTTAAAATCACAATGCATCAATTTTTAAGTGGATATGATGAATTGGTGAGCATTATACGTTCTGATATGATCAAATAAAATTATTGATGAATATCCATATCATAAACAAATTAAAGATAAAAAAAGAAAGAGAGAAAGACTATGGCCAATACCTTTTTAGTTCCCCGTAAAATTGTCACAGGAACAAATGCTTTAAACGAAAGTGGTGAACTTTTCACTACTCTAGGAAAAAAAGCATGTATTATTTGTGATACCGTTATGATCGATTTAGGAAATGTAAAAATCCTTTGTGATACTTTAAAACAACACGGCATCCGCTTTGCGATTTATGATAAAATAAACGGTGAGCCTAGCGATATCATGATTGATGAAGGACAAAAATTTTATATAGAAAACCATTGTGATTTCTTAATCGCTATTGGTGGAGGAAGTCCGATTGATGCGATGAAAGCCATTGCCGTATGTGTTAAAACAAAACAAAGCATCAATGCTTTTTATAAACAAAAAATTACATTTGAAGTGGCAAACATGGTTGCCATACCCACAACAGCTGGCACCGGATCAGAAGCTACTCAATTTAGTATTATTACCAACACCCAACAACAGATAAAAATGTTACTAACCGGAGAACATTTAATCCCCGATGTTGCGATATTGGATGCACATTTTATTCAAAGTGCTCCGCCTCATATTATCGCTGCAACCGGAATTGATGCTTTGTGTCATGCCGTTGAGTCCTATACATCAAAAAAAGCGCAGCCACTGGCGCAAACACAATCCATTAGTGCAATCAAACGCATATTAAAATACCTACCAATATTATTTAAGGATCCTAAAAATAGCATAGCAGCAGTGCAGATGTCACTGGCCGCATTAGAAGCTGGGATTGCTTTCAACAATGCTTCCGTAACCATTATTCATGGAATGAGTCGCCCTCTTGGTGCACTGTTTCATATTCCTCACGGGTTATCCAATGCGATGCTATTTGAAGACTGTATGAGATTTGCTTGCATCGGGCAAGAAACAGTATTCAATCAATTGGCAATCGATGTCGGTTTTCAACAAAATGATAACCAACAACCTTACCAACGATTCTTTACATCATGCTTTGCATTAATCCATAATTGTCATATACGTTCGATTAGCGATTTTACCGATGTAGATGCATATGCGCGTCTTATCCCCAAAATGAGCGAAGACGCACTTGCAAGTGGTTCTCCTCAAAACACAATGCGCAATGTTCGTATGGAAGATATTCAAAACTTATATAGGCAATTATTCAAAACAATATAATGCAAAGCTTATTGATCTTACATATCTTTTATTTACGAATACCAATAAAACACCTCCTAAGTGATACTTAGGAGGTGTTTTTATTGACCATTGCTGCACATATTTTTATTTTATTTTTATATGCGTTTCTTCTTTTACAAACACATTTGATAAATCGCTTCGATATCTTTCTGTTGCAAAGGTTTAAACCCTTGCAATACAGAATCTTTACAAGCTTTCTTTGCCATTGCTTCAAAACTTTCTTCACCAATGCCAATTTTGGTAAATGTATTATCCAACGCTAATGTTTCAAAGAAGAAGACCGATAAGCGATGGATGCTTTCTTTCGCAATTTCCATTGGTTCTAATGATGCATCAATACCAAACACATTGATTCCAAAACGCACATAACGAGATACGTTACTTTCATCAAGACAATACCTAAGCCATCTCGGCGTTAAGATCGCCAATCCCAATCCATGCGTTATATCATAAACAGCAGATAATTGATGTTCCATCGGATGACAACTCCATGCTTTGGGCTTGCCATTGCCAATAAAACCGTTAATCGCCCAGCTAGACGCCCACATCAAATTTGCTCTAGCTTCATAATTATCCGGCTCTTTGATCGCAATGGGTGCATACTCCATAACTGTTTTTAATAACCCTTCCATGAAGTAATCAACCATTTTAAGTCCTTTCTCCATAGTAAAATATACTTCCATCACATGACTCATAATGTCTACCGCTCCACAAGCCGTTTGATATGCACTTACTGTATATGTATTTGTTGGGTCTAAAAAAGATACCTTAGGCAACAGCAATGGGGAAGCTCGTCCAATTTTATCCTTTGTTTCTACGTTGCTTATAACACCCGCACTGTTCATTTCAGAGCCTGTTGCCGCTAGAGTTAAAATTGAGATGAAAGGTAGCGCATTTTCTATTTTTGCACCTTTGTTAAAAAAATCCCAGGGATCATGTTCAACACATGCTCCTGCAGCTATCCACTTCGTAGCATCAATGGTAGAACCTCCACCAACAGCCAATAAAGCATCAATTCTGTGTTCTTTGCACATATTTACGCCATCACGAATGGAATCAATCTTTGGATTTGGTTCAATCCCTGATAATTCAAACACTTCTAAATGGTGTTTTTTTAGCTCTTGTTGTAAGCGATCATAAAGTCCCATTCGCTTAATTGAACCTCCTCCATAAGTTAATAAAACACGTTTTCCAAATATCGCAAGCTCGCTTCCCAAATATTGTAATTGGTCTTCACCAAAGTATACCTTTACCGGTATATCATATACAAAATTATTCATTCTTTTCTCCTTTCATCTACGCATATCTTATAAGATTCCTTTATGCCTATTTCATCTTTATAATACCTCTTTGTATACACGAAGTACATTTTTATAACATATTTTATCTATCTCTTCATCACTATAACCAGCATCTGCCAATGCACTTTGCAATTTTCCCATTTGCGATGCATCTTGGATTTCAAGCTGTGAAGTAATACCATCAAAATCGCTACCCAGCCCAATACAATCAATACCACCGATTTGTTTGATGTGCCTAATATGTTTTAGCATATCACAAATCCGTGATGGCTCTTCATCTTTTTTATTTTCCGATAAAAAAATACCGCAATAATTAATACCAATAACCCCACCACGTTTCGCAATCTCATAAATCATATCATCACTAAGATTACGTGCCACACTACAAACACTGCGCGCATTAGAGTGGGAAGCTACAAATGGTTTTTTTGTATACTTACAAACATCATAAAAACCTGCATCCGATAGATGTGATACATCAATGATGATCCCTAAACGTTCCATTTCTTTGATATAAGCAATACCAAATTCACTCAATCCTGCTTTCGTATTGTATGAAAAAAAGTTATCAAAATCATATCCTTCTTCCATATTTATGTTGGGATTGCCGATTCCATTTGGAAAATTCCACAACAAGGTAATCATCCGCACCCCTAGACGATAATAATTTCTAAGGATTGCCAAATTGTTGTCAACAACAGCTCCTTCTTCTAACGTCAACATGGCTGACATATGTCCTGTTTTGCGGTTGGTTTCTATATCTTTATATGTGTAAATTGGCCTGATATAATTTTTATTTTTATCCATTTCTTGATAATACAAATCAATCCCTTCTTGTACATGAATAAGTGGGTCATTTTCTTTCAAATGGGTGAAAATTGCAAAGTTTTGTAGCATATACTTTCCTGCCTGCATTTTTTTTATGTCAATATGTAGATCGTTTTGAAACAATTGTACATTTTCTCCTGCTTTTTTTCTTTTTAATAGCGCAACTACGCTATCACAGTGCATATCTATTATATTCATGAATATTTTCCTTCCTTTTATACCCACAATGTAACCAAATCATACGATATTGTCAAATCCAACGTAAATCGAACATAATAATTTTTTAACAATTAAATATCGTATAACCTTCCATGTTGTATTATAAATTTCCTATTTGCAGTTACATTTTCTATAGTGTCTTCATACACAAATTAAAAACTATGTAAGTAAAGCCATACACGCTCAACTTACACAGTTTTTATTTTTCATTCTTCAAAATTAGGTATGTTTCCTTCAAAATACGAAATTAGTTTGTGCGTAACTTAACGCGTATAACCACAACTATTGCAATTCCCCAAACTGATACATCTCTTTTAAAAGTACTTAAAGAATCCCATTTTTGTTCATCCACAACACTGTTGAATACTTTTTATAAGGATTGTTTTAAAAATACTGGTTAATTGTTTTCGAATTGCTTTATACAGTATTCTTTTGAAAACTGTTCTAACTCATTAAGCGTTATTTCTAAAGTGTCTAATGACTTTTTCATTTCCTTTTCCTCATCACCATCGTCATCATCTGTATTAGCTCGATATGATATTAATTTTTCTGGATTATAGTAAAAAATATCTAGAATACGATATGAGTTTTTCCCTTTGGCTACTTGTACCTTAAAAGAGGCAGTATCCAATTGTATGGAAAACGAACAAAAATCTTTATTAATCAATTCTAAATCTGTGATCTCTGCATGTTCATTGATTCGTTTTGATGTAGTATCAAATGAAAATTCATTTTCATTTGATACTACAACGGACAAAATAACTAAAATGATAATTAACTTTTTCATAATTATCACCTCAAACTAACTGCAACCAAGTTGGAATAACTTTTCACAAGCTTATCTCCCTTAAAGAATCCATAAGCTACTACAACATAAAGCTTCCCATTACGTTCATACTTTGAAGTTGAAAAAATCTCAATGTTGTAGTCGCCTTTTTTTCTTAAATATCTTGTAGTTGCAAAAGTATCCCAACCATTCATACTATATGTCGCACGAGCGGTAAAAATCACAGAACATTTTGGCTCAAAACCTAAAAGGAGAAATAAAAGTCATAAACGATACTATTAGCCTCCATGTTTCTACAAAATAGGGTGTTATTTCACTTTTTGATCGAGCATTAACCATAGGTGTGTTATTTTTTAAAATCGTTATGTTCTGATATATTTCATCAGCTGATACTGGAAAAACAGAATAAAAACTGAACGCAAACAATGCTAATATCATTATTTTTTTCTTCATACTAATAATACCTCCTTTTTCATTCACAATATAAAAGCGCTTTTTATATTATAATAATAACAATTTCGCAAAGGAAGGGCAAGCGCTTACATTTTGTATGCATCATCTTTGTTTGTTGTTAAAAATTTCATTTCAATTTTCATGAAAAGTTTTACGCATTTTTACAATCAAAAAAAACATGGAATTTGGACTTAACAAAAGAAATACAATTATATGCTTTTAACTTATACTTCTATTTATCCAAAAATTTTTGTTGTGAAACATCATATAATCCAACAATTTTCAGTTGTAAAGAAGCAACTATTTTTCCTTTCGATGCAATCACATAACCACCTTGCATTCGCTTTAACTCTGCAACAGCCGCAATGATATCTTGATCATTATCACCAATTACAACAATATTATGTGCATCGTGTGACACACTACTTGCAATAGCACCGCCCTTTATCCCAAAGCCTTTTACAGGACAA
>JBKEBQ010000053.1:0-101502 GCA_047973225.1 Breznakia sp. | reverse complement strand
GAATCAAATGGACAATGCATCGTTGTACAACGACATGGGGAAATATTGCTCTTGCTCCTTCTTCTAATCCTGATACGCCATCCATGGAAGTGAAGAACACATCTTCTACACCTCGTATCTTAGTTCATCAAATATTTACATCCATTTATTCTTGCTTTCACTTTCCTTTATCCATAATCCCAAAATCTCTTTTTTTCCTTCCATGGTATAACCAAGTATCGTATATAAGGCGTATTTCTTAACTTCATAGGCATTTCGTATCGTCGCATACATACAGTCCACAAATAAAAATGGATAACATTTTTTCAATGGTCTATTTTGCCATTCTTCAAGTTCTGGGATTACAGCATCTGTAATATTCGATATCATTTCATGTGATACTTGAAATCCATAGATATCATCTATCGTTTTTGAGATATCTCTTTGTGACATTCCTCTTGCATACATGGTTAATACTTTACGCTCAATATCAGATACATCTTTTTCTCTTTTCTCCACGAGTATTGATTCAAAACTTGCATCACGATCTCGTGGTACTTTGATTTCTACATTACCTTGGGTGGTGCGTAAAGATTTTCTACCATAACCATTTCGACGATTATCACTATCTTTGAAATCCTTGTCGTTTGATTCCTAACCTAAATGCTGTTCCATATCGCCTTGCAACATCGCTTCAAACATTGGTCCAAATAGATTTATTAAAGCGCCATTCATGTCTTGTACATTTTTAGGATTATAGTCTTTAATAATCTGTTGTGCTAGTGCTACTGCTTTTGTGTCTCTCTTTGTTTTGTTCATTATCTTTACCTCTTTCTTTTATTTTATCATAAACAAATTAAAAAACATGTAGGTAGAGCCGTACGCTCTCTACTTACACAGTTTATTTTACACTCCCTCCACGATAATTAGATGCTTCCAGAATTAATGTGAAATCTAATTCATCTTGTATGTTTCGAACTTCTCGCTTACTTTTGTTGTTTCTCCAATTATAAAAGCCACTTTCTGATTCTTCTGCTATTTCGTACAGCCAATGAATATTCAAGAGATTATTGTCTCTTATAATCAACTTATCAATTACTTTGAATTTTTCTTCTGTAATCGCAAGCGTTTCCAATATGCTTCTCTCTATTTGTTTCATTTTTTTTAGTGTCTTTATTTGTTGTTTTTGAAATGCAACTTTGTGTTTTAGGCAAGCAATCTCTTCCTCAGGTGTTCTTTCTTGTAATTGTTTTCTTCCTGAATTTGTTGAACGTGTATCACTAAACTTTTCTGGTCTCAAAGCTTGTTTTTTTTATTCTTAAAGCGAAGCTTGAGATTTTTATCTGACTTATAATTTTAGTATCAAATCCACTTTCTCTGAAAATTTGAGCCGGTCCTTTCCCGGCTAATAGTTCTTCATAGAAATTTTTCTTAAAATTCTCAGTATAAGTAATAGCTTTATTTGTTACATTTTCAACATTTGAATTTAGCTTTAGTTTCATTACCTGTTCGTCAGTAGAATAATTTTTCCCATGATATGCTCCTTTTCATAATGATACCTAAAAAAACCATAGATTGGATCTTAATACTCTTTTTTCTAAATCTTCATTCTATAGGGTCCAGTTTAAAAAACTTAAATCTGTTTTTTTTGTTATAAGCAAAGGGGATATTTTTTATGTATAGGAATTTTTAAAAAATTCATATATATACGAAGGGTGATGACATGGACTGTGGTGTAAAAGCAATTGAATATTTACTAAAATTAAGAAAGCAAGAACATGCGGATTTAATTCACTCTTTGCAACAGCACATGCAAGAGCGAGGGTTGTCGATATTCAAAATCATTGAAATATGCAAGTCGTATGGCATAAGTGTTAAAGCGTATAAATCGAAGAAAATTTATCCAACAACTCCTTATATTGCTTATTTAAGAGGCTTTAAGTATGGACATTACGTCGTGATAGAAAAAGTGAGCAAATGGCAAGTTGAAATATATGATGCAAAATACAAAAGTTTTAAGATATGTAAACTGTTATTGTATCTTATATGGGGAAGAAAGATATTAATTATGAAATAAGAAAGAATAGTTATGATATTTTCTAAAAATAGCGTAAAATGGTGACAAAATATTTACGATGTATAAAAAAGCATTGTAGGAAATATAGAGAATTGGCAAGTATTGTGGTACAATACGAACATGAAAGTAAATATCATAAATGAGTATGATTTTGTTTTTGAATACGAGCAGATTTTTCAAAACATTTTGTCAAAAACAAAAGAACGTCTAAATATCGAGAAGCCCTATATACTTTCTTGTGTTTTTGTTGATTGCGATAAAATCCGGGATATTAACAATCGCTATCGCAACATAAATAAAAGTACCGATGTGATTTCATTCGCATCACTAGATGATGGTAAAGAAGTGGTGTGTGATGGAGAAATTGAATTGGGTGATATTTTCATCTGTATTGATACATGTCGCAAACAAGCAACTATTTATGGACACTCGTTTGTACGCGAGCTGTGTTTTTTGTTTACACATGGGGTATTGCATCTTCTAGGATATGATCATCTATCGCAAGAGGATGAAACCATAATGTTTAGCTTGCAAGGAGATATATTAGATGAAATCATTTCTAGATAAATTCCGTTGGGCGATACGAGGTGCTGTATACTTGTTTCAAGATCAAGGGGTTCGCATTCAAATGTTGGGGTTTTCATTAACAATTTTAGTTTTCTATTGTTTAAAACTCACTGTTTTGGAATGGACAATTATTGCATTTGTTTGTGGCTTTGTGGTCTTTGCGGAAATGCTCAATACAATTATTGAGCGAATATTAGATTATCAACAACCAAATTTTGATAAAGAAATTGGAAAGATGAAAGATATGAGTGCAGGATTGGTCTTATTTGCTTGCATAATAGCGACGATTGTTGGCGTTTTGATGATTATTCACAAGTTGAGTTAGGGGAAATATTATGATATTTAAATCGGGGTTTGTTGCCATTATAGGTAGACCAAATGCGGGTAAGAGTACGTTGTTGAATGCAATGATGAAAGAAAAAATTGCAATTACTTCTGAAAAGCCACAGACAACCAGAAACAACATTTTAGGAATTTTAAACGATGACAATTTTCAATTGGTTTTTATTGACACACCTGGTGTACACAAACCCCAAACAACACTTGCTAGAAATATGAACAAAGGTGTGTATATTTCTATGCAGGATGCTGATGTTATTTATTTGGTTGTAGACTGTACAAAGCCATACGGTGCAGGTGATGAATTTTTGAATGAGCGCATAAAACACACTAAATCTAAAGTCTTTCTCTTATTGAATAAGGTGGATGTAATATCAAAAGAAGGAGTATTGCAATTGCTTTTAAAGTGGCAAGAACTTTTTGATTTTGATGAAATCATTCCCATTAGTGCTTTGAAAAATGAGAATTTACAAGTTTTACTCTCCCTTACCCTAAAATACATAAGTGAAGGCGTTGCATATTATCCAAATGATATGCTCAGCGATCGTAGTGACTCTTTTCAAGTAAAGGAAATTGTAAGAGAAAAAATATTGCATTTGACACATCAAGAAATCCCTCATGGTGTTGCAATTGTTGTAGAAGACTTTGAAGAAACAGATACAAACATTTGTATACAAGCACTTGTTGTAGTTGAACGAAAGTCGCAAAAAGGAATTTTAATTGGAAAACAGGCGGATATGATAAAAAAAATACGTTTACTCTCACAAAAAGAATTGAAGCAATATTTTAAAAAGAAGGTAACTTTAGAATTATATGTGAGGGTGGAAGAAAATTGGCGCAACAAGGAGACGAAACTAGCCCAGTTTGGGTATAAGGAATATGATAATGAATGATGTTTGTGAAGGTATCGTGATTCGTTCTATTGACTATAAAGATGCAGATGCCATTTTACAAGTATTGAGTAAGACATATGGGAAAGTTTCTTTTCATGCCAGAGGATTACGCAAAATCAAAAGCAAAAATGCAAATGCTTGTCATTTGTTTGGAAAAAGTAAATTCTATTTTAATTATAGAGAACAAAGAGAAATGCAAAGTCTAAAAACAGCTGAAAACATATATACATATCGCCATATTCGCGAGAATTTATTAAAGCAAGCGATTGCGACAACCATGGTAGAAATGATGGAGAAGCAAGAGCTTGACTATCTAGAAGAAGCGTATGATGTATTGGATGGTTGTTTACATATCTTGGAAACGACAACCAATCCAATGGCATTGTTTGGAATGTTTCTTGCAAATTGTTTACAACTTGTTGGGATTATGCCGAATGTAGAGGGGTGTGTAGATTGTGGGAGACAAGACAATCTTATATCTATTTCTTTGGCAAAAGGAGGGTTTGTGTGTCGAAGTTGTTTTAACCCTCATTATGAAAAACAATATGATCGATCTATTCTAAAATTTTTCAGATTGTTCAATACGGCAAAATTGACGCAGTTTTCATTATTAGAAGCGATCCGTCCATGTGGTTTTGAAGATGTTGCATTGTTACTTGAATTTTATTTGGAATATAGTGGTATCAAATTACAAAGTTTGAGTTTTTTAAAGACCGTTGTCGAATTGGAAAAAATATAATATTTCTTGAAAAGCTTCTTCTATTTGTAGATGCTTTTCTTTTTTTGAATGGAGTATAGAGATATCCAAAGTTTTCACCAGTATGTAAAAGCTACGCTTGCAAGACAATGCTTAGACATTTAAATGTTCTTATTATGTTAGATCTATTGCTAATTCGCTTATTCATTTTAATTTATTTCAACCGTTTAATTTTCTATATCTTGCTACTTTTTTTAAAATTGAAGATATCAAAATTATTGCCGAAAATTCTAGTTGTTAAACATTTCAATCTATTCAATTTGTCTGCATGATGCATAAGAGATTGAGATGTCATCAAAACTATTTTTTTTGTTATATACAAGGCAGTCGCCATTGACAACTTAGTGCCTGAAATAGCGTACAAATCAATATAAAGACGTTGTTTTCATGCATAAAATATGGTATAAATAAAGTGTCTATTATTTTTTGTTGAAACAATTAGAATATACAGAGGTGAACATGAAAAAAGTTAATTTTGAAACAATTGCATCACATATGAAAGATACGGGTTTTGTCTTCCAAGGAAGTGAAATATATGGAGGATTATCAAATACATGGGATTTTGGTCCTTTGGGCGTAGAATTTAAGAATAATATTAAAAATGCATGGTGGAAAAAATTCATCCAAGAAGATCCTAATAACGTAGGACTTCAAAGCGCAATTTTAATGAATCCGCAAGTTTGGGTTGCGAGTGGTCATGTTGGAGGCTTTTCTGATCCTTTAATGGACTGTAAGAAGTGTAATACAAGGTTTCGGGCTGATCAGCTAATCGAAGAATTTTCAAAAGGGGAAGTAAACCTTAGTGGTTGGAGCAAAGAAGAGATGGCTTCGTATATTGAGAATCATAAGATTTCATGCCCCAAATGCTCGGCGCACACATTTACGGACATTCGTGAATTTAATTTAATGTTTAAAACTTTTCAAGGTGTTATAGAAGATGCAACGAGTCAAATTTATCTACGCCCTGAAACGGCACAAGGGATATTTGTGAATTTCAAAAACATTCAGCGAACCATGCGTAAAAAATTACCATTTGGTGTCGGACAAATCGGTAAGAGCTTTCGGAATGAAATTACCCCAGGAAATTTCATTTTCCGTTTGCGTGAGTTTGAACAAATGGAATTGGAATTTTTTACAGCGCCTGGAGAAGATTTGCAGTGGTATGTGTACTATAAAGATTTTTGCATGAATTGGTTAACAACGCTTGGTGTTTGTAAAGATAATTTGCGTTTGCGCGAACATGATGCAGAAGAATTGGCGCATTACTCAAAAGGTACAAGCGATATAGAGTATGATTTTGGTGGTAGTATTGGCTGGGGAGAAATTTGGGGAATATCCGATCGTAGTGATTTCGATTTACGTTCTCATCAAGAAGAATCGAAGAAAAGTTTGGAATACTTAGATTCACAGACAAATGAAAAGCATATAGCATATTGTATTGAACCAAGTGTTGGTGTAGAGCGTTTGATGCTAGCTATTTTGGCAGATGCTTATGAGGAAGAAGTTCTAGAAAAAGACACACGAGTGGTATTGCATCTTCATCCATATTTAGCTCCTTATAAGGCAGCGGTATTGCCTTTAAGTAAGGTATTAAGTGAAGAAGCGAAAGAAGTGTTCCATTTGCTTGCGCCACAATTTTCAACAACCTTCGATGAAACACAAAATATTGGAAAGCGTTATCGTCGTCAAGATGAAATTGGAACACCGTTTTGTATAACCTATGATTTTGATTCTAAAGAGGATGCTTGTGTAACGGTGAGAAATCGTGACACGATGCAACAAGAGAGAGTGAAAATTAGTCAATTATCAGAATATATTTTAGAAAAAATCAAATTTTAAGGGGGGCATACCATAGTGGCTAGGATCAGTGAAGAAATTATTTCGAATATTCGTAATCAAGCTGATATTGTTGATGTTATATCACAATATATGCCACTTCATGCAAAAGGAAGAAATTTTGTTGGTATATGCCCCTTTCACGATGACCACAACCCTTCTATGAGTGTATCTAGAGATAAACAAATTTATCACTGCTTCGTGTGTGGGGCGGGTGGAAATGTATTTGGTTTTGTGAAAAACTTCGAACAAATATCGTTTGTGGAGGCGCTAAAACGGGTTGCTGATATGCACAATATTCCACTAAAAATATCCAATTATCAACACACACGCACCATTGATGAGAATCTAAAACCATTATATTCATTAATGACAGATGCGATTGAATTTTGTACATATGAATTACAAACGCTTGCGGAAGGTGCTATAAAAAAGTATCTTAAAAAGCGTGGGCTTGTACAATCAATTATAAACAAATTCGATATTGGATATAATCCAAGAGGTGATCGCCTATACCAATTCCTACATGCAAAAAAGCATCGAGATGAAGATATGATTCGTGCCAACGTGGTTCGTATCAATGAATATGGCGCAAAAGATGTATTTTTTCATCGACTTATGATTCCAATTCACGATAGTTACGGATACCCTGTAGGCTTTAGTGCGCGGGTCGTGGATGATAGTAGTGATCCAAAGTACATCAATACAGCAGAAACCGAAATTTATCATAAAGGCCATTTACTATTCAATTATCATCGAGCAAAAGATATTGCCAAAAAAACAAAAATTATATATGTAGTAGAAGGCGCAATGGATGTTTTGGCTTTCGAGAAAGCAGGAATTTCTAATTGTGTAGCAACGCTTGGCACCGCTTGTACGGATGAACAAATAAAATTGCTACGCCGTTTGAATGCTAGTGTTCATATGTTTTATGATGGAGATAGGGCAGGACAAGAAGCAAGTTATAAATTTGGATTACTTGCAAAAAAACATCGTATTCAAATAGAGTTTATAACAAACCCATCAGGCCTTGATCCCGATGAAATCATTCATAAATATGGAGTTGAAGAATTAAAAAGTGTGGTTACAAGTACCAATTCATGGATTGAATTTTTATTTCTTTATTTGCATAAAAAGTTTAATTTAGATAATTATTCAGAGAAAAAGCAATTTTCTGAAACGATGGCGCAGAAAATTGAAGAGATAGAAAATGAAGTAGAGAGAAATCATTATTATCAAAAATTATTTGATTTAACAGGTTTTGATTATCATAAACAAGTATATCAGCCAAAGCTAAAAACAAATGGCTATAAGAAACAAAGTGCCAAAATTATGAGTGGTGTTTGGAATGCACAACGACAAATTGTTGCTTATTTGCTTTCTTCAAAACAGGCCAGTGAAATGTTTCGCAGTGAGTTAGGATATTTTCCAGATGAAACTTTCAATCGTTTGGGGCTTATTATTGTAGACTATTATCGAAATCATGATAAAATTAATCTTGCAGAAATATTTGATTTTATAAAAGGAGAAGAAGTACGAAAAATCCTTTTAGAAATTGTAGAATGGGACCTTGCGCCTAGAACATTCGATGTAAATGCGATGAGGGAAGCAATTGAAAAAATAAAAAAAAATACATTTTCAGAAAAAATCAATTTACTTCTTGAACAATCAAATCAAATGAGTGATCCGATGCAAAAAGCAAGGGTTGCAAATGAGATATTGAAATTACGTAGAAAGAGAGGAGATTAGCGTGGCAAAAAAAATAGGGAAAGAGTTGAAATCACTCGAGCAAATTAAAGATGATTTACTTGAACAGTTTGATAAAGAAGGACAACTCCAACAAGAAGTTATTGATAAAGCAATTGAGCATTTATCTTTAAATGATGAAGAAAATGAGGAATTGTTTGAATGGTTTGATGACCATGGAATTACAATTGAGGAAAGTGAAAACGATAGTGATGAAAAGTTCAGTGACAATGAAAAAGTCGATATTGAAGATATTGATGAAGTAGAAGACGAAGAAGACGAGGATGATCATCCAAAAGAGCTTTCGGATTTAGAAACATTGGAACAATCGTTTGCAGCATCAGCACAAAATAAAGTAAATGATCCCGTTAAGATGTATTTGAAAGAAATTGGTCGTGTTGATTTATTAGATCCTAAAGAAGAGCCAATCATTGCTAAAAAAATACAAGATGGTGATGAAGAAGCGAAAAAGATTTTGATTGCTGCTAATTTACGTCTCGTTGTATCGATTGCCAAAAAATACGTAGGACGAGGTATGCTGTTTCTTGATTTGATTCAAGAAGGAAATATGGGTCTTGCGAAAGCGGTTGAAAAGTTTGATTATACTAAAGGATTTAAGTTTTCAACTTATGCTACTTGGTGGATTCGCCAAGCAATCACAAGAGCGATCGCAGATCAGGCGCGAACTATACGAATTCCAGTACATATGGTGGAAACAATAAATAAATTAACACGCATTCAAAGACAATTGGTACAAGATTTGGGGAGAGATCCAACGGCAGATGAAATTGCAGCTAAGATGGAAGGGATTACGCCTGAAAAAGTTAGAGAAATTCAAAAAATTGCGCTTGAACCTGTTTCTTTGGAAACACCCATTGGGGAAGAAGATGATTCGCATTTAGGCGATTTCATTGAAGATAAAGATGCTATGTCACCAGATGAATATGCAAATAATCAATTGTTGAAAGACGAAATCAACATGGTTTTGCAAGGATTGACAGAACGTGAAGAAAAAGTATTACGCTTGCGTTTTGGTTTATATGATGGTCGTACAAGAACGCTTGAGGAAGTTGGTAGAGAATTTAATGTTACAAGAGAGCGCATTCGTCAAATTGAAGCGAAAGCTTTGCGTAAATTAAAGCATCCAACGAGATCAAAACGTTTAAAAGACTTCATGGATAAACAGTAAGAAAATGAAACTTTCAATTCGTTTGCAGGCGATTTATAATTTTGTTGATGAAGGAAGTATTGTGGCTGATGTAGGCTGTGATCATGGGCTTTTATCCTGTGCTCTAGCAATCCGTCATCGATCAAAAAAAGTATATGCATGTGATATTGCAGAATTGCCACTAGAACAGGCAAAACGGACAATTAAACATTATAGTGTTGAAAATAGTGTATTTGCGATCTTGAGTGATGGTATTCAAAATGTAGAAAAAGACGCAGATACTTTAATTATTGCGGGTCTTGGATATGATAGCATTCATTCTATATTGAATCACAATTTAGAAAAGTTGAAACAATTTAAGAAAATTATTATACAAAGCAATCGTGAAATTGAAAAAATTAGGATGTTTATTAGTGAACACAATTTTAAGGTAATCGAAGAATGTTGTGTTTTTGACATACACTATTATCAGGTGATATCTTTTTGTTGCGATTATGATAAAGAACTCTCAAACAATGAAATAATGTTTGGTAAAAAAATGAATAAAAATAATGTTTTTCAGCAGATGTGGCTCGCCAAAATGAATAAGTATGAAGCCATTATTAAAAAATTGGATGCTTATAGTCAACGCTATCGAGAATTGCAAATACTTATACAAGCAATTCAAAAGGAAATAGAAGGTTAAACTTTCTATTTTTTTATATCTGCGTTAAAATAATGATAAAGGATGGTGTGTATGCGTGAACAATTACATTTTTCGCTAGCGGAAATTTCAAGTCAGGACTTACAAAAAATGATGGGTGTAAATGAGCTCTTTTTTTCGATTATTCGTGAAACTTTCATATGTGAGATTGTGCCAAGAGACAATGCATTGCTTATTATAGGAGAGGCGGAAAGTAATAAACGAGTAAAAGATGTCTTATATTATTTATGGAAATGTGTGTGTCATCATGTAAGTATTGATGAGCGCAGTGTTCAGTATGCGTGCGAAATGGCAAAACAAACTTCATTAGCAAAACTAGAACGCTTGCATAAAGAGGTCATCGCTAAAACGGTACAAGGAAAATCCATTTATCCCAAAACTTTAGGACAATCTTACTTATGTAAATGTATGCGGGAATTTGATATTACATTTGCATATGGAGTAGCAGGGACAGGGAAAACATATTTAGCGGTTATGTATGCTGTTTTCTTATTAAAACGAAATGAAATCGAAAAAATCATTCTTACAAGGCCTGCGGTAGAAGCAGGGGAAAGCTTAGGCTTTTTACCAGGTGATCTAAAAGAAAAAGTAGATCCATATTTAACACCGTTATATGATGCCTTACATGAAGCTTTGGGTGCTGAGAGTGTTGATAAGTATATTGAAAAAGGGATTATTGAAATTGCTCCATTGGCATATATGCGAGGACGTACGTTAAATAATGCGTTTATTATTTTAGATGAAGCACAAAATTCAACCAAATCGCAAATGAAAATGTTTTTAACAAGAATGGGATTTTCTTCAAAGATTGTAGTTACGGGTGATATTACACAAATCGATTTGATCCAAAAACAAGATTCAGGACTTTTGCAAGCCAAAGCGATATTGCACAATATTGCTGATATCGCATTTGTGGAGCTGAGTAGCTTGGATGTTGTAAGGCATCCCCTTGTTCAACAAATTATTGATGCGTATGAAACGTTCGATCATTAACACTTTTATATAAAGTGTTTTTTTTAGGAAACAATGCATATGTTTTTAATATACGAGCGGTGATAGAATGAAATTTTTACGTATCATAGTTGTATGTTTAATTCTTGCTTTTGTTTACTTTAATGATGCAACGTTTGTAAATATGAATGTTTTTCAATCAAAAACAATAAAGATAGAAGTAAAAGGTGAGGTTATGCGCACTGGCGTCTTTCAAATGAAAAGAGATACGCGTATTGAAGATGTGATTGAAAAAGCAGGTGGATTTAGTGAATCAGCAGATATTTCAGGAATTAATTTAACCCAAAAATTGAAAAACGAAGATGTCATTGTGATTCCCAAAAAAGTTTTAACACAAAAAGTATCCATTAATGTGGCTAGTAAAGAAGAACTTATGAGTTTACCAGGGGTTGGTCCATCAACCGCTGATAAGATTATGCTATATCGCAAAACAAAAGGAGGTTTTCAAACTTTAGAAGAGTTGATGAATGTAAAAGGAATAAAAATTAAATCTTATGAGAAAGTAAAGGATTTCATTAAGCTTTGAAAACATATAAGTGGTTATATTATGCGATTGTAATGTATTCGATTATTGTTATGAGAAATCCATATTTTCAAATTATAATCTTGAGTATTGCTGCGCTTTTCTTTTTGATAAAATTAAAGAAAGATCCACGTCTGCTGATCCTATTGTCCGTTTTTTTTATATGGGGAACGCAAATAGAAGAGCATGATGTGGTTTTAAAAAAAGAAGATGAATATCGTATCCTTTCGATTCATTCGGCATACACAATTGCCAAAAACGACAAACAGAAGGTGATTGTTTATGCGCTTGATGATGTGCATATCGATGACGTGGTATTTATTAAAGGAAAAATATCAAAGATTTCATCACTCAAAAATGACCATCTTTTTCGCTTTGACAAATATGCAAAACGCCAACAAATAAAATATGCCATTAAAGCAGAGTCTTTTCGAGTGATAAATGCCGCTTCTTCGCTAAAAGGAAAATTGTATACTTATTTTGATACACATCCATTATCTTTTATTTATAAAGCCATATTCTATCGTATTCATGAGTTAGATACAATGTTTGTCTATATGCTGTTTGCGAGTGGAATGCATATCCTAGAACTAGCGAGACGATTAGCGAAAGCGATGCATATCAATCGTGAACTGTGTAGTATTGGTGTTTGCGTTGTTTATACAATGTTATTTCCAATGCGTTATTTTATTTATCAAATTTTATGTATATCGATAGTTGCGTATCTTTTTAACAGTATGCATAAAAAAGATCAACTGGGGTTTTGTATGTTGATACTCATGGTGTTAAATCCCAATCACATATATGAGCTGGGTTTCATATTGTATTTTGGCTTATGGATAGTGAGGGAATTTGTAGTTATAAAAGAGAATCAAAAAATTGCACAGTGTTTGTTTTTAATGGGGATACAATTGCTTCTTTTTAATCAAGTTTCTTTATTTATGGTGCTAGGATTTATGCTTTTACGACGCTTTGTTTTCCATGTATTTCTTTTCGCTTTGCTTGCGATGGGGATTGCGTTTCTCCATAATGAGCTTGTTATGATGTATGGGTTTTGTTTGCACTTATTGAATATCCTGGCAACATACGATGTTATGTTACAAGGATTTCCACATTTGCTTTGGCTGATCGTTTGGCTGTATTCCCTTGTGTATATTTCCAAGCATGCGTCTTACAAGAAATATATACTTGTAATGTTTTTACTTTTATATCAGTGTTCCATGCGAAATATGATGCTATTTGGAAAAATAGTATTTATTGACGTTGGGCAAGGAGATTGTATACTCATTGTAGAGCCCCTAAGAGGTAAAACAATCTTAATTGACGCAGCAGGAGCATTTGCCAGGAACCTCGCAGAAGAGGTAATTTATCCTGTGTTAAAGGCGCATGGTGTGCGGGCATTAGATGCGGTTGTTATTACACATGAGGATTTTGATCATGATGGTTCTTTGTCTGATTTAAAAGAGTTGATTCCTATTCGTGTGGTTTATCACCAACTTTCAAAGTTAAAATTGGATGGAATTGTCTTACAAAATTTAAACTTGAAATCGCATAGTGAAGAAAATGACAATAGTATGGTATTATTTGCTTCCATATATGGAAAAAATTATATGTTTATGGGGGATGCACCAAAGCATGTAGAACAAAGCATTTTGCAAAACTATCCTCATTTAAAAGTTGATGTCATAAAAATTGGTCACCATGGTTCCAATACGAGTAGCGATTCAGCGTTCATATCGAGCATCAATCCTCAACTTGCAATTTTATCATTGGGAGAAAACAATAGATATGGACATCCACATAAGAGTGTCCTTGCTACTCTAGACCGTTTTGAGGTTTATATCTTGCGAACAGATAAGCAGGGAAGTATAAGTATATATTTTAGTCATTATCTTCATTTTTTCAAGACAGAAGATAAGGTTTTTGGTATAATAAAATAGGTGATAACATGAATTATGTATTGTGTGGTGAAGAAGCTTTTTTAATTAAGAAAAAAATTAAAGAAATCATAAAAGAATGTGATGCAGATAAAATGAGCGTTGTTTTTTATGATGCACTAAAACATGATATTAAGGATGTAATTACGGATTGTTATACAGTATCTTTTTTTTCATCACAAAAAGTTGTGGTGCTAGAAAATTGCCAATTTCTAAGCGCAAAAACTAGCTTGGAGAATGAAGTTGTTTTATTGGATTATGTGCAACATCCTTTGCCGTCAACCACGCTTATTTTAAGTGTTTACAACAAACTAGACACGCGAAAAAAAATAGGGAAAGAGCTAAAAAAAGTAATGAAAGTATTACAATTCAATACCCTAGAAGAATTTGATCGTAAAAAACTAATAGAGGCATATTTAGAGAAATATAAAATTGCAATTGTTGAAAATGCAAAGCAAGAATTATATCGACGTTTACCTTTTGATATGACACAAGTGTATAATGAACTTGAAAAGTTAAGGTATTATGGAAGAATTTTAGATGCTGAAACAATTATCGCTTTGATAACACAACCTCTAGAAGATAATGTTTTTAAGCTTAGTAATGCGATTATGGCAAAAGATATTTCTAGATGCTTCCATTGCCTCCAAGATTTTAAACGCAATAACGTTGAAGTTGTATCTCTTATATCGCTTGTAGCATCACAGTTTCGTTTCCTGTTTCAAGTTAAAACTTTGGAATTAGAAGGCTATTCTAAAAATGAAATCATAAGTTATTTGCATGCGCATCCTTTTCGCGTTGAAAAAAATTTACAACATGCGTACGAACGCAGCTTAGAAGATATACAAAATGTTTTGTTGGCATTGGCAAATTTGGATCAAGAGATTAAAATGGGAAAGGTTGATAAGCAACAGGGGTTTGAAATGTTACTTTTACAACATTGCATATAAAAGTAAAAAAAGATTCCTTTCATGAATATGTATCATGGGAATCTTTTTTACTATTTGATTGCGTTAACAGCAAGTGCTAAACGTGATTTTTGTCTTGAAACATAATTCTTGTGATAAAGCTTACTTGTCACAGCTTGATCTAAATACTTACTAGCCAAAGCGTATGCTTTCGTAGCAGCCTGTGCATCATTTTCTTCTATTGCACTATGTACGGCTTTAATTGCTGTTCTCAATTTTGTTTTTTGTGCAGCATTTACAAGATTTTTTTTGTTGTTTGTAATAACACGTTTCTTTTGTTGTTTAATGTTAGGCATTCTGACACCTCCTACTTTTCTTATGTGCCTTAAAATTATAACAAAGCATAAATAAAAAAGCAATCATAAAATCAATAGAAACCTTTTACTTTTTTTGTTTTAATAGGTATAATTGTATTCATTAGGGTGGTAAAAACATGAAATCTTTAAAAATTATATTTATGGGGACACCAGCATTTGCGTGTGCTGTTTTAGAAAGTTTACTAAAGTCCGATCACGAAGTGATTGCTGTGGTTTCACAACCAGATAAAAAAGTTGGAAGAAAACAAGAGCGAAAAGCTACGCCGGTAAAACAAATGGCATTGGCGTATGATGTTCCCGTTTTTCAACCAAATAAAATCAGTGAAAGTTATGATAAATTTCTTACTTTAAAAGCAGATTTAATTGTTACATGTGCTTATGGTCAAATGATTCCGGAAATTATTCTAGAATATCCAAAATATGGAAGTTTAAATGTTCATGCTTCCTTACTACCAAAATTGCGTGGTGGAGCACCCATTCACAAAGCAATTATGTATGGCTATACATCTACAGGAATTTCAATTATGCGTATGGAAAAGCGTATGGATGCTGGTGATTATATGTTACAAAGGGCAGTTGATATAGCAGCAGATGAAACAATGATCGAGTTACACAATCGTCTGATGCCCATTGCTGCTGAAACTATTTTAGAAGCAATTTCTTTATTGGTAAAAGAGAAAGCAATCTTCACCAAACAAGAGGAAGCGGATGTTAGTTTTGCTTATAACATTTCAAAAGAAGAAGAATATATAGATGCTAGTGCTGATGTTGAAGAAGTGTATAATCATATTAAGTCCTTAATTTCATGGCCTGTTGGTTATATACTATTTCAAGAAAAAAAGTTAAAAATACATGGTGCTAAACGAAGCACGCTTTTGACAAGTGAGCAGGCTAGCACTTTAGTACAAGCAAATAAGAAATTGTTTCTTGTGTGCAACAATGGCTGTATAGAGTTATGTAGTGTACAATTGGAAGGTCGAAAAAGAAATACAGCAAAAGATTTTTTAAATGGTTTTAAGGAGGAAATTAAAGATGTCTCAAATACGCATTAAACAAATGACAATCATTGCTTTGGCAATGAGTATTATATTTTTAATGACGGTTGTGATCGTTATTCCGATAAGTACGAAGGGGTATGTAAATCTAGGTGATATAGGTGTTTTGTTTTTTGCAAGTTTTTTTAGTCCTTTAACAGCTGGATTTGTGGGTGGTATGGGAAGCGCACTTGCCGATGTTGTAGCAGGGTATTCTCATTATGCAGTGTTTACTTTGCTCATTAAAGGCCTGGAAGGGCTTGTTGTTTCTTATTTGTTTCATCATATGAGTAAAAAGTACAACATGTTGAGTTTTGTGGTGGGAATTGTAATTATGGTATCTGGTTATTATGTTGTCGATTTTGTGATTGAAGGCAATGTCATTGCTGTGCTCCCGTCACTCTTTGCAAATGCAATACAAGGTATCATTTGTCTTATAAGTGCTTTTGTCTTACGAACGGTTTTATTTCGTGAATTATATAAATATCGTGAATTATTTAAATAGAAGGGGAAATGAATGAATCAAAAAAACATACGCAACTTTTCCATTATTGCTCATATTGACCATGGTAAGTCGACTTTGGCAGATCGTATCTTAGAACTTACAGATAGTGTAGAACAGCGACAAATGAAAGCACAATTATTGGATAATATGGATTTGGAAAGAGAGCGTGGGATCACAATAAAGTTAAAAGCAATTCAACTTTTATACCACGCAAAAGACAATCAAGATTACATTCTCCATCTTATTGATACGCCAGGTCATGTCGATTTTACTTATGAAGTTTCGCGTTCCTTAGCGGCATGTGATGGTGCTGTTTTGGTAGTAGATGCAGCACAAGGAATCGAAGCGCAGACGTTGGCGAATGTGTATTTAGCTTTGGATAATGATTTGGAGATCATTCCGGTTGTAAATAAAATTGATTTATTAAGTGCTAGAGCAGAAGAAGTTAAAAAAGAAATTGAAGATGTTATTGGCTTAGATGCTTCTCAAGCGCCTTTGATTAGTGCGAAAAATGGTTTGAATGTGGTGGATGTTTTGGAGGCTATCGTTGCCAATGTACCAGCACCACAAGGAAGTGTAAACAATACGTTACGAGCTTTGGTATTTGATTCTGCATATGATGCATACCGTGGTGTAATTGTTTTTGTGAGTATTAAAGACGGCAGTATTCAAGTGGGAGATAACATTAAATTTATGGCAAGTGATGCCGTTTATGAAGTTCTAGAAGTTGGTGTGAGAACGCCTTTTGAACTGAAAAAAGAAAAACTTGTTTGTGGAGAGGTTGGTTGGATAAGCGCTGCTATCAAATCCATTCAAGATGTTCGTGTTGGAGATACGCTAACCTGCGCAAATCAACCTGCAAGGGAGCCTTTAGCGGGTTATCGGACCATGAATCCCATGGTTTTTTGTGGGTTTTATCCAATTGATTCCGCTAAATATAACGATATGCGCGATGCATTAGATAAACTACAATTAAATGATGCAGCTTTGCAATATGAAGCAGAAACTTCACAAGCATTGGGATTCGGATTTCGTTGTGGTTTTTTAGGTTTATTGCATATGGATGTCATTCAGGAAAGAATTGAAAGAGAATATAACATTCCACTCATTGCAACGGCACCGAGTGTGATTTATCACGCATATTTGTATGATGGTAGTATGGTTCATGTAGATAATCCATCATTATTGCCTGAAGTACAAAAAATTGCTCATATAGAAGAACCATTTGTGAAAGCAACGATTATGGTTCCTAACGAATATGTGGGGGCGATTATGGAACTCTGTCAGAAAAAACGTGGTATCTATAAGGATATGATTTATATCGATGATATGCGCATGAGTTTGATTTATGAGATTCCATTAGGTGAAATTGTGTTTGATTTTTTCGATCGATTGAAGTCATTGAGTAAAGGTTATGCATCTTTTGATTATGAACTGGTAGGATATCAAACATCAAAACTTGTGAAAATGGATATTTTGTTGAATGGGGAGGTTGTGGATGCACTGAGTACTATTGTACATCGGGATTTCGCTTATCCACGTGGGTCTGCTATTACCAGCAAATTAAAAACATTGATTCCCAAGCATCAATTTGAGATTCCCATCCAAGCTGCGATTGGTGGAAAAATCATTGCACGAACAAATATTAAATCATTACGTAAAAATGTATTGGCGAAATGTTATGGTGGGGATATTTCTCGTAAGAAAAAATTATTAGAAAAACAAAAAGAAGGAAAAAAGCGAATGAAGTCCGTGGGTTCTGTTGAAATTCCACAAGAGGCCTTTATGGCGGTTCTTTCTATGGATGAGGAGTAGATATACTCCTTGTTTTATAGTGTAGGAGAAAATAATGATTGATATTAAAACAATAAAAACTGAAGATTTTCCTATCATCGCGCAACTGGCAAAAACCATTTGGCAGGAACATTTTACGCCGATCATTGGTGAAAACCAAGTAAGATATATGTTAGAGTTGTATTTAAGTGAAACAGCCATTCGGGAACAAGTCAATCAAGAGGGTTATGTATATTATGGGCTGTATGAGAAAAATAATTTGATTGGATTTATGGCGGTCGTCTATGGGGTATCACAATGCTTTTTAAGTAAATTGTATTTGCTTAAAAATAAACGTGGAAAAGGTTATGCGCGATTTGCGTTATGTTATCTGGAGAATGAAACAAAGCAAAGAGGTTTATGGCAGATTTGGCTCACCTGTAATAAATACAATAGCAATAGTATCCAAGCCTATAAACATATGGGGTTTGTGATTTTTGATAGTGTTGTGAATGATATCGGTGAAGGATATGTTATGGATGATTATTATATGCGCAAAGAACTACTAATGAAACATGGTGAGAGGGATGATTGATACCTTATATCTACACGTTCCTTTTTGTGAACATATTTGTTTTTATTGCGATTTTAAAAGAACGTTATATGAGGAGTCCTTGGTTGATACTTGGTTGCTTGAAATTGAAAAGGAAATCAAAAATAAAAGAATACAAATACCGATGAAGACCATATACATAGGTGGAGGTACACCGACTGCATTATCATTAAAACAACTAGAAAACTTATTAAAGGTTGTAAAGCCGTATACAAATGCAGTTCATGAATATACTATGGAATCGAATTTAGAATCGATTGATGAAGAAAAATTACGATTGTTAAAAAGGTATGGTGTAAACCGCATATCTTTGGGCGTACAAAGTTATGATGATAAAATTTTAAAAATCGCCAATCGCAAGCATAGACGTGAAGATATTTCGAAAACAATTGATCAAATAAAATATTATATTACAAATATATCCATTGATTTAATTTATGGTTTTGTGAACCAAAGCATAGAAAGCTGGCGCGATACACTATATTGTGCATTAAAGGAAAACATTGAACATATTTCTATCTATTCCTTAACCATTGAAGAACATAGTGTATTCGCGAAAAGGAATATGTGTTGTGTTGCAAATGAGATAGAAGCAAAAATGTATGAAGAGGCAATTGATATTTTGACGCGGCATCAGTTTTACCAATATGAAGTGGCCAATTTTGCTAAAAAAGGGTATGCATCAAAGCACAATATTCAGTATTGGAAATATCGGGACTTTTATGGTATTGGCGTAGGTGCTAGCGGTAAGGAACATCATCAACGTTATACGCATAAAGGATCAATCAAACAATATGTGAGTGGTATTGATGATATTGCGTATGAACAATTAAAGAAAAAAGATGAAATGTTTGAATATATAATGATGAATCTTCGTTTATATGAAGGAATTGATATCCAAGAATTTAATGATACATTTCAAAGCGATTTCATGATGTTCTTTAAAAATACTCTTGATACTTGCATAAATGATGGATATTTACGATATAAAAACACACACATTTCTTATACAAAAAAAGGTTTGTTTCAATTGCATGATGTATTGGTATTGTTTTTAGAAGCAATAGAAAAAGGCTAGGATTAGCCTTTTTGTTTATCATAAAATTTTAAAAGTGCTTGGGTTCCCAAATCACCATATCCTTCATTTTCTAGAGTGTGAAACATATGATAGACGCTATTTAGCATATGCAAATTGATTTCTTTGGTTGCGATTTCTTCTTTTGCAAGCCGCATATCTTTTACAAAATGTTTAATATAGAAACCTGGATCAAAATCATTTTGTAAGACACGAGGTGCCATATTTGTCATTTGCCAACTTTGTGCTGAGCCATTTGCGATGGCTTGCAGCACGCGTTGTGTATCCATATGATGAGCATCCGCATAAACCAATGCTTCGCTCATTGCAGATATTGCACCCGCGATGGCGATTTGATTACACATTTTACAATGTTGACCACTACCGTGCTGGCCAATGTAGGTGATGGTTTTTCCTAATATTTTAAACAAGGGGAAAGCTTTTTTAAAGCTTGTTTCATTACCACCAACCATGATGGTTAAAGTTGCATCTTGTGCACCTTTATCTCCACCTGAAACTGGTGCATCCAAAACTTCAAAATCTTTCGCATTTTGTGCAATTTTAACTGCTAATGCTGGAGATGATGTAGTCATGTCAATTAATAATGCCCCTTTTTTAGCATTTTTAATAATTCCCTTATCAGAAAAATATACGTCATCTACATCACGAGGGAAGCCAACAATCGTAAAAATAACATCACAATTTTTAATACAATCTCTAATCGATGTATGTTTTATAACGCCATCCATATCCTTTATTTTTTCATATGTTCTATTATATACATGCACTTCATATTGTGCCTTTGCAAGATGGATTGCCATAGGTTTGCCCATGACGCCACATCCAATCCAAGCTATTTTCATGATGATACCTCGCTTTTTTGTATATTATACACGCTTTTCATAAATTTGACAGGCATCGTTCATGAAATGTTCACAATAATATATACAATAGATTATAAGAAAGAGGTGAATTATGAAAAGTAAAATATTAAAAACAACGATAGGTATCTTATGCATATGTACACTTATTTTGACTGGTGCATTTGGTGGATATATGATTAGTATAGAATTTGGGAATCAACAAAATAGTACAAGTACAAAGACAGATAATGAATCGGCGATAGCGTTATTGTCAAGTAAAGATGTTTCTACAGTCGCTGAGAAAGCGAGTGAAACTGTTGTAGAAATAAAAACAGAAAGTGTGCAACGGGGACGCTATATGCAAGATTATGTTAGTGAGGGGGCAGGAAGTGGTGTTATCATTTCTGAAACTGGATATATTATCACAAATTATCATGTAATTGATGGTGCGCGAAGAGCAGAGGTTACACTGAAAAACGGAAATGAATACGATGCTGAATATATTGGTGGCGATGAAGAAAGCGATTTGGCAATTTTAAAAATTGATACTGATGATACTTTAACTGTCGCAACTTTCGCTGACAGTGAGGATTTATTGGTAGGACAAGGTGTTTTGGCTATTGGAAATCCGTTAGGTGAATTGGGTGGCAGTGTTACGCAAGGAATTTTAAGTTCAACATCTAGAGAAATTTCAATTGAGAATGTTACAATGACCTTACTACAAACCGATGCAGCGATCAACCCTGGAAACTCTGGTGGAGGGTTATTTGATGAAGAGGGTAATTTGATTGGAATTGTCAATGCGAAAAGCAGTGGTAGTGATATCGAAGGCTTGGGATTTGCGATACCATCTAATATAGCTAGAGCATTTGCTGAGGACGTGATTGATGAATAAGGATATTGCATACAAGAGATAAGCAATCACATGTGTGAATAAATACATAAAGTAGGTTTATATTACGCAATTAAAGAAATGTTTGCGGAAAAACAATAATGAAAAGTAATAAAATTATCAGATCTATCGATAGAAACATAAGACTATGACAGTTATTTTGTGGTTTGCAAAAAAAAAGTTATAGTCTTTTTTGACTAGAAAAGTAAAAGAATCTTTTTGCTATTATTATTCCAAATAAAAATTTATATATGAGCTTAGAAATGCAGTAGGGCAATACACGATATATAGTTTTTAAAACTTTATCAAAATGAAATATACATTGCTAAAACTAAGCATTTTTTTAAGTGCATATAAAACTATTTCGCAATTGTGATTTTTTTAGAACACATAGACTTCATAAATTTATATAAAAAAAGGAAAAATCTTGGAAATGTGGTATATATATATGAGAGATGTTTGAAAATAAAAACACTCTTGTGAAGCTTGTTTGGCACACAATGTAAAGTTAAAGATATAGGAGGATAGGATATGATGATTTTTATTAATCTCGTTGCAGCACAATTAGGGGTACCTTCCGCAATTGCATCAACGGTTGTAAATGTTATATTAGGAGCTGGAACTTTTATTACGATATTGGGTATCATAGGTAGTATTTTTTCTGGTGGAACATCAGCTATTATGACAATGGGATGGGCAACATTCAAAGCAACTGTAAAAAAATTAGCAAAAAAAAGTATGAAAAAAGCGATCGCTTGGTAAGCATATGTTTATTTTTAAAATTGGGTAGATCATGAAACAAGCCAAATGAGCTTCCATTTCTATGTTGTCTTAGGAGGATTTAAGATGATACAAATTTCACTTTTATGTAAAAGTAAATTGCGCAACAAATGTAAATTTTATCAAAGTTTTTTTTCCGTTAAATCGTTAAAAAAGTGTTATATGTTTTTCTATATAAAACTTGTTTTATCGTTTATAATCAATAGTATTTGTACTTATTCTATTATTTGTATGTTAAAGGAATATGGATTAAATGAGTATATAAGTATAATTTTAGGACTGTTTGCCTTTGTACAAGTTCAAGGTTTTAGTAAATCAACTAGCGAAATTATCAATACATTTTTATCTGAATATCAAATGTCATCACCGTACTATACTGTTTTTTTTCGCAAAACGATTATCATGCCAGTATGTGCAGAATTGGTATTTAAACTTCCTTTTTTAATTCCGTTGATTATAATTTCAACCATAATATCTGCAAATTCCCTTTTTTTTATAATAATTAGTATTTTTTTAGGACTTTTTATGCAGGCGCAACAAATGATAAAGGAGCTGACGAAACATATTGAAGGAAAATTGACGCAATGTCTTGCTTTTTTTAAATTTATATGTACAGCGTCTTTACTTGTTTTTGTATTCAATAGCTTGGTGAAAATTGCACAAACGTTTCTAGAGATTTTAAATGTTGTGATAAAAACAAAAAATTATAACGAATACATATTATTGCAGCGACTATTGACATCCGTACTAGATGTTTTTTCTTGGCTTCAAAGTTTTTTTAGTGAATATGGTGTGATAATACTTGTTATCATTGGTATTTTTGTTGTTTTATCAGTGCTCAATAATCTCATCCAATATAAAAGTGTATGGGAAGCGAAATTCTTGCACGAGAAAAAATGTGCATTGAAACAACAATTTTTAAAAAACGATAAGGCAATCAATTTACCATTTATAAAAATGTTGAAAATAGCAGGTTTAGAGAAGACGTATTTACAAGTGAAGAAGCAACCAGAAATTATTGTTTTCATGATGGTTGAGGTAATTATTTTAAATCACGTAACTTCACAAATACATAAAATGTTTTTCATATTATGGTTTTATTTTATTGGCAATGCAAATTATTTGCGATCCATGTTGATAAATGGAGTGCATTCTTTTTCAAATTATAAAAACTGTCTAGACTTGTATTATTGGAAATTGTCAGGAAAATCAATATTGACACTGTACAGGCAAAAGTTAGATGTGCTGATTTGGAGCAGCACATCAATTTCTATAATACAGATTTTATTTTCTATTGGATTGTGTTTTTACTTTATCAATGATATTACTAGCGTGATAGGATGTACTGGTTTGATGATAGTGATACATAAAAATATGCATAAATTTAACGCAAAACATGCAAGTTTTGCAAGTTTCTTTGTGTTTTCTAATCGTTGTAAAGCGGGACTGGAATTAAGGGAAAGTGATGAAGATACATCTATTGAAGAAAAGTTATATTCATTATATAAAAGTGTATTTACGATATTACCAATGGGATTGTTGGTCAGTGATTATATATTCTCGTTTATGTCGTATGTTGGATTTACAGTGATTTTGTTTATTTTCATAGGTTTTGCATGGGGAATCAATATCCAATTGAATCAGTATATACAAAAAGGTGGTGAAGTTCTTGAAAAGATTAATATTGTTGATTAGTGATACATTTATATATTATAGAAAATCGTTTTATGTTGCAGCATTTGTCTATGTTATCTCGATCGTGTTTGGAATGCTTTTTTTTCAAAATGAGATAATTCCAATCAATCCCAATAAAATCGCTTTTCATGACTTATTGAAGCACAATCTATTTACCATGTTTTTGATTATCTCGGCGGGAACTTTTACGTTTGGACTTCTAGGGAATTTCATTATTGTTGCGAATGGTGTCGTTTTGGGAAGAATCTTAATTGGCGTATACAATAGTTCTGGACATTATCCGATTTTCCGATATGTAGCACCACATTTTATTTTTGAAACGGTAGCGTTATGCATCGCTGCTGCAATATCATATGAAACGTATAAATTTTTTTACAACATGAGGCATGTTGAAAGCAAAGTCATAAGTATAAAATATGTACTTATCAGTTTGTTTTTTATGCTGTTGTTTATACTAATTGCTGCTTGCATTGAAAGCAAAGTATGAAGAAAGGAGCTTACCGGTAATGCTTGAAATAAAAAAACTTCATTTTTCCTACGGAGATCATTGCGTATTTAAAGAGTTTTCTTTTTCCCTGAAACAAAATGAATCTTTGTGTATTAAAGGAAAGAATGGTACAGGGAAAACGACACTGTTAAAAATTTTGTGTGGATTAAATTATGCGCCACAGTTAAAATGTACAATAGATGGAATTGACTATTCGCAAAATGATTTAAAAAAAAGAGTAATATACATTCCATCATCGCCAAATTTTTATGAATCACTTTCGTTAAAAGAGTATGTAGCATGGATCAAAGCAATGTGGAAAAAAGAAGAATCGTTTTATAGTAGCGTACAAAAAAACTTACAGGCGTTACATCTTTGTGTGGATGAAGATAAAGAAATCTCAACATATTCACTAGGCATGAAATACAAACTGTATTTCGCTACTTTTTTAGCTTTAGAGTATCCAATATTATTGCTGGACGAACCATTTAATTCATTGGATAAGGATAGTCGAAGTGCAGCCATTTCATTGATTAATGAGCACATAAAAAGACATCAAGGATATTGTATTTTTTCTAGTCATGTTGAAGATACGATTATACAATTATCCACGAAAGTTTTACATATTTAATAAAATGGAAGTATCAATATCTTTGCTTTCAACTTTAAATAGATTGCAAAGAAAAATAGTTTGATTTAAAATTGAGGAAGAAGGAAAATATTATGAAATACAATAAAAAAAATTTAAAATTTGATATATCGTTAGTGGCTATCTTTTTTGTCTATGTTTGTATAGCGATATTGGTGAGGGAAAGGCGTGAATTACTGTTGGTTGCGACACTGATTTATTCTACTGTATCAGGGATTTTAATCTCCATTCGATCGTTGAAAAACAAAGAAAAATACTAAAATAATGCTTTATTAGAAGGTGTTATTTTAAACTTTTGGCTTTATAAAAATAGGTTAAAAGGAATAGGGAATGATTCGCTTGGCCATTATTGCTAATGATTAAAAACTCTGTGCACAGCTTGATAATAAAATGCAATGTGATTTTGGAAGACGAGGTATGAATAGACAAGAACTATATCGAAGGGGATAAAGTAAGTTCAATTGCATATAGTTTGGAAGTGTCATTAGCAATGTTAGTAAAGAAAGATTGTAATTAGTATTTAAATAATCGGTAATGTTTGCTATAGAGTGTATGAGCTCTCCTATGGTTTGTTTCTCGACAATATGACATAGGATCTCTTTTTTTCTTGATACTAAAATTTTACATTACCCTCAAAAACACAACATATTGACGGAAAATTAAAAGTGTGATATTATCAAGTAGGTTTTATTCTAGGTTTATTGCTTCCTCAAGCATTTACGTGGATAAAAACGACAATACAAAAAGGAGGAGCAAAGATGTTATTAAAAGGCGAAAAGCAGGCGATTATGAAAGAATATGCAACCAAAGCGGATGATACAGGATCGCCAGAAGTACAAGTTGCTGTATTAACTGAGGAAATCAATCGTTTGACGGTTCATATGAAGGAGCACAAACACGATTTTCACTCACAAAGAGGGTTGATGCAAAAGGTTGGAAAACGACGTAATTTATTGAAATATTTAAAAAATATGGATTTAGTACGTTATACAACACTAATCCAACGTTTAGGATTAAGAAAATAATAATGAAATGGGATCAAAAGATTCCTTTTTTTTGGTGTTATTGGGATATTGACATTCTTGCTATTTAAAACTAGCGTTATTATTTAAGCATACAAAACGGATGGACTATAAGTTTTAGAGGCTGCTATCTTCGAAACGATATTTTTGTATATATTTCAACTTGTATATATGATATCATTAGAAAGATAAAGAAAAAAAGAGGTGAAAGCATGGCGAAAGAGATATTTCGTTTAGATTTCCATGGTCGTGGGATCGTGGTAGAAACAAAAGAATTGGCAAAACAAGCTGGTGGTTCTGCATTGATTCGATACGAAGACACAGTCGTATTATCTACAGCAACTGCAAGTTCTCAAGCAAAGATGGATATTGATTTTTTTCCCCTTACGGTATTATATGAGGAAAAATTATATTCTGCAGGAAGAATTCCGGGAGGATTTTTGAGAAGAGAGGGAAGGCCTTCAGAGCATGCGACGTTGACGGCAAGAATGATTGATCGTCCCATTCGTCCCTTGTTTGCGAGGGGATTCCGTAACGAGGTGCAAGTTGTAAATACCGTATTATCACTTGACCCAAATGCAACTGCAGAAATGAGTGCGATGTTTGGAGCGAGTTTAGCTTTGGGAATTTCAGACATTCCCTTTAATGGACCCATTGCGGGTGTAAATGTAGGCTATATTGATGGAGAGTATATTATCAACCCAACACCTGAACAAATAGCATATTCAAGTATTGATTTGGCAGTTGCTGGTACGAAATATGCTGTAAATATGGTAGAAGCAGGTGCTAAGGAAGTCAGCGAAGCCGAAATGTTAGGTGCCATCATGTTTGGTCATGAGGCAATAAAAGAATTGGTTGCTTTTCAAGAAGAAATTATCGCTAAAGTGGGTAAGGAAAAGCGTGAAATTGAATTGTATGTTGTAGATAGTGCAATTGATGAAGAAATACGAGATTCATTTGAAAAACAAATACGTTCTGCGGTTTCGATTGAAAAAAAATTGGAACGATATGCAAAAATAGATGAGATCACAGATGCAGCTGTAGCATTGTTTGCATCACGTACTTATGAGAGTGAAAAAATGAAGGAACGCATCCTAAAACAAATTAAACAAATTTGTCATAGCATTGAAGCTGATGAAGTGCGTCGTTTGATTATTGAAGATAAGGTAAGACCAGATGGAAGAAAAATTGATGAGTTAAGAAACCTTGATTCACAAGTGGATATTTTACCACGAGTGCACGGTAGTGCTGTTTTTACACGTGGCGAAACACAGGTGTTGAGTGTTGTTACCTTGGGTGCGTTAAATGATGAACAAATCATTGATGACTTAACCGATGTAAAAGCCAAGAGATTCTTGCATCAATATAACTTTCCACCTTATTCTGTAGGTGAAACAGGTAGAATGGGGGCTCCGGGTCGTCGTGAAATTGGTCATGGCGCTTTAGGAGAGCGAGCATTGGCACAAGTATTACCAAGCGTTGAAGATTTCCCATATACACTACGGGTAGTAGCGGAAGTATTGGAATCGAATGGTTCTTCTTCGCAAGCATCTATTTGTGCAGGATCCATGTCTTTGATGGCTGCTGGTGTACCGATCAAAGCAGCAGTTGCTGGAATTGCGATGGGATTGATTATGGATGAGGATGACAATTATACAGTATTAACAGATATTCAAGGATTGGAAGATCATTTTGGTGATATGGATTTTAAAGTTGCTGGTACAAGAGATGGTATTACAGCGTTACAAATGGATATCAAAGTAAATGGGATTACACAAGCCATTTTTGAAGAAGCGCTTGAGCAAGCAGGAAAAGCACGTTTGCAGATTTTAGAAAATATGGAAACAGCCATCGTTTCTCCAAGAGCAGATGTTTCAAAATATGCGCCAAAAACGCATTTCATGAATATTGATGTAGATAAAATCAAAGTGGTTATTGGACCTGGTGGTAAAATGATCAACGAAATTATTGAGCAATGTGATGATGTGAAAATTGATATTAATGATGATGGTGATGTAATTATTTATCATTATGATCGCGAAATGATTAATAAGGCGGCACAAATGATTGCCGATATTATAAAAGTCGCAAAAGTTGGTGATATTTTTGATGCCAAAGTTGTGCGAATTGAAAAATTCGGGGCGTTTGTGAATCTATTTGGCGATACTGATGGATTGTTGCATGTATCGAAAATTAAACATGAGCGGGTTGAAAAAGTGGAGGACGTGCTAAAAATTGGTGATATTATCAAAGTAAAAGTCACTGAAGTGGATGATCGAGGCAGAGTCAATGTATCGGCGAAAGCATTGTTGGAAAAAAATACCAAAGAAGCAAAAACATCTGATAAGAAATGACATAAACTACTCAATTTTGAGTAGTTTTATTTATGTGTTGTATTTTCTTTTTTTATGAAAATACCGTTTTTTTTTATAGCTAGGAGGTCTACAAATTTTGTGAAATGTGATAGAATGAAATAATGAGGTGATAGTATGGAATTTAATAAAATGATAGAAACATATCAGAATCTTTATTTATCGGATTTAAAAGAATTAATTGCTATTGAATCAACGGAAGACTTGGCTGGTGCAACAACCCATGCGCCGTTTGGTCTTCGGGTTCGCGAAGCTTTAGATTGTATGCTTTCAATCGCAAAAAGAGATGGGTTTAAAGTGATAGATTATGATGGATACGCTGGTGCTATTATCTATGGCGACGGTGAAGAAAGTGTTGGTGTTTTAGGACATTTAGATATCGTTCCATTAGGTGAGGATTGGACAAAAAAACCACTTGGTTTGGATATGGAAGATGGATATGTGTTTGGCCGTGGGGTGTTGGATGATAAAGGACCGACACTGGCAGCTTATTATGCGCTAAAATCAATAAAAGAGGAAGGTTTAAAATTATCCAAAAAAATAATTTTAATTGTTGGATGCAATGAAGAAACAGGAATGGCATGTATGGATTACTATGCAAAATATGGTGAAATTCCAAGCTGTGGTTTCACACCAGATGCTGATTTCCCAGTAATTTATGGAGAAAAGGGACATCTTAATTTTGATATTGTGTCAAAAGATAAAACGCTAATACAGGAATTATATGCAGGAAGTCGTCCCAATATCGTGATTGGTAAAGCTGAAGCAGTATTACCAAAACTAAACGATAAACAAAAAGAGCAATTTGATTTCTACTTAGAAACAAACGCTTTGCAAGGGAAGATCACGGCACAAGGCGAAACGGATCTTTTACATATTGATGGTGTCTATTATCATGCAGCAGCATGTTATAATGGGGTAAATGCGGCATTGCACATTTTGAATTTCGTCGGAGTGGCATTTCAAGATGCCCTTGCTTCAACACTTTACAAACTCTTGCGTGATTGGAAGGGAAGTGCTTTCAACATTGCGATTGACGGGGGATATATGGGCTTTCTTACAATGAATACAGGAGTTGTGTCCATCGATGATGAAGAAACTCGCATTACGATGGATATTCGCTATCCCAATGATCGCTTAGGGAGTGCATATGTAGAGGATATTAAAGAGGTTATGCGTAAACAAGAAATAGATCTTAGGATGGAAAAACTCGAAATATCAGAGCCATTATTTGTAGATCCTAACGCTTCTTTAGTAACCACATTGATGCAAGGGTATCGCAAATTTAGTGGCGATACATTTTCTCCTGCGAAAACAATTGGTGGAGGTACATATGCTCGTAAGTTTAAAAATTTTGTTGCTTTTGGGCCAGAATTTACAAATGTTGAAAAGCCAAAACATATGTTTGTTGGAGGACCACATGAAAAGGATGAAGGTGTAAGACTTAATGATCTTATGAAAGCGATGGCAATTTATGCTGATGCAATTAAGAATTTGGCACGATAGCTATGAGAATGCGCAGATTAAAATGGGCAAAAGCCTATCTTGAAGAAAACCAACTTTACAAAGATCCTAGCATCCATAAGGGACGATGGAAAAAAAGTCTAGGGGTAGATGAGATTCATGTTGAAATCGGCAGTGGAAAAGGTGATTATTTTATTGGCATGTCGAAGATATATCCACATATAGGTTGGATTGGTGTTGAAAAAAATGAAAGTGTGGCAGCCTTGGCTTTGCGAAAAGCACATAGTGAGAACGTACAAAAAAACACTTCCTTTATTTATCAAGATGCAAAAAATCTAGAGGAATGGTTTATGGATGGTGAGATTCACACATTGCATCTAAATTTTTCAGATCCGTGGCCAAAAAATAGAACAAGTAAGCGTCGCTTGTCACATGTATCATTTTTAGAAAAATATTATCGTTTATTGGATAAACAAGGCGAAATTCAGATGAAAACAGACAACCGATCACTATTTGAATATTCGCTTGTTTCCTTTAGTAATCATAAATTTCTTTTAAAAGAAGTTTATTTGGATTTTCGAGCAGATATTCACGATGAAGATGTGATAAGTGAATATGAAAAGAAATTTATGGAAAAAGGAAATCCTATTTATCGTGCTGTATTTATAAAAGATACAGGAAAGGAGTAGAGATGAAAGAATTAATGAAACCACTCACTTCGTTAGAAGAGTTTGAAGTATTATATAAAAAAGATACGACAACAATGTTTGTATTTAGCGCAAATTGGTGTCCTGATTGTGTATTTATAGAAGCATTTATGCCCAAATTGATCCAAAAGTATTCCCAAATAGAATTTATTTATGTCGATCGAGATGCTTTTATTGATTTATCTCAAGGTTTGGGAATTATGGGAATCCCTTCATTTTTAGCAATAAGGTCTAGCAAAGAAATTGGCCGCTTTGTTTCTAAATTAAGGAAAAGTGAAGCTGAAATAGATCGCTTTTTTGCAGAGGTGAGTGCATGATAGTGAGAGTGTTTTACAATGGAAAAGCTTTTCCTAATGTATTATATGTCGTTTTACATAATCGCGAAGTAGCGATGACTATAAAAAAAGACAGTGTTACAAAATTATTGGATGTTGATGGGGAGATCATTGGATATAATATTTTGATAGATACCTATGAGGGTAAAACTGATGGATATCAAGTTATGTCATACCCATTATTGCGTCTTATCAACACAGAAATTTTTCGTACCTTTGCAGAAGAATTGATTCATGACTTTACAAGTTACATAGTTGTTGGCTATGTTGAAAAATGTGAAGACCATCCTGATTCTAATCACCTACATGTGTGTAAGGTGCGCATTGGTGATACCAATCATATTCAAATTGTTTGTGGTGCAAAAAACGTACGACAAGACATTAAAGTTGTTGTTTGTTTGCAAAATGCCGTTTTAGCAGATGGAACATTGATAAAAAACGGAAAATTAAGAGGAGTGGAATCGTTTGGAATGTTGGCAAATGCAAAAGAAATAGGATTGAAAGATGCAGAAAAAAAAGGTATTATTATTCTAGATGATAAGTATAATGTGGGTGACACATTTAAGGAGTAACGATGGGACTAATAGATAAAATTAAAAATACATTTTTTTCAGAAGTGGATGTTTATGACGAAACCAATATGAAAGACACATCCTTTGACTACAATAAAGAAAAAAAAGAGACAAAAAAAAGCGAGTTAAAAAGAAACGTAGAAACGTTCGAAAAAAAAGTGGTAAGTGAAAAAATATCGGAAAGTAAACCAATTGCCAAAGAATCTAAACTAGAAGAAATCAAAAAAAGTTTTGATATTACCGTAGATAAGGTAAAAGAAAAAAAAGCGATTAAGCAACCAATTTTTCCGAGTGAGCGAAATGTTTATAATATTCCGCAGGTAATTTCACCAATTCATGGAGCTAAGGAAGACATAGTGAAAAGTGGTGTTGAAGCTACGCCACCAACAAAAGTAAGTAAGCGAGTTATTAAAGATCCTCTAGGAACGATCATTTCTCCATTTCATGGAAATGAAGAAGAAATAGAAGAAAAGCTTGCAACAGATGATGGATTATCCATGTCGTTTGCGTCATCGATATTAGAAGATGAAGAAATTAATGAAGATATTGAAAATATTAGTTTGGACCAAATGGTAGAAATCAACAACAATGAAGAAAAAGAAATTATTCAATTTTCACTCTTGGGGGATGCAACTTCACTGAAACATATCAGTGAAGAAGAGGATGATGGTGATGAAAGTTTGCCATTTTAAGAGATGCGTATGATGTATTATTTTATCGGAATTAAAGGATCTGGTATGTCGTCGCTTGCTTGTATTTTAAAAGATTGTGGATATGATGTGACAGGTTCTGATATTCAAAAGTATATTTTCACACAAAAAAAATTAGAGGAGCATAATATCCCGTTTTTTTCATTTTCTCGTGAACATATTAAAAGTGGAATGCAAGTTATCATTGGCAATGCCTTTGATGATACAAATGAAGAAGTCCAAGAGGCGCTAAACAATCCACAAGTCAAAACCTACACCTATCCAGAGTTTTTAGGTTTTCTAACACAAAAGTATCATTCCATATGTGTTAGTGGTACCCATGGAAAAACAACAACAACAGGGATGTTAGCGCACGTTTTTGCAAGTGTTCAGCCAAGTGGTTACTTGATTGGTGATGGTAGTGGGTATATGCCTAAAGATGCACAAACTTTTATTTTAGAAGCATGTGAATATAAACGCAATTTTTTAGCTTACGCCCCTGATTATGCAATTGTTTTAAATTTAGAGTTGGACCATGTAGATTACTATAGGGACTTTGATGACTATCAAAATGCTTTTGGCGCATTTGTTAAGAATGTGAAAAAGGGAATTGCCGTTTTCGGTGATCAAAAAGAAACCCATCATTTACAATTTGCAGGAGTGCATTTATTTTATGGATTACAAAAACATAATGATGTATATGCTGATCATGTAATTGAAGATGAACATGGTGTTCATTTTGATTGTTTTTATCGAAATGAATTATTTTCTCACTTCGATTTACCATTTTATGGGGTACATCTATTGTGGAATGCTTTGGGTGTGATAGCGATTGGCATTATGAACGGATTGAGCGCAACGCAGCTACAGGATGGTTTGAAGAGTTTTAAAGGTGTTTCACGGCGCTTTCACGTTGAAGAGGTGAACGGCTATGTTTATATTGATGATTATGCGCATCACCCAACCGCTATTGCGCTTACCATTGATGCAGCTAAGCAAAAGTATCCGAACAAGAAAATCGTTGCAATTTTTCAGCCGGATCGCATGTCGCGCATTGCTTATTTTTTAGATCAATTTGCTGATGCCTTTAAGGAAGCAAGCAAAGTTTACTTATTGCCGTTTCCTGAAAATACACAAGTGGAAGAAGGCGTTGATGTTACTATTAGAGATTTGCGAGAGCATATTGATAAAGCAGTGATCGTCAATAATAATGAGGAAGGTGTACAACTTCTTGCGAGTGAAAAAGAGGCTGTTTATTTATTTATGAGCAGTAAAGATATATATAAGTTTAAAGATAAAATGAAAGATTTTCAAAAAACTTGAAAAATGTTTCAAAATAGTTTAGAATACATAAGAGGTGTTAAATATGGGAAGCGATCAATTGATTGAATTACTTAGTAAAGTGAGTTTAAAAGTACTACCAATTTTGGGGTTGGTATTGTTGATTTATGTCATCATTTTTTTCAAAGCGCTCATTGAAGCGTTAAAAAATTTGACAAAAACATTAGAAACAACCGAGGAGCAAGTGCGCAAGTTAGACAAACCATTGGCAACGGTTGAAGATTTATCACAAACGGTTGATCAAGTACATGTTGCTAGTAAGGGTGCTATTTTTAAAGGCATTCAAATTGCCAAGGATAGTCTTGATGTCGTGAAGGAAAAGGTGTCAAAGAAAAAAATGGCATCGGATGTGGACGAAGATACAAAGGAGGACCAATAATATGGACATAAAAGAGTTTAAAGAATTAGAAGATAATTCAAAATACAAGGTTATAAAATTAGCTGAAGAAAATCATGAAGACTCACGTAAGCAAAAACTGATTGATAATGTAGCGAAGGAAATGGATGCGCTATTTTCAAATGCAAAAAAACTTATGCAAGATGCAAAAGATAATGAAAAAATGCAAGAAATTTATGCAAAAACGAAAGAAGAATCACAAAAATTATTGGAACTTAGCAGAAATGCTTTGCAAAATTTTCGTGAAGACGACCGTGTTCAAGAAGTACGGGAAAATATTAGCAAGGGATTTGATAAGGTTATAAGTGACTTATCGAAAAATGAAAAAGTTGTTCAAGTTGGTAGAAAAGTTGATGAATTGATAAGTAACGATAGTGTACAAGATGGGATTAACAACATTAAAAAAATATTTTCTAAGAAAGAAAGTGGCAAATAAAATGAAAAGAATTACAATATATGAAGTAGCAAAGGAAGCAAATGTTTCTTTAGCCACTGTTTCTAGGGTTATCAATGGCTCTAATGTTGTTCGTGAAGATACACGAGTTAAAGTTCAAGAAGCTATTGAAAAATTAGGATATAAGCCAAATGCGATTGCGCAAGGTTTGGCTTTACAAAAAACAACAACAATTGCTTTGGTTGTTCCAGAAGCTAGTTTCTTTTATACCGGACAAATAATCAATGGGCTTCTTGATGTTGCCAAAATTTATAATTACAATATTATCTTACATACAACAACGGATGGAATTTCACAATCTAGTGAAATTATTGAAACCATTATTAAGTCGAGAGTGGATGGTGTGGTTATTTTCAATGATAAGCTCAATCGTGAAGAAATCGCATTGTTAACGGATTATCAAGTTCCGATTGTTGTAATTGGTAATTGTATTTCTGATCAAAATATTTGTTCTGTATATGTAGATTATGGGAAATTAATCTATGATTTCGCAAAAGAATATTTAGAAAAAGGAAAGACGAATATTGCGCTTATAGAAGATCGTAAAAATCCTTCCATGGTGAATCAAATGAAGCAGAGTTTAGAAAAATTGTATCGAGAATATGGTTTATCATTTGATAACTACGTACAAATCGAAAAAGAATATCGTTCTTCTTATAGTTTCTTAAAAGATCATTTTAAAAAGAAGCGTTATGATTTGGTGATTACCTATCGTGATTCACAAGCGATGGCAGTCTTGAATAGTGCGAAAGAAAATAATATTAGCATTCCTGAAGATATGGAATTAATTTGTATTCTAGATACGAAATACAATGTGATGGCAAGACCACAAATTTCAGGATTTAAGATACCTGATTATGATTTGGGGGCTGTATCAATGCGTATCATGACCAAAATGTTGCAAGAAGATCAAAAGGATGCCTATCATAAAGAAACGGAGTTAAGTTATCTTTATACTCCTAGAAATACAACAAAATAAAGCAATGACAAGACATAGTAACTATAGATATTTAAATAGAGAGATGATGGGTGGTGAAAATCATTTTATGTTTATAGTGAATACACCTTGGAGCTCTTTTAAAAGCGTATGACGGCGTTAACGTTACGAGTGCATAAAAGAAATCTTTTATGAAATAAGGTGGTACCGCGTATTTTACGTCCTTACTTATGGGACGTTTTTTTATTGGAGGAGAAATATGAAGTTATTTGAAGAGTTAAAGTGGCGAGGTTTGATCAATGATTGTAGTAGTCCAGACCTAGAAAAAATGTTGAACGAAAAAAAACTTACGTTTTACATTGGAACGGATCCAACAGGGGATACTTTACACATTGGACATTACTCAAGTTTTTTAATTGCGAAACGCTTAAAAGATGCCGGACATAGGCCTATTCTTTTGGTAGGTGGGGGAACAGGATTGATTGGAGATCCTAAACCCAATAGTGAGCGCCCCATGATTAGTAAAGAACGTTTAGAGTATAATTATCAAAAATTAAGAAAACAAGTAGAAGATTTATTTGGTTTTGAAGTTGTAAATAATTATGATTGGCTAAAAGATTTAAATTTTATTGATTACTTGCGTGATTATGGAAAGTACTTTAATATTAATTACATGTTGGCAAAAGAAACCGTAAAATCTAGATTAGATATTGGCATTACGTATACAGAATTTTCTTACATGATTTTACAATCCATTGATTTTTTACATTTATTTAAAGAACATGATTGTGTTTTACAAGTTGGCGGACAAGATCAATGGGGGAACATTACAGCGGGTATTGAATTGATTCGAAAAACATTGGCAAAACCAGCCTATGGATTTACAATGCCACTTATAACCAAAGCGGATGGAAGTAAATTTGGGAAGAGTGAAGGACATGCTATTTGGTTGGATAAGAAACAGACATCATCTTATGAAATGTATCAATTTTTACTCAATTCTGATGATAGTAAGGTGATTGACTATTTAAAGAAATTGACATTTTTGTCGAAAGAAGAAATTGAAAAGCTTACACTAAAACTAAAAGAACAACCATTCAAACGCGAAGCACAAAAAGTTTTGGCGAGTGAGGTTGTACGTTTTGTGCATGGAGAACAAGAGCTTGAAAAAGCATTGCATATTACATCCGTATTTTTTAAAGGAAACATTTTGGATTTGGATGAAGTGGAATTACAAGATGCACTCAAAGGCATGCCACAAGTAGACGTTTTGGACAATCGAAACATTATAGATGTTTTGGTAGATGCAAATATTGCAAGCAGTAAGCGAGAAGCGCGAGAATGGGTGAAGGCTGGTAGTATTTTTGTTAATGCGGTAAAAGTAACGGATTGCGAGTTTATTGTTTCAAAAAATAAGGCCATCTTGGATGATCTTACACTACTCAAAAAAGGTAAACGGAATTATTTCGTGGTTAAGAGTGTAGATGCGGTCTAAAATAGTACGGCTACCTCAAGTTATAAAACAATAAAACAGATAAAAAACTACAAAAACAAATATATAAGAAAACAATAAGATCTGCGATTTTTCATGTACATAAGTATATGAAAAATCACTGTCACAAAATAAGCAAAGGCAGTATGATTGTTTTGCGACAGTGATTTTGTTTATTTATTAGGTGAGTAAACATCTATTATGGTATATAGGTTTGGATTTTGGTTATTGTGGTGTCTACTTATAGATACCACATCGGACTTTTTTGTATTCATTTTTATAAGATGGATTCACGCAAGGGGGCAGTAGTTACTTTTTTATTATTTGCTTGTGAATATGATATAATCGAAAGCGAGGTAAATATATGAAGAAACTCATTATGATGATGGCATTGAGCAGTCTTTTGGTGGTTGGTTGTAATCGTTCTGATCAAAAAGAAAACGAACAAATGCAAAGTTATCTGAATATGAAAGAAAAGTTGTTGAACAATGGAGGAAATCCATCATATAACATTCCTTTTTCTTATGCCATTAATGTCGAGGAAGTTGATGGTCATTATGTGTATACACTCACCATTGACAAAGCGCAAGTTATCATGAATAAATTTCAGGCGATGTCATTAATACCAACAGCTACCAATTCCGAAGATATAGAGCCGTGTATTGGTGTTTTTGAAGAACTTAGCTATTCTTTTGTGCCCAATCAGGAAGACAAAGAAAATGGATATATATCAGGATTTAGCTTAGGTGGAAAAAGTAACGAAGCTAGCTTTGATGTATATGCGCTAATTGCTTGGTATAAAGAAGACAATTCAACGCTTCAAAATACATTTGTGACTTTTCGCATTGAAGATGGCGTAGAAGTCGTGGAGAATGAGTAATGAATACCTATCGTAGGCAATCCATTTTAGTTGGTGGTTTAATCTCTTCGCTGGGGGTTTTTATTTCTAAAATTTTAGGACTGCTTTATGTTGTTCCTTATTATCCTATTATTGAAAGCAGCACAAATCTTTCTTATTATTCACAATCATATTTAATTTATTCGTATATTTTAAATATTGCAACTGCAGGATTACCATTTGCGATTGCCACAATGATTGCACGATACATGAGTCGAAACGATTATCGAACATGCCTTTTGGTACGAAAATTATCAACGATTGTGATGGCTGGATTTGGTTTGGTGTGCGCACTGTTGATGGGTTTATTGAGTCCTATGATTGCCAAACAAATTCTAGAGGTGGGGAATATCGAAACTTTTAGTCGGATTCTGGTTATTTTGGCACTCGCTGTTTTTATTGTACCTATATTAAGTGCAGTGCGGGGATTTTATCAAGGATTAAAAGAGCTTGAAATCTATTCAACTTCGCAGGTGATTGAACAGTTTGTGCGCATTATATTCTTATTACTCGCCAGTGCCATCGCTGTTTTTGTATTTCGTATGGATCGCATATGGGGTGTTTATTTCGGCGTATTCGCGGCTTCTTTGTCTGCACTGGTTACAATTTTCTATATTCAAAACAGGGGTAAAAAAAAGTTATATGCAATAAAACAAATGGCAAAAAATCAAACAATAAAATCGCATACATCGATTCCTCAACTATTAAAAGAGTTGATTTTGTTGGCGATACCTTTTTTTATCAACGCTATTTTTGGCTATAGTGATTCGATTATTAATTTGATGCAATCTACAAGCGCATTGGGTGCATACGGGGTAAGTTTATCTGAAATACAAATTTTGAAAAATGCGATGAATGCATATGCGACAAAGATCATTGCGATTCCTATGGTATTGGCACCTGGCTTTAGTTCGGCAATTATTCCCTATATTACGGCTTCTTTGGAAAAAGGAAATATTAAAGAAGTAAAAAAACATATCGTGGATTGTGTGGATACAGTGCTGTACATCACACTGCCGATTATTGCTGCTTTTTTAATGTTTCCAGAACTTCTGTTGTATGTACTGTTTCCTGCATCCGCCACACATATGGAAGTGAATGCCTATGTACTTCGCTGGTACGCATTAGAAGCGCTTTTTGCAACCTTTTTACCAGTCACAACAACTCTTGTTATGGCAATTGGGGAACGTAGACGTATTACCATCTATACGATTATTTTTGCGTTGATAAAGTTAAGCATCAATTTTAGTTTTGTTCATCTTTTTGGCGTTGCTGGATTCGTTTTATCCAGTGCGATTGCATATAGTGTATTATTGGTTTTAAATCTTCGTTTAATCCAACGCAAATATAGTATCAATTGGCTGTATAGTTTACGAAAGTTAGTTTTTGTCGGGATTGGTCTTTTGGGATTTGCATTTGTAGCAAAAATCTTTGCACTTATAGGTTTTAGTGACTATGGTGGATCTAATATGCTTGCCCTTTTACGTTTGGGACTTGTTGGCACATGCGCCTTGCTTGCTTATCTGGGGGTTACTGCATATTTTCAAATTCCGCAAGTTATCTTCCACTTGGATATTTCTAAATTTCTTAAGCGTTGGCGAGGCAGACGCTCATGATGCGCTTGGATAAATACCTTGCCCATGCAAAAAAAGGCAGTCGAAAGGAAGTGAAATTGGCAATTCGTAGTGGCTTGGTGAGCGTGAATCATACGCTTGTAAAAAATGATAATCTAAAAATAAACGAAGTGACGGATGTTGTTTTTTGGGGTGATGAGAGAGTTATATATCAAATGTTTTATTATATTATGCTACATAAACCGCAAGGCTATATCTGCAGTAATTTGGATGAAATGTACCCTAGCATCTTACACTTAATTAATGAGACATATGTACTTGATTTATTCAGTGTTGGCCGCTTAGATGTAGATACAGTGGGATTTGTGTTACTAACAAACGATGGAAAATTTGCCCATCGAATTACATCGCCTAAACATAAAGTTAAAAAAGTATATGAAGTAAAATTAGCAAAACCATTATGCGATAAAGCAATAAAAAGATTAGAGCAAGGAGTTGTACTGGATGATGAAGTAACACAACCCGCAAAACTTAAAAAAATAACAAAAAATCATGTGTTTTTACATATTTTCGAGGGAAAATATCATCAAGTGAAGCGGATGTTCCACAGTGTGAACAATGAAGTTACGTATTTAAAACGAGTGCAAATTGGTAGTGTCTTATTGGATGATACGTTAAAATTAGGGGACTATAGAGCATTGAATGAGCAAGAAGTTTTACAACTCAAAGGAGGGGCATTATGCAACAATACTTAGATTTATGCAAATTCATTTTAAAAAATGGCGAAGATCGCAAGGACCGAACAGGGACGGGAACACGAAGTGTTTTTGGTTATCAAACGCGATATGATTTACGTGATGGGTTTCCACTTATGACAACAAAAAAGATGTTTTTAAGACCAGTCGCTGAAGAATTATTGTGGTTTTTAAAGGGAGATACCAACATTAAATATTTAGTGGATCGGAATGTTCGTATTTGGAATGAATGGCCTTATGAAGCATATAAAAATAGTGCAACATATCAAGGAGAAAGCCTAGATGAGTTTGTCGAAAGAATCAAAGCAGACGATGAATTTGCGAAGCTTCACGGAGAATTGGGTCCAGTTTATGGAAAACAATGGCGGGATTTTAATAATGAAGGTGTTGATCAAATTGAAAAGCTTATCGTTTCTTTAAAAAGTAATCCGTTTTCTAGACGTCATATCATTAGTGCGTGGAATCCTGTTCAGGTAGATGCTATGGCACTTCCGCCATGTCATGCTTTTTTACAATTTTATGTCAGTGCGGATGAAAAGTATTTGTCATGTCAACTTTATCAACGTAGCGCCGATGTCTTTTTAGGTGTTCCGTTTAATATTGCATCTTACGCGTTGTTGACGGCAATGCTAGCTCAAGTTTGTGGGTATGAAGCAAAAGAATTTGTACATACAATAGGGGATGCGCATATTTATAAAGATCACTTTGAAGTTGTGAAAGAACAGCTAACAAGAGCACCACTTAAAAAATGCAAATTGGTACTAAATCCAAGTGTTTCTTCTATTTTTGATTTTACAATTGATGATATTACGATTGAAAACTATGAATCTTATGGAAAATTGGTTGGAAAGGTCAGTGTTTAATGATTATTTTAGTGGCGGCAATTGGCGATAATTTTGTTATTGGTAAGAACGGCTGGATGCCTTGGAAATTGCCTGAAGACTTAAAAACGTTTAAGAAGATTACATTGCATCAAGATATTGTTATGGGGAGAACCACCTTTGAAGCAATGCCACAACCATTACCACAGCGCTTTACTTACGTGATTACAAATAACAGGGAATATCTCACTGATTATGCAAATGTGAAAGTTATTCATGATTTTGATGTGTTATTACAATCATACAAAACGAAAGGTAAGGATTTATATATATGTGGTGGCGCTAAAATTTATGAATATGCACTTCCTTATGCTGATGAGATGTGGATATCATTGGTGGATGAACACTATGAGGGAGATACCTTTTTCCCGCGGTTTAACAAAGCAAATTTTACTAGCGTAAGCGATGAACAAAAAAAAGGATTTCGTCTGCTTCATTATCAAAGAAAAAAAGATGAATAAACATTTCATCTTTTTTGTTATATAATAAGAATAGTTTGTGAGGTAACATATGAAAATAGCAATTGCTCAAACGAATATTATTCCAGCTCAATGCGAGAAAAATTTTCAACAATTAAAACGCATGGTAAAAAAAGCGGTTGATGATAAGGCAGATATTATTGTTTTTCCTGAAATGTGTATTAGTGGTTACGTTTTGCAAGATCGATTTTTAGATGATGATTTTGCACAATACGCACACTCTTTTAATGAAAAAATAAAAAATTTAAGTGGGGAGATTGGGATTATTTATGGGAATCTTTTTTTTGGCGAAATTACGCCAATAGAACATGGTCGAGATGGACGAAAACCTCGCTATAATGCGAGCTTTTTTGCGTATCAAAAACAATGGGTAGAAAAAGAAAATAAAATATTGAATGGTATGCATATCAAACATCTAAACCCAGATTATCGCATGTTTGATGATTCAAGATATTTTCTAAGCGGTTTAGAAGTCTGTGAGTACAAGTGTATGAAGAGTAGCGATTTCATTTCTCCTTTTCTTTTTAAACGCAACAATCGTTTGTACCGTATTGGTTTACAGGTTTGCGAAGATTTATGGAGTTTTGATTATCGCATAGATGTAAGTGATATATATTGTCAACAACAAGTCGATATGATTATAAACTGTTCAAGTAGCCCTTACACATTGCATAAAGAAGATGCGAGAAGCAAAGCGATAAAACGTCACATGGACAAACAAGCATCCTTTCCACCACTTATATATTGTAATGCAGTTGGCGTTCAAAATAACGGTAAAAATGTGATCTTATTTGATGGTGGCAGTTGCATTTATGGGAAAAATGCGCTTCCTATTTGTCGCCTTCGTGACGATTTCAGAAGTGATTACGTGTGTTTTGATGTTTCAAAAGATAGGGCATTTCATGCACCGAAACCCCCCTACAAACTATTAGAAGCACTTTGTATCGCCATTGAGGAATTTGATCGACAAATGTTTTCTTTTCGTCCAAAATGGATCATTGGTTTGAGTGGTGGCTTGGATAGTAGTATTAATGCTGCTTTACTGGTAAGGGCCTTGGGTAAACATCGTGTTATTGGCTATAATATGGCAAGTGCGTATAATTCCAGTGAAACGATCCAAAATGCAAATAACATCGCAAAGATACTGGATATTCACTTGCATAGCGGAAGTATTGAAGCTGTAAATACAGCAACAATTAAAACTTTACAAAATTTTGGGTACACAGAAGAATATTCTTCTCTTGTTTACGAAAATATCCAAGCGCGTTTGCGGGGGCATCTGTTATCTAGCTTTGCTTCAATTGAAAATGGTATTATTGTAAACAATGGTAATAAAATTGAAGTTGCACTGGGATATTGCACGTTATATGGTGATACCATTGGGGCCATTGCTCCATTGGGCGATCTTAGCAAGGTTGACTTATTTGCTCTAGCAAAGCAAATCAATGAAGTGTTCAAAGACGCTGTAATACCTAAGACATTATTACCAAACATTGAAAATGGTCGTATTATTTGGCAAACACCACCCAGTGCAGAATTACGTGTACAACAAGTGGATCCAATGAAGTGGTATTATCATGATGAATTGATTCAACGCTTAGTTGAATATCCAAGTGGAGGGATACAATCATTTATGGAAGCATATTTGCATCGTCACTTAAATGAAACAACGATGCAATGGATTTGCTATTATGGGTTGGATAATCCCAAATTATTTATCGAAGATTTAGAATGGGTAATTCATACAATGCATACCGCAATCTTCAAAAGAATACAAATGCCACCCATTGTCGTTTTGAGTCGCGGAGCATTTGGTAATGATTATCGGGAGTCGCAAATAGCGTTTACAAAGAGTGATGTTTATCAAACTTTACGCAAGAAAATTTTAAAAATGGCGTAGTTTTAATAAAAAGGCTTTCGTTTTTGGTATTTACTAGGTATAATAATATAGCATTTTGTTGAAAGGAGATTTATGAAGATAAAAGAAATCACGGATAATCGATATATTGTTTTGGCACTGCATTTGAAAACCAATCAATTGCAAAGAGAACATTTACAGTCTATTCATTATCAACAAGTGAGCAATACTATGATTAATTTTATTTGGTGTGGTAAAACTTTTATTTCCATGAATCGCGCAATCAACGATATTGTTCATTTAAAAATTCAGGATGTTGTTTCTTATTTGGCAAACGAAGCTATTATACAAGGGGCGCGAATGAAATTTGATAATGTTGAAAACATATTGAAAGGGGATTTATATGAATAAGAAAAAACTTGTAGTGTTTGGTGCAAGCGTTGTTATTTTGCTTACTTCCATTATTGGTTTTGGAGCAAATGCAATCAACAACATGAATTTAGGTTTGGATTTGAAGGGTGGATTTGAAGTTTTGTATGAGATCACACCATTGGAAGGTAGTGAAGCTGTAGAAATTGACATGGCAGCTGTAGCAAGTGCAGTCTCAAAACGTGTTGATGTCTTGGGAGTATCAGAGCCCGAAATTACAATTGAAGGTGATCGCGTGCGGGTCCAATTAGCGGGTGTTTCAAACAGTGAAGAAGCACGTAATATTATCTCTAGCTCTGCGGTTTTAACATTCCGCGATACCAGTGATAATTTATTGATGGATGCAACGGTATTACAGGATGGCGGAGCTTCTTTGATCATGGAAAATGGTTCGCCTGCGGTACAATTAAAAATCGCAAATACTGAAAAATTTTATGAAGTAACTACACAAATTGCTGCTTCAACAGATAAAACAATGGTTTCGTGGTTGGATTATGCACAAGGACAAACCTATTCAGAAGAATCGCGAAAGACCAGCGAAGAAGGTGGACCTGCCTATATTTCAGCAGCAACGGTAAGCACAGGTTTAAGCGGTGATACGGTTGTCATTAGTGGGAATTTTACACAAGAAGAAGCGCAACAATTGGCGGATTTATTGAACTCCGGATCTTTGAACTTTAAGATGAGTGAAATTTATTCCAATGTTGTTAGCGCAAACTTAGGAGAAGGTTCTTTTGAGAAAACCATCTTGGCAGGTGGTGTTGCTATTTTGGCAATCATGCTTTTCTTAATTGCGATTTATCGATTCCAAGGTGCTATTGCGTCGCTTTCTATTGCCGCAAATACGGTTGCTGTTTTACTTATTTATACAGCTATGGGTGGTGTTTTTACGCTAAGTGGAATTGCTGGTTTGGTTCTGGGAATTGGGATGGCAGTGGATAGTAGTGTTATTACCTTTGAGAGGATTAAAGATTCTTTATATCTGGGACGTAGCGTGAAACTTGCTTATAAAGAAGGTGCTAAAAAGTCAACGTCAACAGTATTTGATGCCCAAGCAACTACGTTACTTTCGGCAGCTGTTCTTTATATTTTTGGTACTGGAAGTGTAAAAGGCTTTGCGACAATGCTTATGGTATCAACGCTTGTTACGATTATCTTTAATGTCAATGTTGTCCGCTTCTTGTTGCGTACCATTTGCGAAAGTGGTTTCTTAGACGATAAAAAAGCGTGGTTTGGGGTGAATGTGAAAAAAATTCCAAATGTCGCAAAAGGGGAAACAGGTACTCGTCCAACAATGCTAGGACGTATCGATTTCATTAAAAATGCAAAATATTTTATTAGTATTTCATTATTGGTATTTGTATTTGGTGTGGGTTCTGCTATTTTTAACACATCCAACAACAAAGGTCCCTTTAATTTGGGTATTGAATTTTCTAGTGGAACCAATATTACGATGACAAGTAAAGATGGTTTTAAAAAAGAAAAACTCATACAAGAGTTTAAAGATATGGGCATTAGCGTAAGTGATGTGAATTTGTCGGGTGATGATCATAGCGTTGCAACGATTTCAATTAAAGATGCAATTTCGGAAGAACAAGCGAGTAGCGTTCGTGCTTATGCAAAACAAACATACAATACAGAAGCAGATGACTCTACCGTTTCACCAATCGTTGGTCAAGAATTGGTGAAAAATGCATTTATCATGTCGTTATTATCATGGGCCTTTATTTTGCTTTATGTAAGTATCCGTTTTAAATGGGATTATGCCATTAGTGGAATTGCGGCGCTCATTCACGATGTTGTGATTATGTTAGCCTTTGTTGCAATTTTTAGACTAGAAGTATCAATCAATACCATCGCTGTACTGTTGACAATCATCGGATATTCGATGAATGATACCATCGTTATCTTTGATAGAATACGTGAAAATGTTGATGTGTTTGCACATCGCAAGATTGAAAAGAAAGACTATTATAAAATTGTGAATGATTCTTTAAGTGAAACGATTGATCGTTCAATTGTTACAGCATTGACAACCATTATTCCGGTAAGTTGTTTATTGATTTTTGGAAGTGGTGCTATTTTCTCATTTAATATTACTTTATTAATAGGACTTATTTCTGGATGTGTTTCTTCCATCTTTATAGCTGCTCAACTTTGGTATGTCCTTCGTAGTCGTTTCCATATTCATCATAAATCAAAGAAGAAAAAGGTGAAAAAAGAAAAAGTACAAGAGCATATTATTCCAGGAATTAATGATTAAAACGGAAGAGATAGTATTTTAAAAGAAACGTGTTGACAAGAAAACTTGGCAACACGTTTTGCTTTATCAAAGGATCATTTTAATATTTCTGCATAAACCAAACAATCTTCTAAAAGGAAACAAGATGCCGAAGCAGAGGTATTGCAAGGAACATTGAATTACTATAGAATTAAACTAACGTTTATAAAACACAATAGGGGGGTTATATGAAGTATCGGCATGTTAATACGAATCGGAGTATCGATTTTAAGAAAACAACAACACTCTCACCCTTGGCGTGCAAAGTGTTGGCAAGTATGGATATAGAAGTGGATAAGATTGAAGAAATTTTGTATTCAAAACTAACAACAAATGATTTCGATTTGTCGTTTTTGGATGGTATTGTAAAACGAATAGAAAGAGCCAAAGCAAACAAGGAAAAGATTTTAATTTGTGGAGATTATGATTGTGATGGAATTTGTGCTACAACGATTTTGTATGATTCCCTTATTCGTTACGGATGTGATGTTGGTTATTATATACCCAATCGTTTTAAAGAAGGGTATGGGGTTAATATCGAAACCATCAAACAAGCATTGAAAAAAAACTACACGCTTTTTATTACCGTTGATAATGGTGTGAAAGCCACAAATGCATTGTCATATGCTAAAGCACAAGGGGCTAGTGTCATTTTAAGTGACCATCATGCTTATGAAGAAGATGATTTGGTATATGATTACTTTCTTCATCCGCAAATATTGCCATCATTTTATCAAAACTTGTCAGGCGCTGGTCTGGCATACTTATTGAGTAAAAAAATAATACAGGATCATCCTTATCACACGGTTCTTGCTGGTATTGCCACAATCGGTGATATGGTTGGGGTGTTAGATGCAAATCGGATTTTGATAAAAGAAGCAATCCAGTTATTAAATACAAAAACTTTTCTTCCTATTCAATTGCTACAAAATAATAAAGACATTTGGGATGCCACAAAAATCGCATTTCAAATAGTACCAAAAATCAATGTGTTTGGACGTTTAGCTGATCTTGCAAATGCGAATATGTTTGTGAAATATTTATTATTAAGCGATACAACAAAAATCAAAAAAACTGCAAGACAAATACATGATCTCAACAACAAACGAAAACTACTAAGTAAGCAGGGAGAACTTTTGGCGCTACAGCAAGTAACGAATAAAGATGCCTTTATTATTGTTTATGATGAGCACTTTCATGAGGGCTTGAATGGCATTATTGCCGCAAAGCTTGTCAATCAATTTCATAAACCAGCAATGGTTCTCAGCGTTAAAGACGGCATTGCGAAGGGTAGTATTCGAAGTGTGAAAGGCGTTGATCTAACAAACTTCTTTGATGAAATAAAACCACTTTTGATAAACTATGGCGGACATGCACAAGCAGCAGGAATTTCATTGCAGGAAGTTAATATAGAAGCGCTACAAAGCTACGCCAATAAAAAGATGGAAACGGTAGAAATCGAGAAAGAAGAACAAGTGCTCTTCATAGACAAAGAAGAAGTGAATATTACGAGCATCGCATCTTTACAATGCTTGGAACCATTTGGTGTTGATTTTGAAAAACCAAAGATGTGTATTGAGGACAATATTATAAAAATACAAAGTTTAAGTAGTGGTGAACATTTAAAATTTGTTTCTAATAATCTAGAATATTTATATTTTTTTCAAGGTGTTAAGAAAAATAAATACAGTCCGCAGACATATCGTTTTGTGGGAAATGTTACTACGAGCTATTTTCGTGGTAAAAAATCCATTACCATGATAGTTGAAGATGTGATAAAATAAAATCGTAAAGTTGAGGTATTTAAAATGAAGTTAAAAGACTATATTGCAGAAGTTGTGGATTTTCCACAAGCAGGAATTATATTTCGCGATATCACGCCACTTATGCAAGAAGGTGAAGCATTTGCACGAGCTTGTGATGAGATGATTGCATTTGCTAAAAAAGTAGGTGCAGAAGTCATTGTCGGTCCAGAATCACGAGGATTTATTTTTGGCTGTCCTGTAGCTTATGCTTTGCATATTGGTTTCGTCCCTATAAGGAAGCCTGGGAAGCTCCCTAGAGCAACGAAAAGTGTTGCTTATGACTTGGAATATGGATCCAATGAATTGCACGTCCACACCGATGCTATAAAGCCAAATCAAAAGGTGCTTATCATTGATGATTTACTGGCAACAGGAGGAACGGTAAAAGGAACTATTGATCTCGTTGAAAAATTAGGAGGTCAGGTTGTAGGGTGTAGCTTTTTAATTGAACTTTGTGGTTTAAATGGTCGTGCGCACTTAGAAGGGGTAGAACTACAAACATTACTGCAATATGATTAAAACTCAAGTATGAGTTTTTTTTTATCGTTATTCTTATTTGTATTTATGTTATACTTATCACACAAGGAGGCTTCATTATGGTTAGTAAAAACAAGAATGTAAACATTTCTGATATCCTTGATGAGGCCAAAACCTACATCAAAAATGAATTGGATTTACAAGCGATTGAACAAGCGTATGCGTATGCGTATCGTTTTCATGAGGGACAATTTCGTCGCAGTGGTGAACCTTATATTATCCACACCTTACATGTTGCAAAAATTCTTGTTGATTTAAAAACGGGACCCAAAACCATTATGGCAGGTTTATTACATGATATTATTGAAGATACCGATATTGAAGAAAAAGAGTTCATTGAAGTTTTTGGTCAGGAAGTATTTACCCTTGTGGAAGCTGTCACTAAGATTGGTTCTTTAAAATTTGTCGATGAAGAGGAGTACTTAGCAAGCAATCATCGGAAAATATTTATAGCGATGGCCAATGATATTCGCGTTATTCTTATCAAATTATCGGATCGCTTACACAATATGCGTACCCTTCAATTCATGCCTTTACAAAAACAAAAAAAAATCGCTAAAGAAACGCTTGATGTATATGCGCCGATTGCGCATCGTTTGGGGATCAGTGAAATTAAAAATGAATTGGAAGATCTTAGTTTCCACTATTTAAATCAAGAAAAATATTATGAAATTGCTCGCTTGGTAGAGGCACGTAAAAGTGAACGAGATAGTATAGTGGAACATATGATTTCAGATATTTCCAGTGTATTAAATAAAAACCATTTAAAATATCGTATTTTTGGTAGAAGTAAGCATTTATACAGCATTTATAAAAAAATGATTACCAAAAATAAACGCTTTGAGGAAATATTAGATTTGTTGGCGATTCGCATTGTTACCAATACAGAAGTGAATTGTTATGAAATACTGGGACATATTCATGCAACCTATACACCGATACCAGGACGGTTTAAAGACTATATTGCCATGCCGAAGATGAACATGTATCAATCTTTGCATACAACGATTGTGGGTGATGAGGGGAATATTTTTGAAGTCCAAATCAGAACAGAGGGCATGGATGCGATTGCCGAGCGTGGGGTTGCAGCTCATTGGCGCTATAAAGAAAATAATTATGTAAGAGAACAGCAACAAAAAGAAATTGAAGAACAATTACATTGGTTTAAGGATTTTACAACTATGTCTGAAGATTCAAATGAGGATGCAAAATCGTTTATGAGTTTGATTAGTAAAGATATTTTTGAAGCCAATGTGTATGTTATGAGTCCGAAAGGAAAGGTTGTTGCTTTGCCCAGTGGTTCTACACCTTTAGATTTTGCTTATCGAATTCATACAGAAGTGGGTCACCAGACCATAGGTGCTACGATCAACGGTGTTCTTGTCCCATTGAATACACCATTGAAAAATGGAGATGTAATCAATTTAAAAACCAATAAAAATTCTGCCCCTTCTGAAGATTGGTTGAAATTTGTGAAATCAAATCACGCGCGAAATAAAATAAAAACTTATTTTCAACGAATTCATCAAAGTGAAAAAGAAGAAAGTGCTGAAAAAGGCAAGGATATGTTGGAATCTGAATTAAAAAAACGTGGTTTTATTCCAGGTGAATATTTAACTTCGAAACAAGTAGATGCGGTTGCAGGACAATTAAAGATGCCAAGCAGTTTGGATTTATATTATGCAATTTATTGCAAATCAATGCAACTTCAGCAAATTGTAGAAAAACTAACGCACCAAAAGTCAGCGACAAATAAAGAATTTGAAATTAAAACCACAAATTTAAAACATAACGATAAGGATTCATCTGCTAATAAATATGGAGTTCATGTTGCTGGTATTGACAGTATTGTGATTTCCCTATCACCATGCTGTTCGCCAATCCCAGGAGATGAAATTGTTGGCTTTATTACCAAAGGACAAGGGGTCAAGGTGCACCGTAAAGATTGTCCGAACGTGCAAGATATGAAAGAGCGCCTACTTGATGTTTCGTGGGATGAGGAGAGTTCTACCCGTAATTATGAGGCTTTATTGATTGTTCGCTCCAGTGATCGCAATTTTTTATTAACGGATATTGTAACGGTTGCATCACAGTGTAAAGTCGGATTAACACAGGTAGATTCTCGTGTAGATCAAGATGCGCTGAGCGCCACAACAAAATTAACCGTATTGGTTCATGATGCTAAACAACTTCACAATTTGATTGCCAACCTAAAAAAAGTAACAAGTGTTATTAATGTAGAGCGCGTTATTTTATAAATGTTGAATTTCTAAATAAATCATGGTAAACTAGGATTATATTCGTTGAAAAAGAGCAAATATTCAAAATCTAAAGAGAGAAAATGGGGCTGTGAATTTTCGTTTATTGAATATATTGGACGCTTTGGAGAAGCTATTAATACTAGCCGTATACTTACGATACAAGTAGATAAGAGGGCATAGAAAATTCTATGAACTAAGGTGGTACCGCGTGCAAACGTCCTTAGCGTAAGGACGTTTTTTATTCGTAAAGGAGAAATACAAATGTGTGAAAACTATCAAATCCCTAGAGGAACCCAAGATGTATATGGAGGTGAAGCTAGAAAGTGGCAAGCACTAGAAGAGTTATTTGGACAATTTTGTTTTTTGTATAACTATGACGAAATTCGGACACCAATTTTTGAGCATACCAACATTTTCAAAAGGGGCAATGATGCCAGTGATGTGGTGAATAAGGAGATGTATACGTTCACTTTGAAAAATTCAACAACTTCATTAACCCTTCGTCCCGAAATGACGGCTGGAGTCGCTAGAAGTTTTGTGGAAAACAAAATGTATGGAAATGTTGATTTACCAGCCAAATTCTACTATGCGGGTCCACAGTTTCGGCATGAACGTCCCCAAAAAGGAAGAATGCGCATCTTTCATCAATTTGGAATTGAAGTCATTGGTGCTAAAGAACCAATACTTGATGTAGAAGTTATGCTATTGGGTTACTCTTTTGTGCGATCATTGGGTTTAAAAGACATAAAGATATTGGTCAATACATTGGGAGATGAAGCATCTAGAAATGCTTATCGAGATGCTCTAAAAGAACATTTTAAAGGCGATATAGATACCATGTGTAGTGATTGTAAGCGTCGCTTTAACCAAAACCCATTACGCATTTTAGATTGTAAATTAGACGCGAATAAAGAAGTTATGAAATCCGCACCTAAAATTCACGCATATTTGAATGACGTATCGAAAGCTTATTTTAAACAAGTATTACAAAATTTAGATGCTTTGGGTATCCCTTATGAATTGGATGATCGCTTGGTTAGAGGCTTAGACTATTATTGTGATACGGTATTTGAAGTTGTTTCCACAAACAAACAAATGGGCGCACAATCAACACTTTTTGCAGGTGGAAGATATGATGGACTTATTCAATATTTTGGTGGTCCACAAATGAGTGGCATTGGTTGGGGAATGGGAGTTGAGCGTTTGTTGATTGCTTGTGAGAGTGAAGCTATCAACTTAGGAGAGAAAGAAGCGCTTGATGTATATGTTATGTGCCTAAGCGAAGTCGCTAAACCACTCTGTTTTTCAATTTTAACAACGCTTCGATCGCATGGTTATCGCTGTGATATGGATTATATGAATCGTTCATTCAAAGCACAATTTAGAACGGTCGATCGAAAAAAAGCAAAATTTGTAATTTTGATTGGCAATAAGGATATCCAACAAAATACGATTACCGTCAAAGAAATAAAAACGCAAAAACAAGTGGTAGTTCATCCTGAAGAAGTTTTGGATGTCATGGATACTTTGTATGTGCGTGATGAACATGAACATGATTGTGATGAAACATGTCACTGTAAGGAGTAATTTATGAAACGGACACATACAAATGGGGCATTACGAATTGCTGATGTCGAAGCGAAAGTCACGTTGCTTGGTTGGGTTGCTAAACGACGTAATTTTGGTGCTTTGGTTTTTATTGATTTACGTGATCGAGAGGGAATTACGCAACTTGTTTTTGATGAAACTATTTCTCCACAACTTCAAAATGTGCGCAATGAATATATTTTACAGGTAGAAGGGATTGTGGAAGAGCGAAAAGATAAAAATCCAAAACTGAAAACAGGTGATATCGAGGTGAGAGTAAGCGCTGTAGAAATTTTGAATACAGCGCACACAACCCCGCTCATCATAGCAGATGAGACCGATGCTTTAGAAGACACAAGACTAAAATATCGATATTTGGATTTGCGAAGACCAATGATGCAAGAAAAATTAAAGATGCGTCATAAAATTGTGAAAACGATGCGCGCATATTTGGACGACTTGGGTTTTATTGAAATAGAAACCCCTATTTTAGGAAAATCAACACCGGAAGGGGCTCGTGATTATTTGGTGCCAAGTCGTGTTCATCCTGGTTCTTTTTATGCATTGCCACAATCTCCACAACTGTTCAAACAGTTGTTGATGATTTCTGGATTTGAGCGTTACTATCAAGTTGCTAAATGTTTTCGTGATGAAGATTTGCGAGCTGATCGTCAACCTGACTTTACACAATTTGATATTGAAACAAGTTTTCTGACACAAAAAGAAATATGCACGATGATGGAAGATATGATGGCAGCAGTCATGAAGGAAGTGAAAGGAATTGAAATCAACACACCCTTTCTGCGGATAAGCTATCAAGAAGCGATGAATCGTTATGGAAGTGATAAGCCAGATAATCGATTTGCTTTAGAGTTACAAGACATCGCAGATGTTTTTAAAAATAGTGAATTTAAAGTGTTTAAGGAATGCCTACAAAAAAAAGGCAGTATCAAATGTATTGTGGTTGAAAAACAGGCAAGTTATTCTAGAAAAGAGATTGACAAGTTGAATGAAATTGCCAAAAGATATGGAGCCAAAGGACTTGTTTCCTTAAAATATTTGGATCGACAATTAGAAGGAAGCGTTGTTAAATTTTTTAGTGAAGAGGAACAAGCCAACCTTATCAAAACTCTGCAACTAAAAGAAGACGATTTGATTCTGATCAGTAGTGATACTTGGGAATGTGTATGTGAGGTGTTGGGTGCGCTCCGCTTACATTTTGCGAAAACTTTGCAACTTACAAATAAACAAACATTTTCATTTCTTTGGGTGGATGATTTTCCAATGTTTGAGTTTGATGCTGAAGATAATCGTTATTATGCCAAACATCATCCTTTTACAAAACCTCGTGAACAAGATCTACATTTACTTGATAGTGACCCATCGAAAATGCTTTCTGCGGCATACGATATGGTATTAAATGGTTATGAATTGGGCGGGGGATCTTTACGAATTTATGACAATACCTTACAAGCGAAAATATTTGAAACCTTAGGTTTTACAAAAGCAGAAATACAAGAGCGTTTTGGTTTCTTTATCGATGCTTTTCAATATGGAACACCCCCACATGGTGGAATTGCTTTTGGTTTGGATCGTATTGCAATGATTTTAAGTGAATCGGATTCCATTCGTGATGTTATTGCTTTTCCTAAAAATGCTTCTGCAAAAGACCCTTTGAGTGATGCACCAAGTAGGGTTGATGAAATGCAACTTGATGAATTGAATATCGTAATAAAATGAGTTGGTTTCTTATTTTGATGTGATGTGTATTGCAGCAAAGATTTTATTTTTCAAAAAAAGAAATACTATGCTAGTTTACACTTGGGAAAAGTTAGTTTATAATATACTCATCTAGGGACTCATTATTTTTCCTACATATAGAGATAAGGGAAGTTGATGTTGTTGTATTGTGTGAATATCGTTATTGTTATAACGGGATCCTAAGGTATAATACAGACTACCCACCTGTAATAGACAGGGAAAAGTCTCTCCCTAGATACTTTGTGAGATTATGAACAGTGTTTGTTGTTAAGACAGATGCTGTTTTTTTAAAATTTCATTAGAAATATAAGGATTAAAAATGAGGATATGCATATAAAACATTAGCATATATATAATGTGAATTTTTGGTCAAATATCTTGCATGGTAATTTATTTGATAGTATGATAACGATACATAATATGTAGTAGGAGGATAACAAATGAAAATTGTAGTCGTAGGAGCAAACCATGCAGGAACAGCTGCTATCAACACGATATTGGACAATTATCAAGGACATGAAGTTTGTGTTTTTGATGCCAATTCAAATATTAGTTTTTTAGGGTGTGGTATGGCGTTATGGATTGGTGAACAAATTAAGGGATCACAAGGGTTGTTTTATTCTAGTAAAGAGGCAATTGAAGCAAAGGGTGCAAAAGTTTTTATGGAAACTCCTGTTGCACATATTGATTATAAAAATCAAATTGTGCATGCCATCAGCAAGGATGGTAGCAAGAAAACAGCAGCATATGATAAATTGATTTTAGCCACAGGTTCTTTACCTATTCATCCTGAAATTGACGGTATGGATTTAGAAAATGTACAATTTGTGAAATTGTTTCAAAATGCCCAAGAGGTGATTGATAAACTCCACGACAAACCAGACATCAAACATGTTAGTATTGTTGGTGCTGGCTACATAGGCGTTGAACTTGCAGAAGCTTTTAAGCGCAAAGGTAAAGATGTTACGATGATTGATATTTGTGATACTTGTCTTTCTAACTACTATGATGCAGAATTTTGTGATTTAATGAATGAAAACTTAATAAAAAATGGTGTTCAACTTGCGTATAATCAAAAAGTTGAAGCTATTGAAGGGAATGGAAAAGTTGAAAGAATACGTACGGATAAAGGATCTTTTGCTACCGATATGGTCGTATTTGGAGTTGGATTTAAACCCAATACAAAATTGGGAAGTGAACACTTAGATCTGTTTGAAAATCATGCCTATGATGTCGATAAAACGCAACGTACAAGCGATCCCAATGTATATGCGATCGGGGACTGTGCGATTGTATATGATAATGCTACACAGACAAAAAAATATATTGCACTTGCTACCAATGCTGTTCGCTCTGGTGTCGTTGCTGCGCATAATGTCTGTGGAACACAGCTTGAAAGTGTTGGTGTTCAAGGATCTAATGGAATTCATATCTATGGATTGAGCATGGTATCAACAGGATTGTCTGCTCACAAGGCAAAAAGTCTTGGGTATGATGTTTTAACAACAAGTTTTGAAGATTTACAAAAACCAGCTTTTATTGAAGAAAATAATGAAAAAGTCTGGATTAAAATTGTGTATGATGCTAAAACAAGAAGAATACTTGGTGCACAAATGGCAAGTAAATATGATATTTCAATGGGTATTCATATGTTCTCTTTGGCAATCCAAGAAGGATTAACAATTGATAAATTAAAACTATTAGATATTTTTTTCTTACCTCACTTCAATCAGCCATACAACTATATTACGATGGCTGCCCTAAGTGCTAAATAAAAACTTGATGAAAAAGAAACATTTTGTTTCTTTTTTTGTTAGTGATTAGCTTTTCTCGATTTTTTCTTATATAATACATAAGTAGAAAAGAGGTAGTTTATGAAATTAATATCATGGAATGTAAATGGCATACGTGCTGCTATAAATAAAGGTTTTTATGAATTTCTCGAACAGGAATCACCAGATATCTTATGTATTCAAGAATCTAAGATGCAAGAAGGTCAAGTTGAAATTTATAGTGATGGATATTATCAGTATTATGACAGTGCTGTAAAAAAAGGATATTCAGGAACGATTACTTTCACAAAGACAAAACCATTACGGGTAAGCAAAGGCATCGGGATAGAAGAACATGATCAAGAGGGACGCGTTGTTACCTGTGAATTTGAACAATTTTATTTGGTTAATGTTTATACACCAAATTCAAAAGAGGGGCTTTTACGATTAGCATATCGGATGCAATGGGAACACGATTTTAAAGCATTTGTTGCTCATTTAAAAACACAGAAACCCGTTATTATCTGTGGAGATTTAAATGTTGCACATCAAGAAATTGATCTAAAAAATCCAAAAACCAATCATAAAAACGCGGGTTTTTCTGATGAAGAAAGAGAAGCATTTACAGCTTTGTTATCTTCAGGATTTACAGATACATTTCGTTATTTTTATCCCAATCTAGAAGGTGCATATTCTTGGTGGAGTTATCGAATGAATGCAAGAGCGCGCAATACAGGATGGAGAATTGATTATTTCTTAGTGAGCAGCGATCTGGATGATAAACTAAAAGATGCTAAAATATTAGCCAATGTTTTAGGTAGTGATCACTGCCCCGTACAACTAAATATAGATTTTGAGTAGAATTAGGAAATAACGCGGATGTCTGTGAATATATGGATATCCAGATAGGAGAAAATATGATTGCTTTTGTTAGTGGAAAGGTACATAGCTATACCCAAGAAAGTGTACTTATTGATAATCATGGAATTGGTTATCGCATTATGATGTCCAATCCTAGCTCACTTTCATTGGGAGAAACGGTTTTATTATATACATATCAACATATACGAGAAGATGCACAATTGTTATTTGGATTTATAAAGATAGAGGAACATGATTTGTTTTTGCGATTGCTTAGCGTAAAGGGAATTGGTCCAAAAATTGCAATCAACGCTATTGGTATTGGTGGAAGTGCTAGCATTATTCATGCAATTGAAACGAATGATATTGCTTTTTTAAAAAAATTACCTGGCATTGGCGCGAAGGCTTCATCGCAAATTGTTTTGGATTTAAAAGGTAAATTAGTAGAAAGTGAACAGGCACCAACGCAAAATGAAGAATTGGATTTTGCGATCGAAGCATTAAAGTCATTGGGGTATAAAAGCAGTGAAATCACTGCTGTTGTAAAAACATTACGTCATCATCCGCAAAGCTTTGCGGATGACTACATCAAACAAGCACTTGCATTGCTTGCTAAATAAGGAGTTAAGCCATGGATGAAAGATTAGTCTCTGCCCAATCGTTTGATATGGATGATGAACCAACATTACGTCCACAAACGCTGGATGCATATATTGGGCAAAAGGATTTAAAAGAAAATTTAAAAATTTTTATTACAGCTGCAAGACAAAGAAGTGAAGCTTTGGATCATGTATTGTTATACGGTCCTCCAGGATTGGGAAAAACAACTTTATCCTATATTCTCGCAAACGAAATGGGAACCAATATCAAAACGGCGAGTGGACCTACCATTGAAAAAAGTGGCGATTTGGCTGCTATTCTATCACAATTAGAACCTGGTGATATTTTATTTATCGATGAAATTCATCGCTTGTCCAAAAATATTGAAGAAATTTTATACCCTGCGATGGAAGACTATGCTTTGGATATTGTTGTAGGTAAAGAGGCTAGCGTACGCAGTATTCGTCTTGACTTACCACCCTTTACCCTTGTCGGTGCAACTACAAGAGCTGGAGATTTGAGTGCTCCCTTAAGGGATCGTTTTGGAATTGTTTCTCAGCTAGCATATTACGACATTGCGGATGTTGAAAAGATTGTTCAACGCACCTCACTGGTTATGGATACGTCTATTGAAACACAAGCAATTCATGAAATAGCTTTGCGATCTAGAGGAACTCCACGAATCGCAAATCGTTTATTTCGACGGGTTCGTGACTTTGCGCAAGTGATGAATCATGGAGTCATTTCTCAAAATATTGCAGCCATGGCTTTAGATCGTTTAAAAGTTGACCATTTGGGTTTAGATGATGTAGATCACAAGTATTTACGTGGTATTATTGAACGTTTTCAGGGTGGCCCAGTCGGACTTGAAGCGATTGCTTCTAGCATTGGTGAAGAATCCATGACTTTAGAAGATGTTTATGAGCCATATTTACTTCAAATTGGGTTTATCAACCGCACACCTCGAGGGCGAGTAGTGAGTCCAAAAGCTTATAAACATTTGCAGATTCCTCATAATGAAACACTTTTTGATATAGAATGAGATTTCTCATTCTTTTTGTAGTGAAAATTATGTATAATAGGTAAGGAATGAAGTGAGGTGATAAGATGTCATTTGAAGTAACAATAGAAGAATTTGCAGGACCACTTGATTTGATGCTACATCTTATCAAAGAGAATAAGTTGGATTTGTTTGATTTGGATATGAATGCTTTATCAGATCAATATCTTGCCTATTTGAATTCAATGGAAAAAATGTCTTTGGAAATTGCAAGTGAATTTTTGAGTGAGTTGGCAGGTTTAATTGAATATAAAAGCAAAAAATTATTACCAAAAGAAAAAATAGAAATTGTTGAAGAGTACGAAGAAGATCAACGTGATAAACTAGTGCGTCGTTTGTTGGAATATCAAAAATTTAAAGAGGCAAGTGAAACATTTTTAAAAAAATATGAAGAACGTAGCAAACAAATGGAAAAGCCAATTTCAAAAGAAACAGATAAATGGCTAAGTCAAGTTATTGTTGGCGAGTTTAAGGCTAACCCTTATGACTTGATTAAGGCTATGAATCGAGTAATTCGCAGGTATCATTTACAACAGCCCTTACAAGCAAAAATCACGATCAAAGAAATGAGTGTTGATGAGCGAATTATCTGCTTAAGGGAGCGTTTAAAGCATCTGAAAACAAAAATTTCTTTTGATGAATTGTGCAAAGATTGTACAAATTTGCATATGATTATTATATCATTTTTGGCAATTTTGGATTTTATCAAGAATTCAGAAATTAGTTTTGTAATTGACAAAAATGATGTAATTTGGATAAAAAGTGAGGACTAATATGAAGCATATTATAGAAGGATTATTATTTTTGAGTGGAGATGAGGGATTGAGCGAACAACAGTTATTGGATACGCTTGAGATTTCAAAAGTACAACTTCACGAAGAAATAGAGGTATTACGTAATATTTTTTTGTGTGAAGATCATGGAATAGAGCTCATTCACTTTGGTGGTATCTATAAATTTGTTAGTAAACAACAAGTCTATGCATATGCAGAAAAATTGTTTTCCAACACAAAAATGGCAAACTTATCAAGTGCAGCTTTGGAAACACTTGCGATAGTGGCCTATAAACAACCAATTACAAGGGTTGAAATTGAAGAAATCCGTGGCGTAGGTGCGGATATGATGATAAAAAAATTAATGGCTCGCTCACTTCTAAAAGAGGCAGGTAGAAGTGATGCCCCAGGGCGCCCATTTCTTTATGAAGTAACTACCGAATTTATGGATTCTTTCAAATTGGAAAGTTTAAAGGAGTTGCCAGAGCTAGATGAATATGAAGTACAAGTACAAGAAGAATTGTTCAATGAACAATAACGATACTGTAAGGAGCAAAATGGATCGAATACAAAAAGTAATTGCAGCAAGTGGCATCGCATCAAGAAGAAAAGCCGAAGCATTAATTTTAGAAGGTCGTGTAAAAGTAAATGGTGAAATTTTACGTGAAATGGGATATTTGGTAAAACGCAATGATAACATTGAAGTTGATGGAAAAAGCATTCAGAAGGAGAGTAAAGTTTATTATGTAATGAACAAGCCTAAAAAATCAATGTGTACAAACGATGATGAATTTGATCGCATGACCGTAGTTTCCTTAATCGATAGTAAAGAGCGCCTTTTTAGTGTAGGACGTTTGGATTATGACACAAGCGGTGTATTAATTCTTACCAACGATGGCGAATTTGCGAATCAAGTGATTCATCCCAAATATCATTTACCAAAAAAATATAATCTTACGATCAATGGGATACTATCGCCTAAGCAATTGATGCAAATAAAAAAAGGAATTACTCTAGATGATGGATATGTTACATTGCCCGCAAAATATAAAATTACGGAAAAAGATCACAAACGTAATCAAATGTCGATAGATCTGACTATTTATGAAGGAAAAAACCGGCAAATAAAAAGAATGATGGAAGCCTTCGGTTACCGCGTAACCAGACTGCATCGTAGCCAATTGGCATATTTACGTGTTGATGATTTATCACAAGGTTCCTATCGGCGACTCAAACCGTATGAAGTTAAACAATTGCGTAGCTTGGCAAATAACGGAAACAAAGAGTAACCAATGTTTTCCATTTGGAATTTGGGTTACTTAATTATAAGATGAAATAGAGGTTTTTGATATGCAAAAAAATAAAAAATTGTATACACTTGAAAAAGAATTGCGTTGGTTAGAAGAGAAAGTCCTATATAAACGTCTACAAGCTATTCAAATTCACGAGGGACAGCCGAGCATTATGGCTTATGTTTATTTACATGCAGGATGTAATCAATATGAAATTGCCCAACATTTGGGATTGTCTAGAGCATCTGTTGGCGTTTCAATCAAACGACTTGTAAAGAGTGAATTTGTGGAAATTAGAAGAAATGAAAATGATAAACGCGCGACATCTTTGCATTTAACTTCTTTAGGAACCAAGACCTTAGTCAAGTCAGATATGGTATTGGATAGTTATATTAGTGAGAAATATCGTTTTTTTACACAAGAAGAATTATCAAACTATATTGTTTTGTATGAAAAAATGAAGACAAATTTGAAACATATGTATCAAGAAGAACGTAAATAAGTCCGATGTTGGATTTATTTTTCTTATCATAAATGTTTGTATTGTAAGAAAAGGTGAGAATATGCAACAATATTTTATAAATGAAGTAATCGCAAACGATGGAATTGTTAGGTTTAACGAAGAACAACAGCATCACATAAAACGTGTGTTGAGAATGAAAACAAAAGAAATTGTTAAAGTCGTGGATGGCGCAAACAAGGTCTATTTAGTATCACTAACTATCCATGATGTTGTTTTAGGCACTGTTTGTAAAACACTAACTCGCTATGACACAGCGTTTTCTTTAACATTGATACAAGCCGTGATGAAAGGTGATCGCTTTGATTTCCTTGTTCAGAAAGCGTGTGAATTAGGCGTAGATACAATTGTTCCTTTATTCACAAAACGTAGCGTTGTTAAAGCAAATGATAAAACCGATAAGAAAATTGTGCGCTATAATAAAATAGCATTGGAAGCTTGTGAACAAGCTCGTCGCGATTCCTTGGCCAGCGTGACAAAAGCGATATGCTTACAAGATATAGGAATGTATGACGCGGAGTTGAAACTGGTTGCATATGAAGCAGCAAATACACAGTCTATGAAACTAAAAGACATTTTGCGAAAATATCCAAAGGTGACTTCCATAACGATGGTTGTTGGTTGCGAAGGCGGCTTTGATGAAACGGAAATTCAACAATTAGAAGCAATGGGATTCATCCAAGTATCCCTTGGTAAGCGTATTTTACGTGCTGAAACCGCAGGGCTTTCCCTAATTGCAAACATTATGTATGAATATGAATAAAAGAGGTGTCTATGAACAAAGTTTTTAAACGATTACACAAACGCTTGGATCATCCATTAGATACAGATCAAGCATACAAAAAAAAGCTTCAACAAATGCATCTTGCATTTCAGCGTGTACATCTAGATTACGCACAAAAAAATATTTTATCCTTTTTGTATAATGAAATAATTTATCAAGGAATTTTAAATAAGCAAGCTATTGAGCGCGCTTATGCAGAAGCGAAAAATATGATGAATGACAATTATCAATCTTTAGATTATAGTGAGAAACGTCGTTTATTAACCTATGAAACACAATTGGTTGCCCATTGTTTACCTAATCAAAAAATTCAAAATCAAAATATTTACATTCCCTTTTTTAATGAAGAATGGAATCGTATTTATGATGATGAAATGGTATTATTTGATCTAAAAAAATATCAAAACTATATAGATGATTTTAAAGATATCATGGTAAACAAGCATTATTATGGTCATATTTTTTTAAATCCTAAATTTTGTAGTGGGGAGATTTTTTATGAAAAAGATGATTTTTTTGCGGTTATGTTTTATATGCAACATTGTTTATATTTTTACCATGGAAATAGCGAGTTATGTCATATATCGCTTCCTCGTGACACAAGCAGGGATATACTCGCGCATATCGCAATTTTGTTTTTTGAGCAAAATGAAAAAACATTTATAGAATATATACTGCAACTTGTTGCATTAAAAGAACGTGATAAAAAATATATATTGAAGCAACTTGCGAAGGTGCCATCATGAAGTACTTTGCAATTGCAACCTTGGGTTGTAAAGTAAATACGTATGAATCGCAGAGTTATATCGAAGCTTTGCAAGAGAAAGGCTTTCAAGAAGTTGATTTCAAGGAAGTTGCTGATATATATATTATTAACACTTGTTCTGTAACCAACAATGCAGCAAGTAAATCACGGCAAAAGATACACGCTGCTAAAAAGAACAATCCAGATGCCCTTATTTGCGTGGTTGGTTGCTTTGTGCAAACAACCATTGATAAAGAAGCATTGCAGGCGGATATTTTAATTGGTAGTTCGCAAAAGCATCGTTTGAGTGAATATATTGTTAATGCTCTTGAAAATAAACATGATATTGATGCTGTTGAAACATACGAGGCAATCAGCAATTTTGAAGATGTAAGCGTACATGCCTTTGCTCATCAAACAAGAGCGTTTTTAAAAATTCAAGATGGCTGTAATCAATTTTGCAGTTATTGTATTATCCCTTATGCACGTGGAAAAGAGCGCTCACTACATCCGCAAAAAGTAATTGCTGCTGCAAAAAAATTAGTTGCTTCTAACCATAAAGAAATAGTACTTACAGGTATTCATAGTGGTCGTTATGGGCTTGATGTTGCTTCCTCATTGCTTGCTTTGTTAAAAGATCTTTGTTGCATTGATGGATTAGAACGCATTCGTATATCGTCTATTGAAATTAGTGAAATTAGTGATGCATTCATCGCCTTTATAAAAGACAATCCTAAAGTTGGTCGCAATCTTCATATTCCGTTACAATCAGGAAGTGATACAATCTTGAATGCAATGAATCGCCCATATACAGTAAAAACATTCAAAGATCGAGTTGCCTATATTCGCTCACAAATTCCTGATATTTCTATATCGAGTGATATTATCTTAGGGTTTCCAGGAGAGGATGATTGCTTATATGAAGAAACAAAGCAATGCATTCTTGATATCAACTTTTCTTTTCTTCATGTTTTTCCTTATTCTAAACGTGATGGGACCAAAGCCGCTCTTTTTTTAGATCCTATCCCCAATAATATTAAAAAAAGACGATGTAAGGAGATTTCAGAGATTGCAAAACAGCTACACCAAAATTATCGTAAGTCTTGGATAAAAAGAGAGGTTGTTGTATTATATGAATATGTGAAAGACGGCTATCTTCATGGGCACACCAATGAATATGAAATGGTTGTTAAGAAAGGAAGTCAAACGCAGTGTAATCAGTTTGTTAAAGAAGTTGTAAGCGACTATAATGATCAACATTTGATTATTGATGAAAAATAAAGGGGAACCACAAATGAAATTAAATAAAATTTTTAAAGATGCACCAGCAATTGAAATTGCATCTTTACACAACGATTCACGTAATAAAATGGCAAATGGAATGTTTTTTTGTCTAGATGGTATCTTAACAAATGGCCATAAATTTATTGATAAGGCGATTGAAAATGGTGCAATTTGTATTGTGCATAGTGAAGAAATAAAAAAACATAGTCCAGATATTGCCTATATCCAAGTGGTATCCGTAAATGATACGCTAAATCAAGTAGTAGCTAAGTTTTATCATTATCCAAGTGAATCTTTATGTGTCTTTGGTGTTACCGGAACAAATGGTAAAAGTACAGTGACTAATATTATTAAAGACATTTATGATCATTTTGCACCTTGTGGTTATATTGGGACAATTTCTATTAGCTATAACAATGTTCATCGTTCGCCAGATCTTACAACTCCGGATGCGCTTATGCTCAACAATGTATTAGCGGATATGGTAGCGGATAATGTAAAAGCGGTAGCTTTGGAAGTGAGTTCACATGGTCTTGAACAAAAGCGTGTAGATTCCATAGATTTCGATATTGTTGCATTTACAAATTTTAGCTATGATCATATTGATTTTCATGGGACAATGGAAAATTATTTTAATGCTAAGAAACGTTTATTTTCCCTAGTTAAGGAAAGTGGAGTTTCGATTATAAATCATGATGAAGAATGCTATGATGCTTTGTCTTTAGAAAGCCGTGCTAGGATTATTAGCTATGGAATTCAAAAAGAGAGCGATTATCAGGCGTTGAATTTAACATTAGATAAAACAGGATCATCGTTTGATTTATTGTACGAAAATAAAACATATCCTGTAAAAACGAATTTAATCGCCATGTACAATATTTATAATTTACTCTGTGCAATTGCCTGCGTTCATCAAAGTGGAATCCCACTAGACAATATTCTTCCATACACAGCTCATTTAAGCCAAGTGGAAGGACGTTTAGAAATCATTGATGAAGGACAACCATTTAATGTTATCGTTGATTTTGCGCATACTCCAGACGGTTTAAGAAAAATTTATGAATATGCGAAAATGATTACAGAGGATAATGGTGATATTATTAGTGTTTTTGGTAGTGCTGGTCGTAGAGATAAAGCAAAACGAAAAGTTTTTGGTGAAATTGCGAGTCAGTACTGTAATTACATTATTCTTACCGAAGATGATCCGCGCGATGAAAGTGCCAAATTGATTGCCGAAGAAATTCGCAGTGGAATTCATGAAAATATTCGCACCATTTTTATTGAAGAACGTTATGATGCAATTCGTCAAGCTGTTGAATCTGCCAATAAAAACGATACCATTCTTATCTTAGGGAAGGGAGACGAAACCTTTATGTATCGTGAAAATGGAAGAATGCCTTGGTTAGGGGATAATGTAGCTGTTATTGATTGCATAAAGAAATACTATTTAAATAATTTTGATATTGATAAAAATGAATAAAAATTGAACGAATTGTTTGCATTTTGATTTGATTTTATATATAATAGCATTGTTCAGAAGGGAGGGTTGATTCCATGCCGAAAGTAGTAGTAAAAGAAAACGAAGTACTTGATGATGCACTTCGCCGCTTTAAACGCCAAGTTTCTAGAAACGGTACCCTTGCTGAAGCTCGTAAAAGAGAATATTATGTAAAGCCAGGCGTAAAGAAAAAATTAAAATCAGAAGCTGCGCGTAAAGTTAAAAGAGGAAAATAATATTATACGGAAGACAATCATGATGAGAATTGTCTTTTTTTATCGGTTTTTCAAAAAAAAGAGTGGGAATGAGGTGTATATAAAAAAAAATTATGAGAAATGTGAAAATAAATCATAATTGAAGATATGATAGTTGAAAAAAAACATGATAGTGATAAAATAGTGATAGGACATAATGATGTAAATATGAATCCTTTTTATTTAATACTTAATTATAATGATTTGTTTTTACAGGAGAATAAAATGAAAAAACTAAAAATGATTGTAAATACGATAATATTTTTTACTATTATTTTATTACTTTTCAATAACACAACAACGCTGCATTCAGCAGAAGAAAAATTCAAACATGAAAAAACACATACATATGTGGATAATCGTTTATTGTCAATAAATGAAGCATATGCAAAAGCATTAAGAAAAAATATTGCAGATCATGAGAAACAAGAGAAAGACATTCCTATTTCTATACACTCTAACGTTGCTCCTATTGCTAAAAGTACTCAAAACCAAACGAATGGAATGAGGCAAGGTAGTTGGGATTTTGATACACACAGTGGAACACTTACCATTCATGAAGGTGAATTAGAAAACGGAACACGGATAAAAAACTGGGTTGCAGAGGATATTCAACATATCTTTTTGGATGGGCCCTTAGTAGCAGCAGCAGATTCTTCCTATCTTTTTCATGATCTATCATTGATAACAACGCTTGATTTACGTGATTTAGACACATCCAATGTCACAACTATGTTTTCTATGTTTGGAAAAGCAAGTAGCCTTAGTAATATTGATGTTGGAGGATGGGATACTTCCAATGTAACCGTTATGGAAGATATGTTTTACAACACCAGCAGTCTAAAAAGTGTTAATGTCAGTGGCTGGGATACTTCCAATGTAACAACCATGTCTTTTATGTTTGATGGTGCATCCAGTTTAGAAGCGCTAGATACCAGTAAATGGAATACTTCCAAAGTAGAGTCAATGGAAGATATGTTTTATGGAAACGCTGCATTAACAACACTTGATGTTAGCAATTGGGATGTTTCCAATGTAATTATTATGGAAGACATGTTTTATCAAGCCAGCAGTCTTACAAATCTAAATGTGAGCAATTGGAAACCATCAAAGGTAATAACTATGTCTTACATGTTTGGTAAAACCAGTTCTTTAGAAAGCCTCGATGTCCAGCATTGGGATACCGCAAATGTTCGTGATATGAGTGATATGTTTAATGGAGCTAGTAAATTAACAAGTTTAGATGTCAGCCATTGGAATACTTCGAATATAACTGATTTCTCGTATATGTTTAATGATGCCAGTAGTTTAACCAACTTAAATGTAAGTGGTTGGGATATCTCAAATGCGACGAATATGGAAAGAATATTTTATGGGTTAGACAATCTTGTGAGTTTGGATGTCAGTGATTGGAATACTGTAAATTTAACAAGCACAGAAAGAATGTTTTATCAATTGCGTAATCTTGTGAATTTAAATATGACCGGATGGAATACTTCAGAGATAGTGAATATGTCCTATATGTTTGATGGCGCAAATAGCTTAGTTAATTTGGATGTCAGTGGTTGGGATACTTCTAGCGTTGAAAATATGTCTTATATGTTTTATGGTGCCTCTAGTTTAACAAATTTGGATGTTGGTAATTGGAATACCTCAAAGGTAAACGATATGTCTTATTTATTTCATGGTGCCAGTAGTTTAATGAGTTTGGATGTCAGTGATTGGGATATCTCAAATGTAACCAACTTAAAAAGTATATTTTTTGATTTACACGAACTTACAAGCTTAGATGTGAGCGGATGGAATACTTCAAAAGTGATGGATATGGAAGATATGTTTTACAATGCAAGCAGTTTGATTACTTTAGATGTTGATTCATGGAATACAGCTAATGTTAATAATATGTCCTTTATGTTTGATGGCGCAAGTGGTTTGACAAGTTTAGATGTCAGCCATTGGGATACTTCAAATGTGACAGACATGGAAGATATGTTTTTTGGTAATAGCAGTTTACAGCACCTCGATGTGAGCGACTGGGATACTTCAAATGTGATAGACATGGAAGATATGTTTTATAAGAATAGTAGTTTAACAAGTCTGGATGTCACAAATTGGAATACCTCAAAGGTAAGTGATATGTCTTATATGTTCGGCGATACCAAAAAACTTGAAAGTTTAGATTTAAGCAATTGGAATACTTCTAAAGTTGAGGATATTTCGGGAATCTTTTCCAATACAAATCGGTTGTGGAAAATTACACTTGGTCCTAATTTTAAATTTCATAACATAGATGCTAAGTTTCAAGAGGCACCAATAAAAGGAACACCAGTTTATATTAATGATACTACCGTAGACTACTATGCTGCGGGAACACGAAATTGGCAAGCAATAGGTGAGGGTAGTTCGCATAAACCAGCCGGAGAGAAATTAACTGCCGAGCAGTTGATGGAAACATACTTATTAACAGGTCCTGCAAATACCACTACTTATGTTTGGGAACAAATGGAACCCCAACAATTCATTATCGGCACTGACTTCGTTATGTATATAGGAGATCCTATACCTGTTGTAGATGACTTCAATGCCGCAGCAACAAATTTAATTGGTCAAAAAATTGATGTTTATATTGATTTGTCTACGGTAGATTTTAATACAGCCGGTGAATATACAGTGAGACTTTATACAGATGACGGACAAGAAATGAGTGTAAAGTTGAGTGTAAAGTCGAGCCGTCAATCACTCACTGCTAATAATTTTAAGATGTATGTTGGCAATGATGCACCAACGGTTGATGATTTCAACCCAAAGGCCACCGATAGTCGAGGAAAAAGGCTTGATGTTTTTGCAGATTTTAGCGAGGCTAATTTTAATGTTCCAGGAGAATATCCCATTAGATTATATACAGCAGATGATCAAACACTAAGTGTAAAACTAATCGTAAAAGCTAACCAAAAGTCTATCACAGCCGAAAATTTCAGTATGTATGTTGGTGATGATGCACCAACGGTTGCTGATTTCAAAGCAAAAGCTACGGATATTGATGGAAAGCCCATCACAGTATCGCTTGATTTATTAGATGCTGATATCAATGTTCCAGGAGAATATCCCATTAGATTATATACAGCAGATGATCAAACACTAAGTGTAAAACTGATCGTAAAAGCTAACCAAAAGTCTATCACAGCCGAAAATTTCAGTATGTATGTTGGTGATGATGTACCAACGGTTGCAGATTTTAAAGCAAAAGCTACGGATATTGATGGAAAGCTCATCACAGTATCGCTTGATTTATTAGGTGCTGATATCAATGTTCCAGGAGAATATCCCATTAGATTATATACAGCAGATGATCAAACACTAAGTGTAAAATTAATCGTAAAGGCTAAAAAAACAATTGCAGGTGAAGATTTTCTTATGTTTATAGGGGATAAAGCGCCAACAGTGGAAGACTTCAAAGCAAAAGCAACCAACATAAAAGGGGATGCAATAAAGGTATTCCTTGATTTATCGGGTGCGAAGTTAGATACACCTGGAGAATATCGTGTTCGATTATACACCGAAGATAATCAAGAGTTCATCGTCAAATTAACTGTTATGAAAGATCAAAGAATGATTTTTGGAACAGATCTCACAATAACACTCGGGAATAAAAAACCTACGATTTCGGATTTTGCAGTTGTTGCAAAAAATAAGTTCGGTAATAATATTAAAATAAAAGCAGATTGGTCAAATGTTGATTTTTCCAAAGCAGGGCGGTATATGGTTCTGTTTACAACAGATGATGGTCAATCGCTTACTTTGATATTAAACATCGAAAACAAAGAGATAAATGATTTAATTAAAACGGGAATTGATGATGAGATCAATTCGTACTTCGCTATGTTAATATTTTCATTTTTTATATTAACGTTAAGAAATCTTATGAAAAAATATAATCATGTATAACTTGCAACAAAAAAAGAGACTCTTTTATACAGTGTCTCTTTTTTTATCATAAATAATCAAATACATTATCTACTTAGACTGTTGCATTTAAAATTTTTAATCAAATAATATTAGACAAATCAATACACCGTTTTTCGAAATTACCTTGTTTTAAAGCATTGAGTACTTGCTTAATAAGATAAGTAGGAGTTGAAGCACCAGCACTAACTGCGACATACTTGGCATTTGATATCATTTTCTTTTGTATATCATTTACACTTTCAATTAAATACACATGTTTAACGCCTCGTTCTTTACCAATTTGAACCAAGCGCTTTGAATTGTTGCTATGAGAATCACCAACAATAAATAAAACATCAACATCTTGTAATTCGTGAATAGCATTTTGTCTAGTTTTAGTTGCATTACAAATCTCTTTAGAAAATTTAGCATGAGGATAGTTTCTCTTGATCTTTTCAAATACTTCCTGTGTATCAAAAATGGACATAGTTGTTTGGTTTGTTACTAGGATTTTTTCATAATCTTGCAAATGATCGACATCCCATAGCGTTTCAATTAGATGAATATGATTATCATACTCACAAACAGCAGCAGCTTCAGGATGTCCTCTCTTCCCAACATAAAAGATTTCATAGCCCAACGCGCGATGTTTATCCACGATTTGTTGCGTATTGATAACATCTGGACAACTCGCATCAACACAAATAAGACCTTTCGCATTTGCCATGTTTTTTATCTTTTTTGCAACACCATGTGCTGTAAAAATAACGACTCCATGATTAATTTTTTTTAAAAGTTCTTCTCGGGAAAGTCGTTTGTCTTCGATCGTTTTTATATTCATCTTTGCAAGTGCATTTATCACATAGGTATTATGCACAAGCATTCCCAATATAAATATATCTTCACATGGATATTTTTCACGTGTTTCTTTAGCAATACGAATGGCTCTAACAACACCTTTACAATATCCTTGTGGTACAACTTTTATTATTTCCATAGAAAACCTCTTTCCATTCATTATAGTATCCTTTCATAAAGTTACAAGCAATATACCAAAAGAAATACAAATCTTTGATAAATATTCTATTCTAATATATAATACATAAGGAAATGAGGTTATTATGTCAACATTTAATCAATTTAATTTAAAGCAGAAAACAATGGAATTCATTGCGATGAATTGCTTTCATAATGCAACAAAAATTCAAGAACAACTCATCCCTATAGCCTTAAAACACAAAGACATTATTGGGATTTCTCAAACGGGAACAGGGAAGACACATGCCTTTCTAATTCCTATTTTGGATATGATCGACTCCTCGAAAAATCAGGTACAGGCGATTATTAGTGCGCCTACACGTGAGTTGGCACTACAAATATATAAAAAGGCTTTGCTGATGCAAAAAGTAGATAAGGATATCAAAATAAAGTTAATTACTGGTGGTATCGAAAAAACAAAAATGAGCAAGCAATTAAAACAACAACCACATATTGTGATTGGAACACCAGGAAGAATGAAAGATTTATTTTTAAACGAACAGACATTATTACTGCAAACCGCGAAAATACTCGTTATTGATGAAGCAGATATGACGTTAGAGTATGGTTTTTTGGAAGATATCGATGCGATTTGTTCGACAATGAAAAAATTACAGATATTATCTTTCTCAGCAACAATTCCCGAAGCTTTAAAACTTTTCTTGAAACGATATATGCATCAACCACAAATTACAAATATTAAAGAAGATGTGGTATTTAAACCTCGAATTAATCATGTTTTAATTGGTTGTAAGCATCATAGCTATAAAGATATGTTGCTTACGGTATTAACATCCATTGATCCTTATTTATGCTTGATTTTTACCAATACGCGAAGTGATGCAGTTCAAGTTGCTTTCCAGATGCGCGATAATGGATATGACCTGGTGGAATTACATGGTGATCTCAATAATCGCGATCGCATAAAGGCGATCAAAGACATTGAAAGTATGCGATTTCGTTATATCGTCGCTAGCGATATTGCTGCACGTGGGATGGATATTGAAGGTGTATCCCATGTTATCTCACTAGGGTTCCCAAAAGAACTTGATTTTTATATTCATCGTGCAGGAAGAACGGGTAGGGCAGGGAAAAGTGGAACTTGTTTTGCATTATACAAAGAAAATGACGAGACAGCGATTCGTTTATTACAATCAAAAGGAATTCATTTTCATCATGAAAAAATTGTCCAAAATACGCGAAAAACAATACAGCCCATTTTTTATAAACGCAAGCGAAAAGATGATCCTTTGGAAATTGAAATTTCAAAACTAGTGAAAGCAAAAACGAAAAAAATCAAACCTGGATATAAAAAAAAGCAGAAAGAGCAAGTGGAAAAACTTAAACGAAAAGCAAAACGAGCGATGGTGCAAAAAGAAATCAAGCAGCAAGCAAAAGCGAAGGCGAAAGCAAGACAACAAGCCAAAAGAGGTGATGTATGATCATCGGTAGCCATGTCTCGATGAGCGCACCTGCATATGTTTATGGTAGTGTTTGTGATGCCATATCTTATGGGGCAAATGCACTTATGATTTATAGTGGTGCACCACAAAATACAAAACGACAAGCAATAACAAAATTGAAAATTATCGAAGCACAAGCACTTATGAAAAAACATAATATAGCGATGGAGCATATGATTGTACATGCACCTTATATTATCAATTTGGCCAATGCTGTAAAGCCAGAAATTTTTACACTTGGTGTAGATTTTCTACGCCAAGAAATCGATCGAGTACATGCCATTGGTGCAAAATATTTAGTATTACATCCTGGAAGCCATGTCAAGGCGGGTGAAACAATTGGATTAAAGAAAGTTATCAAAGGCTTGAATATAGCTATGCAAAATATGCGACATGTGAATATTGCTTTGGAAACAATGGCGGGAAAGGGCAGTGAGCTTGGATATAGCTTTGAACAGTTGCGCTATATCATTGACCATTGCGAGAAGAAAGAACACCTGCGTGTTTGCATGGATACTTGTCATATGCATGATGCCGGTTATGATCTTCATGATTTTGATACATTATTAGATGAATTTGATCGCATTGTTGGTTTACATCGCTTGGCCTGCATTCATGTAAATGATTCAAAGAATGTACAGGGATCAAGAAAAGATCGTCATGCAAATATTGGTCATGGTGAAATTGGCTTTTCGACACTTTGTGCGATTGTCAATAATGAGCGAATTGCTCATGTTGTTAAAATCTTAGAAACTCCATATATTCATAAAATCCCTCCTTACAAAGAAGAAATTTCAATGTTGAAAAAACAAAAATTTTTGGATATTACAAAGTAAAAAGACCTTACGGTCTTTTTTTAAAAATTTTCAATTTCTTGTTTTAAGCGTTCTATCATCTTATTTTGTGGGATACGTTCGATAATTTCACCTTGACGAATCAATAAGCCACCATCTTTACCACCTGCAATCGCAATATCAGCATGTTTTGCTTCACCTGGACCATTTACTGCACAACCCATAATAGCTACGCTAACATCCTTGCGGATAGTTTGTAAAAATTGTTCAATTTCATCAACGATTGGCTTAATATCAAATTGCGTTCTTCCACATGTTGGACAAGCAATTAAATTGGGAGTATTTTCAATTAAGCCAAAGCTTTTAAGTAAATGTTTTGCAATCACCATTTCTTGTAATGGATCTCCATTTACGGAAACACGCAAAGTATCCCCAATTCCCATGTAAAGTAGAGTTCCTAACGCAGCACTGGACTTTACAGATGAGGTAGTAAAGCTCCCTGCTTCTGTAACCCCTAAATGCAAAGGATAGGGAAAACTGCATGCCGCTTTTTGATAAACGTCAATACACAAGCGAACATCACTACTTTTAAAAGAGAGACAAATATCATAAAATTCTAATTCTTCTAGAATTTTCACATGACGTTGGGCACTCTCTATCATCGCTTCAACACAAGGTTTTTCATATTTTTCATGAATGTCTTTTTCAAGCGAACCACTGTTGATTCCAATACGGATGGGGATGTTGTGCTGTTTACATTTTTCTACAACTTGCACAACGTTTTCCTTCTTACCTATATTTCCTGGATTTAATCGAATTTTATCAATCCCATTCTCTATAGCTAAGAGGGCGAAACGATAATTAAAATGAATGTCAGCTACCAAGGGAATATTGGTTTGTTGTTTAATTTGTGCGATCGCTTTTGCGTCTTCTTCATCAAGAATCGACATTCTCACCAGTTCACATCCTGCTTTTTCAAGTGCCAAAATTTGTTTTACAACTTGCTCAATATGAGCTGTTTTATAGGAACACATGGACTGTAAAATAACTTTGTTTTGTCCGCCAATAACAACATTTCTAATTTTTATTTGACGTGTATTTTCACGTAACATAATATCACCACCTAATTGATATTATAACATTAATTAAAAAAATGGTGTGCAATATGAATGTTCACATATGTTTTACTTTTTTATGCTATAATATTTAAACTAGTATTAAGGAGCAGGATGTATGAAGTTTAATTTTTTTCAAAAAAAAGATATGGATCGAAGAAAGCACGCGAGTGATATTTTCCAACAACGTGTTGAAAGTAAAAAAGTAATCAATATTCGCATGAAAATCTTTTTTATTTGCACATCTATTTTATTTGTTGCATTAACACTGCGTTTAGCACAATTACAATTGTTAAATCAAGAAGTATATCATGAAAAATTGGTTGCATATACAGCAGAAATACAATCTTTTCAACCGCCAAGGGGATCTATTATTGACAGTGATGGGGTTGTTTTGGCACAGTCTGTACGTTCCTTATCAATATCTTATTTCATTCCTAAATCGATCAATTCAAAATCTAAAGAAGAATGGGAGTTAGCAAAAAAATTCAGAGACAAAATTGGCGTGAATGCTTATACTATTACAGATCGTCAGATTGCCGATATGCATTATGCTTATGAATCAGTCTTTCATAAAAATACTTTTAATGAACTCGTAAACCAAAGTGAGATTGATGATCTATATAAAGCTTATGCTACTTCGCAAACACAAAGAGAAGATGTTCAAAATGCTATTTACGAACTTAAAATAGAACGAATGAAAATTGGTGACATTCGTGAAGATCAAAAAGAACTCTACTATTTAATGATGCGTATGACAAAAAATCCTATCAATCAATATAAGACAGTAATTGATGATGCAACGAGTGAACAAATATCTCATTTGTCTGAAAATATGGATGAGTTTCCTGGATTCAAACCGATTTCCAATGACTGGAATCGCGAATATTTGAATAATGAAACAATTCGATCCCTGATAGGGAATACATCTACAAGCAATCAAGGACTTCCAGCTGAAATGAGCGATTACTATGTAAGTTTGGACTATGCACTAAATGATCGTGTTGGGATTTCTGGACTTGAAAAATATTACGAAAAATATTTGAAGGGAAGCAAAACCACTGCGAAAATTTCCTATGATGATCAAGGTGTAGCACTATTAAATGAAGTCAACCCTGGTAAAAATGGTTATGATTTACAGTTGACATTAAATCTTGATTACCAAAAAAAAGTAGATGCCTATGCACGTGAGGTTTTACAAACTTCCATTAATGATAGTGTGCGTCAAGATTTAGAAAATGTTTATATTGTTGTTATGAATCCCACTACCGGTGCTATTTTAGCAAATGTTGGTGTTTCTTTGGATCGTAGCAATGGAAACAAAATCACATCAATTCCTACTGCAACCTATCTGAATGCCAACCGCATTGGAAGTGCGGTAAAAGTCGCAACATTGTATATGGGCTTGAGTGAAAAAGTTGTATCACCTGGGACTGTGATTGATGATACTCCAATTCTTATTCAGGGCTCTGAAGCATTTAGTTCTTCGCAATATAATGGAAAAATTAATGATATTCAAGCGATTGCTAAATCCAGTAATATATATATGGGGCATATCGCTATGGGAATGGGAGATGCAACATATACGCCGAGTAAGCCTTTACTGATCAATAATGAAGATGTATTTGACGATATGCGTGTATACTACAATATGTTTGGTTTAGGTGTAAAAACAGGTATTGATGTTCCAAATGAAGAAATTGGTAATATTGGTGCAACTAATGAGTATGGAAAAATCTTGGATTTTGCAATCGGACAATACGATACCTATACAACGATGCAATTAGCGCAATATGTCGCTACCATTGCCAATGGTGGAAAACGAATAAAACCTCACTTTTTAGATAAGATTAGCGAAGTGAATAGTAAAAGTACAATTCTTTATACCGAAAAAAATACGATTCTATCAACGCTTTATGGAAATCATATTGATTACTTAAATCGCGCTAAAACAGGAATGAGAGAATGTATTACTTCTGGTTTTTGCGGTTTAAATGATGCAAATGCTGGGGCTTCCATTGCTGCGAAAACAGGAACTGCAGAAGATGAAATTTATGAAAACGGGATTGCTAAACGAGAAACGGTAAATTCTACAATGGTTGCCTATGCACCTTATGATAACCCTGAAATATCTATTGCCTGCGTTATTCCTAAATCAAGAAATGCCGAAACTTATCAAAAAAATCTATGCGCAGAGCTGGTTGAAAAAACTTCAAAGTATTATTTTGATGTAGTAAAAAATAAATAGAATAAAAACCACTAGAATTATCTTGCGTACTATGATATTATATTCATGCTTAGCAATAAGGAGGTTCCTATGAGAGATCGTATTACTTTTAAATGTTCAGAATGTGGCGAAGAAAACTACATCGGCACAAGAAATAAAAAAACCCAAACAGAACGCATGATTGTTAAAAAATATTGTGCACGTTGTAATGCAAAGACTGAACATAAGGAAAAAAAATAATAAAGCCTTTTGGCTTTTTTATTTTGGTATAATAAAGTGCGCACATGCTTTTTTTATATTTCTAGAGCATCTTTTGTGTTATTAAACTCTTTTCGTAGACGCGCATTTTCTTTTTCTTCATCACTTAAATAATTTCCACTTCCACAAACATTAATGTAATTTTTTTGAATTCACTAATCCATTTTGCCAAGTATTTTATCTGATGTTCATATTCTTTGCAACCGGTTCTCTACTAAAATCAGGATGAATAGGTTACAATAAAGTAGACAGAAAAGATAAGTATGTTCTGATATACTAAAAGAAAGTGAAAAACTATAAATGACAAGAAGAGAAAGAAGACAATTCAGTAATGAATGCAAACAACAAATCCTAAATTTATACAGGAGTGGAAAACGCAAGTCAGAAATCACTAAAGAATATGGTATTACCCTTTCTACTCTAGATAAATAGGGTGATCTGCATTATGAAGTGAAACTTGAAGATGGTTCAAAATTTCTTATCGATGATTATTGATAGAGCAATTGTATTAGAAGTGACTTCGAAAGGTGTAATATTATGATTATTGAGACATATCCATTAGGGAATATCCAAGCAAACTGTTACATTGTATATAAGAATAATAGTGCTTTGATTATTGATCCCGGAACGAGTTCAAAACGAATTGTACAAAGGTTACAAAACAAAAACATCAATGTGGAAGCGATTCTTTTAACACATGGGCACTTTGACCATATTGGTGGTGTTGATTTTTTCGCAAATGTTTTTTCGTGTGATGTTTATATGCACGAAAAAGATTTTGATTTTCTACAAGATCCTAAATTGAATGCATCTTCACATCATACGCCTATTCGTGTATCTCATAAAGTCTTGCCTTTAACTTCTACTATGAGTTTAGGTCCTTTTAAATTTACTATCGATAATTTAGCTGGACACAGCAATGGTTCTTGTTTTTTGATCTTTGATGATATTATTTTTAGTGGAGATATTTTATTTAAGGGCGCGATTGGACGATATGACTTGACGGGAGGATCTCGAAATAAGATGAGTGCTTCAATTGAAAAAATAAAAATGTATGATCCCTCTTATACAATATATCCAGGTCATGGGGAAGCTACAACTTTATTGTTAGAGTTTCAAAACAATCCGTATTTCAAAAGATGATATCAATAGCATCTTTTTTTTTAGGTTTCTATAATGTTTTAGATAATACATGTGTGAAAGGGATGTTGCGAATGAAAAAAAAAATAAATGTTTTAATGAAATACATTGAAAAATGCAATGCGACTGATGTTCATTTTACACTAAAGGAGGATGTATTAAATATTCATTTACGAGGAATTTACGGTATTGAAGAAATAAAAAATAAAAATTTAAATGCTGCTTTTTTTCATTATTTGAAATTTATTTCCAATCTTGATTTGGCAAACTCTAAAGTTCCACAAAGCGGAAATTTTAGTTTTTTATATAAAGGAAAGATGTTGAATTTTCGTTTTGCTTTTTTGCATACCACACAAATCCAATCTGCGGTATTACGTATTTTAAACAACCATAAATGTTTGGAATTAGAAGATTTGAGTGAAGATATAAGCTTATTGAACTCACTATCCTCTTGGACGCACTTTCGCAGTGGACTTGTTTTGATTAGTGGACCTACGGGAAGTGGTAAATCAACAACTCTTCATGCGATTTTAAAACGTATTAGTGAAAATCACAAGTTAAAAGTAATTACACTAGAAGATCCGATTGAAATCCAAAGTGAAACATACTTACAACTACAAATTAATGAAAAAATGGACTTTGATTATGAAGAGGGAATTAAGCATCTATTGCGCCATGATCCAGATGTCATTATGATAGGCGAAGTTCGTGATGAAAAAACCGCAAAAATGCTCGTTCGCTGCGCTCTAAGTGGTCATATGGTATTTACAACTATTCACTCTAAAAATGCGAAAGAAGCCGTCAAACGTCTAGAGGATTTTGGCGTTTTACACAATGATATAAAGGAAATTCTAACAGGTGTTACAAATCAGCGAATCTATTTGCGAAAAGAGCGAGAAGAGCGTGTATGTATATATGAGATTCTGGAAGGGGAGGCACTCAACTATGTCATGGATTATAACCATTATCCAAAAGATCATCGTGATATTCAAAAACAAATTGTTTATGCCGTTGAAAAGAATTGGATTTATAAAGAAGAAGCGCAACAAGATTTTAAATTTTAAAATTTATGAATGGCAATATTTATCGACACTAATTTCAAAAGGATACACCATTCCACAAGCATTAAGTTTTATGAATATGAAAGATCAAGAAATTATTAGTGCATTAAAAAATGGAATAACAATCGAAGAAATTATCATTAAAGAAGCCGATACGATATTTTTAAAACGACTTTCTTTCTTTGTTCAAATTATGTCTTTACATGAAGCAATATCTAGTGGTATTCACCTTTATCTCTTTGAGCAGAATTTAAAGCGTAAGTTTTTAAAACAATCAGCATATCCACTCTTTATTTTCTTTTTTTCATTTATAACAATGCACTTATTCACGAGTTTTATTCTTCCTCAGATGATGGAAAATTTTCCATCTGAAAACAACCATTTATTAGTAATCATTACGATAGTGAAGCAAAGCATGTCTATTTTTTTGATAGTAATATTCTTTTGTTTTCTTTGCGTTTTAGTAATTGGATTATTTTCTAAAATGAAATTCTCATGTTTACGAATGTTCATGGATATCATTCCTTTCGTTGCCACTTACCCTTCCTTTTATTTAAGTGTTTACTTATGCGAACTACACAAAAATGGCTTGAGTACAAAACAGTCCTTTCATTTTTTATGCAAATTAGATAAAAAAACAATACTACATCATGTCGCAAATATAATCAATAAAAAATTAGAAAATGGTATTGATTTGGATACATGTATCCAAAAAGAACGCTTTTTATCAAAGCGATTTAAGCAATATTATGCACTAGGTTCTGCAAGCAACGATTTTATGAACAGTCTCAAACACTATTCGCAAATACAAGAACAACAATGGTTTCATACAATTCAAAAGCTGGGTATTACAATTCAGATCATATCGTACGCTTTTGTTGGTATTTTAGTTATTTGTGTGTATCAAATCATGTTGTTGCCACTACAAATGTTAGAAACCATTTAGAAAGGAGAAAAATGAAAAAAGGATTTACAATTTTGGAAATGATTATTGTATTAACAATTATCGCATTGGTTTTTTTACTTACATTACCCAACATTCGTCAAAAAAAGGAAATTATCAATACCAAGGGATGTGAGGCATTGGTCGATGTTATCAATGCGCAAATTTTACTTTATGAAGTTGATAAAGGCAGTGTTCCAGAAAGTTTAAGTGAATTGGTAAGCGGAGGCTACATCAAAGAAACACAAACAACTTGTCCTAACGGTAGCAATATTACCTTATCTAATGGACAAGCATATGGCAAATAGGGGATATACACTTATCGAAAGTATCATTATTTTATTTGTCATAGGATGTTTATTATCAATTACACCCGTATTGAAGAAAACATCTGGAATTTTATTTTACGAAACGGAAAAACTATCACTATTATTAACTTTCACACAGTCATATGCCATAAACAAAAAAGAAAAAACATCATTACGCATACAAGGAAATGCGATAGACTATCTTCATAAAAAGACTTTTTTACATGAGGATGTTAATTGTGGAAATCATGAAATTACATTTAACGAGCGAGGTAACGTACTGATGGCAACAACGATAACTTGTAATTATTATGATACACATAAGGAAATCGTTATTACACTTGGAAGTGGGACCCACAATGTTCAATAAAAAGGGGTTTTTATTGATTGAAAGTTTGTTGTTGTTTCAAATCGTAATTGTGATGATTAGTTTACTCTTCGCAAGTGTCATCTCCATTAATAAGCTACAAATGTTTATCAAGCAACAGAACAATAAACAAAATGAGCAAGTTATACAAAATATTTATGAAGACCGTGGATTTGAGAAGGAAATAGATAAGGATGATGAACATGATACAACGGACAGCGAAAAACCATAAACAGGGGTTTAATCTTATTGAAACTTTATTAGCTCTCATCATTGTTAGTTTTTCTTTATCGCTTATTACGCCAAGCTTAAGGTATATGACAAACCCAAAAACCAACATATACTATCGTAATGATCAAATTGCCATTATTCAGTTACAATTACTCTACGCACTATCCAAGACGATTACGATTGCAAGCCCTACAACATTAGAAATTAATTATCTCAATAGAGATATGCAATTTAGCTTATACAAAAATAACTTACTTTTACAAGAAGGATATCAAATCTTTTTAAAAGATGTTAAAACAATCAAATTTTATTATGAAAATAATTGCGTCAAATTACAATACACAAGAAATGAGGTACACAATGCAATTCTTGGGTGTTAAAACAAAAAAGGGATTTTTAAGTATCTATGGGATGGTTTTCATGATAATTACGCTTAGCTACCTATCCTTGCTTACGCTTCAAATATATGTGCATACACAAACAACAGCTGCAATTCATTATGCTGAACTCTACGGTATTGAAACGATAAAACAAAGAGTTGAAAAAGATTTATGGGGTGATTTTGAAATTTATTATGACGGTTTTGATATCCGTTTTCAAACAATCAATGATCATGATTTTCAAATGCAAATATATAACAATGCATCACTTATTGTCTGTTCGTACATAGGATTTCATGAGCGTGAATTGAATATTGTTCGTTATGATTATACATGTGAAAATTGACAATTCTTTAAAATCAATTAAAATAGAAGTTGATATAGTTAGGAGAATCACTTATGTTACAATCAAATGAATTAAAACCAGGAGTAACCATAGAACATGAAAATGAAATTTACGTTGTACTAGACTTTAGTCAAAATAAAACAGCACGTAGTGCTATGGTTGTTAAAGCAAAAGTTAGAAACTTACGCACAGGAAGCAATGTCGAATTGAGTTTTGGAAGTGGTGATAAAATCAAACCTGCTCATATTGATAAAAAAGCAATGCAATATCTCTATGATGCTGGAGAAGGTTTGATGTTTATGGATAACGATACATATGAACAAGTTGAAGTTCCAAAGCAAAAAGTAGAATGGGAAATGAATTTCTTGCGAGAAAATGATAACGTTACAATTACAATGTTTGGTGGTGAAATCTTAGGGGTTATGCTACCTGATAAGGTTTCATTAAAAATTATTGAAGCCGAGCCTGCAGTCAAAGGGGATACCGCTACCAACGCACAAAAAAATGCTGTTTTAGAAACAGGATATACCATTCGTGTTCCTTTATTTATTGATCAAGATGAAGAAATATTGGTAAGTACGGGAGATGGAAAGTATGCAGGTAGAGCATAAAAATAAACAATACAAAAAGGATGCTGTTTAAAAGTATCTTTTTTTCATTATTTCATGAAATCAATGCGTAATTTTGATATAATGAAAATGGAGGTTTTATGTATGAATGAAAAAACACGAGCAAAAAGATATGAGGATTTAAGAAAATCTGTTGAAAAGGATGCCAATGATACGACAACCCATCAAAGAATTCTTCGTGATCTGAACGATATTAGTACAAGCAAAAAGCAAAAAGCATATACTCCCTCTCATCAAAAAAGTATCGGTGATACCCAATTACAAAATAAACTTCATAACGATAATACAGATGAATTTAAAAATGAATATTTAGATAATTTTATCCAAGAGGTAAAAGAATATAATATGCAGAATGGAATTCGGGAAAACGATGATACAAAATTGGATATTTTGCAGCAACTTTCGACAAAACAACGCATGAAACGAGCAGAATATATGGAACAAATGGATGATGATAATAAAGCAGTGGTGTCAAACGATGATATCGAGGATAGTATCTTTTCTTTGGGTGAAAAAATAGATTCTTCTATACACTGTGAACCAGAAGAATTGGCAGAAAAAAAAGCAGAAACGATGCTCTCTTCCTTAGCGCAAGAAACATCGCCAAAAGAAAATAAAACCAGTTCTACGCAAGATATCGCTCGTCAAGTTCAAGACTTATTAAAAGACGCAGATCACTCCAATGATGTAGCGATGAATCTTTTTGAAGATGAAAAGCAAGAGAAATTTGTTGAAGAAAATACAGCATATATGCAAGATGAACAAAACCACACGGAAATGCAAGGAATCAATCATGATGAGAAAAGTCCAAATTATGCGTCTAGGGAAGATCTAATAGAACAAACGCATCAATTAAAAGTTCAACTAGATGAATATGAAGAGGAGCTCACATCTTTATCTACAGGAATTGATAAGAATAATCGCTTGCTTAACGTTATTATTTTTGTTTTATTGGTGGTTTTAGTGGGCGTTATTGCTGTTGTTCTTTATTGGCTTATCTCTGGAGGTATCGTCTAGTGGCGATCAATATCGCAATCGATGGACCAAGTGCTTCTGGTAAAAGTACCATCGCAAAGGCGTTGGCCAAAGAATTGCACTATAAATACTTGGACACTGGTGCAATGTATCGTTGTTGTGCTTACTTTGCAAAAATCAACAATATTAATATTGACAATGAAAAAGATGTAGAAAATATGCTTTTAAAACTTCATATTGATTTTTCTCTTGAGGGGAAAGTTTTAATGAATGGAAAAGATGTTTCTACACTGATTCGAACGAATGAAATTTCGATGTTGACAAGTAAATTATCACAATTACAAATAGTGCGCATGTATCTGGTGAAGTTACAACAAACAATCACCGCTAATAAATCCTATATTGTTGATGGACGAGATATTGGTACGGTTGTGTTGCCGCATGCTGAAATTAAAATTTTTTTGATTGCGGATGTAAAAGAGCGAGCTGAGCGAAGATTTCAAGAGGCTCTACAAAAAGGTGAAGAGGTGTCTTTTGATGTTATTTGTAAGGATATCGAAGCCCGTGATAAAGCTGATAGAGGACGTTTGCTTTCACCTTTGAAAAAAGCTAAAGATGCAATCGAAATAGATTCATCAAAATTAACTATTGATGAAGTTAAGCGTAATATTTTAGATGTTATAAAGACGAAAGAGGTTTTATGATTAGTGGAATAACAGCAATAGTTGGTCGTCCTAATGTTGGCAAATCTACGATTTTTAATCGGATTTTAGGAGAGCGAAAATCGATCATTGAGGATACTCCAGGAGTTACAAGAGATCGCATTTATGGAAAAGCCGAATGGCTCACAAAAGAATTTCGTATAATCGATACTGGTGGAATCCAACTAGATGATCAACCCTTTAAAAATGAAATTAATATGCAAGTTGAAATTGCTTTGGAGGAAGCCGATTCCATAGTTTTTATTGTGAGTGGGCAAGATGGGATAACAAAAGATGATGAATATATCGCAAATTTATTGCGAAAGACAAACAAATCCATCATTTTGGTTGTTAATAAAGTTGATGACACACAGCTGCAAGCAAATATTTATGAATTTTATAATTTGGGAATTGGCGATCCGATTGCTGTCAGTGGCGTCCATGGCATTGGAATTGGAGATACCTTAGATGCTATTTTAGCATCTTTCAAAAATGTAAAACGCAAAACCCATGCGGACACTACAAAATTTTGCATTATTGGTCGCCCCAATGTTGGCAAATCAAGTTTAGCAAATGCCATTTTAAAAGAAGATCGCGTCATTGTATCTGACATTGAAGGAACTACAAGAGATGCTATTGATACACCTTTTAAACAAAATGGGAAAAATTATGTTGTCATTGATACAGCAGGTATTAGAAAACGTGGAAAAATATATGAGAATATTGAAAAGTATTCCATCTTACGAGCAATGCAAGCTATTGAGCGCAGTAATGTTGTTCTCGTTGTCCTTGATGGAGAATCGGGAATTCGTGAGCAGGATAAACATGTTGCAGGATATGCGCATGAGGCAGGGAAGTCGATTATCATTGTTTATAATAAGTGGGATGCAGTGGATAAAAATGAAAATACTATGAGAGATATTGAAAAGCAAATCCGTACAGAATTTGCGTATTTATCTTATGCACCCATTGCATTTGTATCTGCCTTACATCAAAATAGAATTAATACCTTAATTCCTTTGATTGATGAAGTGGAAGAATACTCTTTACTGCGTATTCCAACAAATGTTATCAATGAAGTGATTTTAGATGCGCAACTTATTACTCCACCGTCAACAAAAAATGGTGTGAAATTAAAAATTTATTATGCATCGCAAGTGGCAATTGCTCCACCAACCTTCGTGTTGTTTGTGAATACGCCAGAACTATTGCATTTTTCGTATCGTCGATTTTTGGAAAATAAACTGAGAGAAGCTTTTAATTTTACAGGAACAACAATTCGTATTTTAGCAAGAGCGAGAGAAAGGTAATCATTATGAAAGTTACGATTTTAGGAAGTGGTAGTTGGGGAACAGGAATTGCACAAGTATTAAGCGACAATGGTCATGAAGTTCGTATTTGGGGCATTTCTGAGGAGCAAATCAATGATATTAATCTTCATCATAAAAATACATTGTTCTTTAAAGATGTAGTGCTGAATAAAAAAATTAAGGCAACTACAGACTTATCCTGTGTTGAAAATTGTGATGTTGTGGTATTGAGCGTGCCAACGATCGCAATTGAAAGTGTTTGTAAGCAAATATTGCCATACTTGCACAAAAAAACAATTGTGATAAATACGTCTAAAGGTTTTCACCCAGAGACAAATGAGCGAATGTCTCAGGTTATCCGTGAAACAATTCCTACTCATAAACTAAGTAGTGTTGTATCATTGATTGGTCCTTCTCATGCTGAAGAAGTAGTACGTCGACTTTTAACGACCGTGGTCGCTGTTTCGCAATCTCAAAAAGACGCTGTTTATGTTCAAGAACATTTCTCAAATTCCTATTTTCGCGTTTATACAGGTGATGATGAAGTCGGTAGCGAGCTTGGTGTTGCAATAAAAAATGCCATTGCCGTTGCAAGCGGCGTATTAAGTGGGTTGGGGTATGGTGATAATACAAGAGCAGCCCTTATCACTCGTGGTTTGGCAGAAATGATTCGTTTCGGGATTGCGAGTGGCGGAAAACAAGAAACTTTTATGGGGTTGACTGGAATTGGTGATTTGATCGTTACTTGTACAAGTATTCACTCTCGAAATTTTCAAGCAGGATATGAAATAGGAAAAGCAAATACTTCTACGATTTTTTGGGATACCAATAAAAAAACGGTGGAAGGGGTTCGTACCAGCAAGGTAATTCATGAAATCGCTAGGGAAATGAAGATTGAGATGCCCATTATTAATGAAATCTATATGGTCATGTATGAAGGAAAAGAACCACGACAAAGTGCACTTGATTTAATGCTTCGTGATTTGAAGCCAGAATTAGAGTAATTATCTATGCTTTCTATTTTTTCGAGAACAGAATTGCTGGTTGGAAAAACAAACCTTGATCATCTACAAAAGCAGCATGTTGCAATCTTTGGTGTTGGTGGAGTGGGTGGTAATTGCATTGAAGCCTTGGCTCGTACAGGGATTGGCGAAATCACAATTGTGGATCACGATATAGTTTCTTTAACCAATCTCAATCGTCAAATTATTGCTTTACACTCGACAATTGGTAAAAGCAAGGTGGAAGTGATGAAAACTCGTCTTCTGGAAATTAATCCAGCTATAAAAATACATGCACTTGCGACTTTTTTAGATAAAGAAACAATTCATACTATTGATTTTCATGCTTTTGATTATGTTGTCGATGCCATTGATACGATCAGTGCCAAATTATTGTTAATTGAAAAATGTCATGCTCTAGATATTCCTTTAATCAGTTGCATGGGCATTGGGAATAAACTTGTTTCTGATGGATTGTGTATCACAACGATTGAAAAGACGTCTTATTGTCCTTTAGCGAAGGTGATGCGCCATGAATTAAAGAAACGATCTATTCACAAGGTAGAAGTACTATATTCGCCCTTAAAGCCTTTAAAACCGCTTAAAAGTACAGAAACCAGTGAAAAGAGGGAAGTCCCAGGTAGTATTTGTTATGTTGTTAATATTGCGGGTCTCATGCTTGCTGAAAATGTTATACACAATATATTAAAAATAAGATAAATTAAGGTATTAAGCCTTTTTTTCTTGCCTTTTCCGTGCGCACATACTATAATAACAATAGATGTTTACGGAGGTAATTTATATTATGGAAACATTGAACAAAAAATTGTTAGCAGAAGCTATCGCAGAAAAATTAGAAATGACAAAAAAAGATGCTACCGTTGCTGTAGAAACAGTATTTGAAGAAATTACATCTATTGTTGCTAAAGGTGGAAAAGCGGACATCGCAGGTTTTGGAAAATTTGAGATTACAAACAGAGCTGCTCGTACGGGTGTTAACCCATCAACAGGTGAAAAAATTCAAATTGCTGCTTCTAAAGCACCAAAATTCAAAGCTGCAAAAGCATTCAAAGACGCAGTTAAGTAATTTCACAGTGAAGAAATATAAAAAAACTACATGTACTATATGTAGTTTTTTTATATTTCAGGGAGCGATTGTGTAAAAAACGTACATAACATATTACTTCGCATAATGTATATTATGTAATTTAAATATGATCAAAATAAGCAATAAAGTGATTACGTTTTGCTTTTTTTCTTTCCACGTGGGTGCGATTGTTTATACACTTCCTTCAATCGTGCAGTTTGGATATGCGTATATATTTGTGTTGTACCAATATCACTATGACCTAGAAGTTCTTGTACACTACGTAAATCTGCACCACCATTCAATAAATGTGTAGCAAAGCTATGACGAAAGCTATGTGCAGAAATATGATCATCTAGATCCAATTCTTTTAATTTTTGTTTGATTAACATATGTACATATTGTCTGTTCAATACATTACCACGTTTATTTATAAATACAAATGGCAGTTTCTTTATATTCCATACCGAACGTATGGTTTCTAAATACATGTGTATCAATTCACCTGCAATGTCATGAATCGGAATCATACGTTCCTTGTTACCTTTACCAATACAGCGCACAAAACCTTGTTTAAGATGTAACTGGTTCATTTTTAAATTACATACTTCACTCACACGCATTCCACAACCATACATAAGTTCAACGATGCAATGATGATATATATCCTGCTCATTCATCTCATCAAAGGAGCTTAAAAAGATTTTCATATCATGTTCATTCATAAAGATCGGTAATTTTTTTCCATGTTTGCGTAAGCGCAGATGAAGCGCTGGATTTTGAATGTAATCATATCTATAAGACAAATAATTATGAAAATTACGAATAGAAACACTCATGTGATTCAAAGAATTGCTACTCTTTTGTAAAGATTGCTGTTGTAAAAAGCATTCAATAATATCACTTGTGATTTCATTCACATCATGTGTTCCATATTCTTGTAAATATCGTTCATACTGCACTAAGTCTTGTTTATAACTTTTAATTGTTGATAGTGATTTTTGATTAATGACACTAATATAGTGCATATAATCTTCTATTGCTTCTCGTAGTAGCATATTCATGAATCTTTCTCCTTCAGCAATGCAGAAGCATACATCAATTTATTCTCCCCTACTATTTCGTTATTTAATGTATCTACTATATCAGCTTGTTTGGGAGCTTTTTGAAATAATGACAACTGATCAATACGATTTTTATCGGAATTCAATGTTCCCAAAGAAATACCAAGATGCCGAATTGGGATTTCTTCGCCATGCTCATCAAACATGGATAAGGCTTGTTCATATAACACCTCACTATCGTTTACAAATTGATGTAGGGATATTGATCTCACAATTGTGCGGAAAGTATGATAGCGTATCGATATGGATATCAAACGGCCACTAACTTCTGCTTTTTTCGCGCGATTGGCTAATGAAATTGACAATTTTTTAAGTATTTGACATATCTCACCATAATCTTCGACATCATGATTTATTGTTGTTGATTGTGACATTGATTGAATTGTATGAGAAAAGTGAATTTCATCTGATCCATTTCCACGTGCATGTTCAATCGCTACATATGCTTTTTTTCCTAAAATTGTGCGAGCCTTTGCTTCATTGTCAGGATTTGCCAATTCACCAATCGTTGTAATTCCTTGGGCGATTAAAATAGGGGCTGTTTTTTTTCCAATACCAAACATTTCCTTTATATCTAATGGCCATAATTTTGTTTGAATTTCTTGCTTGCGTAACACAAAAATACCCATAGGTTTATAGCGATCTGATGCCATCTTAGCTAAAAAACGATTGGGTGCAATGCCAATACTGCATTTTAAATTTAATTTATATTTTAAGTTTTGTTGAATTTCCCATGCTAAATCTAAAGGTCTTTTATAGTGCTTGATCACTTCACTCATATCCACATAACACTCATCAATACTCGCAATTTCAAGAAATGGTGAATATGTTCTTATAAAATTAAAAAATTGCTTTGAAATTCGTTTATAATATGCCATGTCTCCTTCTACAATAATGAGGTCAGGGCATAATTTTAATGCTTCATATAGAGGCATCGCTGAGCGAACCCCATATGCACGTGCTTCATATGATGCTGTACACACAACACTGCGTTTGGATAATCCTCCAACGACTACTGCCTGCCCTTCTAAGGCACTATTACGTAATATTTCCGCACTGGCAAAATACGCATTCAAATCAATATGAAAAATTACTTTTCCCATAAACTACGTGTGCCTCCTGTTCTATACAAATAAATATCTTAGATGGCTATTGCCGACATGAATATAATAATTCTTTGGCGGCAATTAAGGCTTGTTCACTTGTTGAATTACTAGAAATTTTTGCCAATTCGCAAATGCGTTCATCTTCATTCAATACTTTAATATGGGTCATTGTATGATCATGAATAACATTTTTTTCAACAACGTATTGATAATCTCCCCAAGCTGCTACACTGGCAAGATGTGTAATCGCAAACACTTGATTATTGTTTGCTATCTTATGCATTTTTTTACCAATTGCATATGCTACCTTACCGCTGACTCCACTATCAATTTCATCGAAAACTAGCAATTGAATATTTTGTAATTTATGGAAAATTGTCTTTAATCCAAGCATTAAGCGTGATAGTTCTCCACCCGAAATTACTTTGGTCAATGGACGCATAACATCACCTTTGTTCATGGCGATATAAAATTCTATTTTATCAATTCCATCAGCATTTTCAGCTTCTTCAAAACGCACCGAGAAACAAACATCCTGCAAATATAAATCGACTAACTCTTTTTCGATCGCTTCCGCAAGCGAAAGAGCAGCTTGTTTTCGTAGTGATGAGAGTACTTGTGCTTTTTCATAGTACATTTTTCGTGCATGTTCAATTTCTGTTTGTGCATTTTGAATGAAAGCTTCACGATTATGAATTGCATGAATCTTTTGTTGCAATTCTTTTTGTTTCTCAATCATATCATCAAAGGTATTACCGTGCTTTCTAATCACTTTTTGAATTTCATAAATGCGTGATTGGATTTCGTTATACGCTTGTTCATCGTACTCAAACCCATCAACAAAAGACATACAATTATCCTTTTGTTCATCAATTGCATAATATGCATTCAATATTTCTGTTTTCACTTTCTGAAGTTCTGAAATATCTATGTCTTCAAGCTGTTTACTAATCTCAAAAAGTTTCTCTTGTTGCACCTGTTGAAACAAGTATGTAATCTCTTGTAACTTGTTAGAAAGCTTCGCAAACGATTTCATTTCTTTTTGTTTTTTTTCTAAATTCTCGATTTCACATTCCTGCAGATGCAATTGTTCAATCTCCTGAAGCTGAAATTCATAGTAATCTAAATCATCTTGGTTAAATTCTTCTTGTAATGTTTTTTGCAGTTTTTTTTCCTTTGCCTTGTATTCATTATATCGTTGCTTTATTTCCTGTAATAATGTTGGTTTGCAAAGATATTCATCCAACAATTGTAAATGCGATTTCACATTCAATAAATATTGTGAGTCGTGTTGAGAATGAATATCAACAATACCACGCATTATCTTTTTTAAAAATGATGCACTTGTTTGGCGTTGATTGATTCTAGCAATACTTTTCCCATCTCTTGCAAATTCTTTTGATACAATCAATATATCTTCTTCTAATGTGTATCCACCCTCTTCTAATAACAATCTTGAGGGATGCTCTTTTGTTAAAATAAAACTTGCTTCAACAAGTGCTTTATCACAACCATGTTGAATAAAAGCAGTGGATGATCTTGCCCCGCAAAGAATTGATAAAGCATCAATAAAAAGTGATTTCCCTGCTCCAGTTTCTCCTGTGAACGAAGAAAAGGAAGCGTTGAAATCCAAAGATAATTCATCAATTAAAACAAAATTTTTAACAAATATATTTCGAATCATAAACATCTCCTTAAAATCTTTATATGCTATTCACGTTTAATTATTCTATTTCCTTAAGAATTACTTCAAAAAGATAATTGATATCGATTTTTTCTTTTTTACGAAGTTGAGGCATAGATCCATGCACAACAAAATGATCTGCTATTCCAATACGAATAATATGTTTATTATACGCTTGATCATTATTATATTCCAAGATAGAACTTGAAAGTCCTCCACTTAACATGTCACCTTCATATACAATACATGGAAGCTTTGAGGTTAAAATGGTATCCAAACATCGAGTATCCAATGGTTTGATAAAACGTGCATTCACCACACAAATCGCAATATCATTTACCCTTGCTTTTTGAATAATACGATCCACGTCTGCCCCATAACAAATTACATAAGCTTGGATATCTTCACATTGTTTCCAGGTAGTCCATGAACCAATCAAAATCGAATCGTATCGTTCATTCTTTTTATATACAACATTTCCACGAGGGATTCTCAACATAAAACAATCCTGCTGTTGGAATGCACAGTATAGTAGGTTTTGCGCTTCACTGGCATCTTTGGGTTGGGCAATCACCACATTAGGGATAGAGCGAAAAGCACTAATATCAAAGACCCCGTGATGCGTAGCTCCATCTTCACCCACCAGCCCTGCGCGATCCACGGAAATTACCAAAGGTAAATGCATTCTAGCTACATCATGATGTACTTGATCATAGGCACGTTGTAAAAAAGATGAATAAATACTAATAAAAGGTTTTAATCGATTCAGTGATAAAGAACCTGCAAGCGTCATTGCATGTTCTTCCGCAATTCCACAATCAAAAAAGCGTTCAGGAAATTGTTTCGCAAATTCATCTAATTTTGAGCCAGCGCTCATCGCTGGTGTTATTGCGACGATATTTTCATCTTGTTTTGCTAAATCAATCAACGTATTCGAAATAACACTACTCCAACTCAAGTGGTTAAATGGAATCGTACTTAACGACTTTCCTGTTTTCACATCGAATTTTCCAACTCCATGCCATGCTCCACTTATATCTTGCTCCGCAAATGAAAATCCTTTTCCTTTTTTTGTAATTACATGGACAACAATTGGTCCTTTGTGTTGTTTTGCAACATTTAAAACACGTATGAGTTCTTTCATATCATGTCCATCAATCGGCCCAATATAATCCATACCAAATTCATCAAAAAACGATAAATCGACAACCGTTTGCTTGATACTGTTTTTTAGCATACGCATTGAACCTAAAACTTTATCTCCTACTTTATTGTGTGATAATAACGACGATACATCTCTCTTCAGCCCTGTATATCCATTGCTTGCACGTAATTTTGTATATACTTGTGACATTGCCCCTACATTTTTTGAAATGGACATTTCATTGTCGTTCAAAATTACAATCATGTTGCGTTTTTCCATACCAATTTGGTTCATCGCTTCAAAGCACATGCCATTCGCCAAAGAACCATCTCCAATAATTGGCACAACATGATACTTTTGATGACGTAAATCACGAGCAATACTAAACCCCAAAGCTGCACTTAGCGAAGTTGAAGAATGTCCAGCTTCCCAAACATCATGAATACTCTCACTACGCTTTTGAAAACCCGAAAGTCCTCCGAATTGACGCAAGGTTGAAAATTTTGCAGCACGACCAGTTAATATTTTATGTGTATAAGATTGATGTCCAACATCAAAAATTAATTTATCCCTCGGCGAATCGAAAACATAATGAAGAGCAACACTCAACTCCACAACGCCCAAATTACTTGATAAATGTCCTCCGGTTTTTGATAAAGATGAAATCAAAAATCTGCGAATATCATCACATAGAACATTGAGTTCATGCATATTAAAATTTTTAATGTCTTCTGGTCCTTTGATATCAAGTATGCTCATAAGTAGTGCTCCTAATATGTTCTTGCTAAAATCGTATGCAATAATTTTTCAAGTGGTTCTTTATCAATTAATAAGGTATCCAATAGTGCCATAATTTCATCAAAAAGCGAGTGAATTTCTTCCTTACACATATCTAATCCTGCGATATTCGTATATGTTTTTTTATTATTTTTGGCATCGCTATAAATGGGTTTTCCCAAAATTTTTGCATTTGATGTTATATCCAATATATCGTCTTGAATTTGAAACAATAAGCCTAATTTTTCACTAATGAGATTCCAAGTCTGTAAATCTTGATTGTGTTCCGCTATATAACATGCACTCGTAAATGCTACACTTATCAATTTTGCAGTTTTAAATATATGAATTTTTTTTAATTCTTCCAAGGTCAAATCCTTACCTTGATTTTGAATATCCAATTCTTGACCATAAATCATTCCACGAAGTCCTGCACATTGGGTAAATTCCTCCACGATGTTTGAGGAAATCACAACCTTAGAAGATGCTTTATTCGCATAATGAAAAGCTTCGCTTAACAATGCATCACCTGCCAAAATAGCAATATCTTCTCCATACTTTTTATGACAGGTCAAAACACCTCTACGTAAATCATCATTGTCCATGGCAGGCAAATCATCGTGAATCAAAGAATAGGTATGTATCATCTCCAAAGCAACCGCCGCATATATTCCCTTTTCAAGCGGGGTATGATAAGCCTCTAAGCATGCAAACAACAATTGTGGTCGAATTCGCTTGCCACCACTGCGTAATGAATAAAGTGCAGCCTCTTTCACAAGACCATCTTTTACATAATCTAAACTATGTTTTAAGATATCTTCAAAATCAATCTTGTTCATCACTACCATACACTTTCATTAAGGATTGTACTTTCCCTTCAAAATCTTTTAACTTTATATCACATGTTTGAATTAACTTCAATCCCTCTTCATAATAGGAAATGGCTTCTTCTAATTCAATATCATTTTTTTCTAGTTTTGAAACGATTAGCTCTAAGCGTTTCATTGCTTCTTTAAATGTTGCATTACTCTCTTTCATTCTTGTTATCTCCTTGTATTACTTTTGCTTTTATATATCCATCGCTTAAGCGGACTGCGACTTCATCTCCATGTTTAACGTCATGAATGCTTCTAACAATCTTATAATTTTTGCTTGTAATACTATATCCTCTTTTCAAAATAGCGAGTGGATTATAGGCTTCCATCAATTCTATAGATCGTTTCCATTGATTTTCTTTTTGTTGCTGATATCTCCTTAAAGACTGTTTTAATAGTTCTTTCATAGCCATGGTGGCGTGTTTTTCATCAATAATGGCTTGTGTAGCCGCTTGAGAAAGTGCACTAGTATAGCCTTGCAAACGTCTTCGCTGACGATGTGTATACACTTCTTGTGCGCTCAATCTAGCTATTTGCATCATAAACTTTACTTGCATATCTTTTAACAGTTCATGACCATCTTTAAAATATGCTTTTTCTTTATAAGAGTGCAATACGGACTCATATGTCTCATATGCATGCCTCATGCGTATATTCAATTGTCGCTGATACTTAGATAATTGAAATAAAACGTCTTGTATATTGGGACTCACCAATTCAGCTGCAGCACTTGGTGTGGGGGCACGTGCATCACTCACATAATCAACGAGGGTTGTATCCACTTCATGCCCCACCCCACTAACAATGCATGTTTGCATCCGATAAATAGTATGAGCTAGTTGTTCATCGTTAAAGCACCATAAATCTTCGATACTTCCTCCACCTCTAACTAGTAAAATTAAATCATGATGCTTCGTATCTGCAATCTCTAAATGCTTGATAATATCTCTACTTGCATGGCTTCCCTGTACCAAACTTGGATATAACGTAATCGTACAAATTGGCCATCTCCTTTTTAAAATGGAAATAACATCTTGGATGGCAGCTCCTGTTCTTGCGCTGATTACCCCAATATTCATAGGGTATGAAGGCAATGCTTGCTTATGTTCTTGAAGAAATAAGCCTTGCGCATTCAACTTTTCTTTAAGTTGTTCAAAGGCCAAGTACAAATCTCCCAAGCCATCACTTTGTAAGGCGTGTACATAAAGTTGAATACTACCCTGTGCTTCATACATAGAAACACTACAACTTACGATTACCTTCATTCCTTCTTGTATGTTCATCTGTACATTCATAGCATAGGATTTAAACATCACACAATTCATTTTAGCGTCATTGTCCTTTAATGAAAAATAGAAATGACCGCTTCGATGCTTCGTGAAATTACTAATTTCTCCTGAAACCATGAGCTTACGCAAATGAATATCTTGATCTATTTGGCGTTTCATATAGTTTACAAGTTGACCGATACGAATTATGCGATCACTCATAATTTATCTAAAACTCCGTTGACCAAACGATAAACATCCTCATCACAATATTTTTTAGCCAACGCAATTGCTTCGTTGATAACAACGGAGCGTTGTGCTGTTTCAAAATCTAATTCTGCACAAGCTACAATAAAAATTGCTTGTTCAATATAACCCAATCGATCAAAACTCCAGTCCTTTTTCAAATGCTTGTTGATATTGTCAATATACGCTAATTTATTGTGAAAAGCATCAATCGTTAATGTATACAAAAAAGGACTAATATCGTTTCCGACATCATTGTTTTCAATTAATACGCGCTTAATGTCTTTGTCCAATAATAAACTCTGGTAAAGTACAGACATAGCGACTTCTCTAGTTTCATGACGGTTCATATATTACTCCTATACTCTGTTAAAATATTTTACCATATTTTCCCTTCTATTAGATAGTCAAAAGCAAAATATCAAAATAAAAAGCCCCAGCGGACCTTTTATGATTCTTTAAAATCAAATCCCGAAACCCGAATGTCAATTTCTTCAGTTTCGATGTCACACATATTCTTAATGCTAGTAAAAATGTTATGCTGTAATTTAGCGCAAGTCTTTTGTACATTACTCAAATATTTTAATTTTACAACAACATCAATAATCAACTTATCTTCACTCACTTTCGCTATAACATTTGATTTAAAACGTGAATTGTCTGCAACCTCTACATTTCCCTCTTCTGCTACGCAAATATGTGCGATAGATGTAAAAACATTTGTACTGAGTGCGACAGTTCCGTGTTTTTTTGTCTTCATTGCAATATATTCTTGGGCCATATTCATCACCTTTCATGTATACGTCTAGTATACCATAATTATCCTTGAAAAACAGTATGAATTACACTGTTAAGTTCATCTTGGTACGCCTTTGCATATTGTTCGAAATCTTTCGCACTCATAACGCGGGTATGAAGTTCCAACAAAAAATCATGTAAAGCTTCTTTCACTGTTGGTAAATATTTATTATGAGCAATTTTTATGTCGCCAACTTCAATCAAAGCAGTTGCACTCATGTGCAACAGTTGACTACGAATACTTTCTTGATCGGGTTGGCTCAATTCGCAAAAATACGTTTCAAAAACATTGTCATCGATGATGTTTGATTTATAAACTTTTAGAAACAATAAGAAGTCTTCCTCATTTTCATCAGGCTCTAAAGCAAAAAGAATACGAAAAAAGACAAACCAATTATAATCAACATTCATTCTTGCAAGTAAGTCTTTCCCCAATGTCTCGATAAAGTCATCTTCATAAAGAAGATCTGCATTCATTTCAATAGCATTTTCGAAATCAAGATCCTTTTGATTCAATCTTGAAAAAATAGCCAGCAATGCCGTAATTTGATTATTGTTATCTGAATATTCAAAGTTTTTTTGAAAGATATAGTTCCCTAATATTTTTGAAGTCTCTTTAATATTCAAGCTAAAACCGATGGAATTGGTCAATTTTTCTACACATACATCATTGATTGCTTTGGAAATCAAATCTTCAAAAACAATGAAATCCATAGAAGTTCTTGATAGTTTGGTAGTGGAGTGCATGGCATTATTAATGGCTAGTAATTGTCGATCAATAATCGTTAGGTTTGCCTTTATTGAGGTAAGCATTTCTCTCATAAAATTGTCATACATATTAAAATTTGTATTTTTATATACCAATTTATGTTCAATATCCCCCCAAAAGGTATTTACCAGCGATTTAATTTGCAGTTCAAAATGGATTTTTGTATAACTATTGTCGTAATATCCATCAATTCGATAAATATAAAACCCGTTTTTTTGACTTTGTGGTTGAGGAGTTTCTAACTCCATAGCAATATGGGGGAATTCGTCATTCATATAATATCCCTCATGAATGCCATCTTCATATGCTTTCACAAACTTTTTTTTCAAACAATCATAAATTTGGAATTCTTCTTGAATAAAACGACAATCAATTTTCAAACCAATCACATCGCTTAAATTATTTAAAATCGCCTGTGGTGTTTCATAACGCAAATAATATTGATTGCGTATGATTTTCTCTCTTAAAGATGTTGCTGTCTTAATGCGTGTTGTAATATCTAAAACACTATCGTCTTGCAAAGCACTCAACAGCGTATACTTAATTTCTTTTTGAATACTTTCATATTCTTCATGATTTTGTTTAAGTAATGTTATGGTATCATCAATTTTGTGAAACAATTTTAATTTCATCTTGTAATTCCCTTACCCTTTCTTCATCCTTGTACATCTGTGTTATCAATTTGATTTTTGAAGAAAATTTTATTTCTTCACGAAGTTTTTGGTAAAACATCAAATGTATATATTCTCCATATATGTCCTCATTAAAATCAAGAATATAAGCTTCTAATGATATATTTACACGTGTGTTGAGTGTGGGATTATAGCCCACGTTGATAATCGCAATATGTATTTTATGATGCACCTTTATACAGCCTGCATATACACCCTTAGCTGGCCAAACATAATTTTCATCTACTTGAATATTCGCGGTTGGAAAATCTAAGGTTCTCCCTACTTGATTGCCATGGATGACATGCCCGCGTATTTCATACATATTGCCTAGACATGCATTCGCAAAACGGATATCTCCATTTTTTATGCTTTTTTCAATAGTGGATGAAGCCACCTTATGATCTTCAAACTCTAGCATTTCCATAACGATAGTATTTATTTTTTTTTGTAAATAGTTTACATCTCCCTCATTTTTATAGGCAAAACGAAAATCATTTCCACACAAAAGCGTTTGTATTTTTAAGTTTTTCAATAATGCAATAAAATTTTCCTTTTTCAAACTTGCCATATCGTTATTGAAATGCAAGACATAACAGATATCAATTCCTAAAGCATCGAGTTTTTCTAAACGCACATTAGGTGGTGTGAGATTTTTTATAGAGTTGTCATGTCTTAAAACAACCCAAGGGTCTTGATCAAAAGTAATACATGCTGATGAACATTTTTTTTGTAAAGCAAGTTTTTTTGTTTCCTGTAATAATTTTTGATGTCCTTTATGGACGCCATCAAAAAAACCAATACAGCCAATACAGCATTCGGCATTCCATACGATTTGATTTGCAAAAACTTTAATTATTTTCATCACCATAGTCCTCGAACACTTTTAAAAGTATGTTGCTCAACACGATCATAAATTGCAAGACACATTTGATTTTTATCACAAATTACTACACGATCATCCATCGTTTCAAGATTGATTTTTTTTCCATGATAAATATCTTCTATTGGCTCATAGCGCATAAAAGGTAAATGTTTCAAAACTTCTTCTTTTGAAAAAAAACGATAATTTCCTTTTTCTACATCTGCTAAAGTAGAAGCATCACTTAACGCGAAACGCCCTACTTTTGAACGAACCAAAGAATCCATATATCCCAAATTTTGCGTTTTTTCAGCAATGGCAACACAAAGACTACGTACGTATGTACCGCTGCTACAATGCACTTTAAAACATCGCTTATTAGAATCCAATAAAACAATCGAAAAAATTTCAACATCGCGTTTGGGTAAGCGAATCATTTCTCCCTTGCGTGTATATTCATACAATTTTTTTCCTGCTATCTTTATGCTTGAAATCCGTGGTGGAACCTGTTTAATAACACCAACAAAGCTTTGTAGCACTTGATTTAAATCATCAATGGGAATGATTTCTTTTTCATGTAAAACTTCACCCCAAACATCATCACTCAGTGTTTTTTTCCCCAACCCCAGAGTCGCAATGTATTCTTTATCTATATCTTCAAGAAATGGCAATAGTTTCGTTGCCTTTCCCACCATTACTAAAAGAACTCCTGTCGCATTAGGATCCAGTGTTCCCGTATGACCAATTTTTTTTATTTGCAATATTTTACGCAAACGAAAAACGACATCATGACTTGTCATTCCTTTTTCTTTGTGTATTACCAATAATCCATTCATAAAATCACCATCTCTATTATACTACTTTTTAATGCGCTATGCTATAATGATTCCAAGGAGAATGGTATGCAAACAATCTTAAAAAAAATCCGTAAAGCTGATGAAGATTTTCATTTATTGGGTAAGCATGATACCGTCGTGGTCGGGGTTTCTGGTGGTAAAGATAGTGTATTATTGTTACATGCGCTGACGTACTATCAGCGTTTCAAACACAAATCTTTTACCTTGATTGGTGTTTATTTAGACTTTGGTTTCGAAAACATGGACATATCCTGTGTTAGCGAGTTTTGTAAAAAAGAAAAAATTACTTTTTATATTGAAAAAACCAATATATACGAAATATTAAAACATTACCCTAAAAAGAATAAAACCCTTGATTGTAGTCGATGCTCTTCATTAAAACGCGGTGCTATTATTAATGTTGCACAAAAATATGGTGCAAACAAAGTTGCGTTTGCGCACCATGCAGATGATGCCATCGAAACCTTGTTTCTCAATGCTTTTTATGGTGCTAAATTACAAACATTCCAACCTAAAATACACTTAGATGATAAAAATATAGATTTTATTCGTCCCCTCATTTACACCGAGGAAAAAGATATTATAAAAACTGTAAAGCATTTACACTTGCCCATCGTAAAAAGTGCTTGTCCCAATGATGGATTAACCAAACGTCAAAGTGTAAAAACGCTGTTAGCCGAAATTGAAGGCAACTATAAAGGTTCAAAACAAAACTTATTAAACCTACTAAGCAACGAAGACATTCGTCTATGGAGAAAACAATGAAACAACTTATCGATAAAATAAAGCAAGAAGCCGTCATCAAGGAAGAATCCATTATTAAAGTCGATCACTTTTTAAATCATCAAATCGATGTTTCCTTAATGAGTGATATTGCAAATGTATTTTATATGTACTTTCAAAATACCTCAATAACAAAAATTGTTACTATTGAAAGCAGTGGAATTGCCCCTGCTGCTTTTTCAGCATTGCGTTTTCATGTGCCTTGCATTTTTTTAAAAAAGGAAAAACCGTCAACGATGGAACACCCCTTATCAGTTGAAGTATTTTCTTATACAAAAAATAAGCCTTATCATTTATATGTCGATGCTGCACTTTTTAGCCAAAATGACAAAGTTTTATTTATAGATGATTTTCTCGCAAATGGTGAAGCTTTTTTAGGTTTTGAAAAATTAATGAAACAGATGTATGTCGAGATTAAGGGTGTTGGTATTGTAATCGAAAAATCATTTCAACTAGGTCGTAATATCATTACAAATAAAGCATATCCATTATGCTCGCTTGCAAGAATTGCATCTTTAAAAGATAACATTATAACATTCACAAAAGAGCATTAAAATGATTTTTGAAAGTGTCTTAAACACTTATTGAAATACGATAAATGTTACTTAATAGTATTCACAACGATATTTCCTAGCCATAAACCGATAATTAGAAAAAAAAGACTCAAACTCACATTCACCAAAATATTAAACGATCCTAAAACATATTTTTGTTGTTCAAACATTACAACCGTGTCCAAACTAAGTCCTGAAAAAGTACTAAGTCCTCCTAGAAAACCAGTTGTTATGAAAAGTCTCATATTTTGTGATATACCACCTGAAGATCTTGCAATGCCAATGGCGAATCCCATCAAAAAACCTGCAAGAACATTGGACAATAAGGTTGAAAATGGAAATTCTGTTGTGAATAGTGATAAGAATAAATACCGTAGCATTCCACCCAAACAAGCACCCAACCCGACAACTAAAAAATTCATCATGAGTTCCCCTTTTTTTGTTTTATTTCAGAAACAATTATAGCATATTCTACAGATATTTGTCTCTATTTCCTTATATTATGAGGAAATTCGTTTGCAGGCTTTTTACGAAATTCGTACACAAAACAAATAAAAAAAACAGGAGTAAACCTAAAGATCGTGCTCCTCACTAGGCGCGCTCCGGGAGTGTAAAATAAACTATGTAAGTAGAGCTGTACGCTCTCTACTTACTAAGTTTTCAATAGATGATTTTATTACCTTTCCTTTAGTAGTGCACCAAATCATATGGATAGTAGTCCACATCTTTCATCACACTATCATCGAGTTTCAATTTCTTTACAATAGCGCCAATATCAAATGCCCAGTAACCATTATAAATATTATAAGGACTCTTATGGTCATCATACCATCCAGCGTCATTATTGGCTTTATACCACTTCTTTTCCATGTGTTTTTTTACTTTTTCAATATCCCCTTCTAAGATTAATTTTTGAATAGGTAAGTCAAATTTTTTGAACTTCACTTTTCCCTTGATCGTTTGTAAATCTGAAATGTCATCGCTCATCAAAAAGTTCAGTATCCAATCATCTTTTTCTTGTTCATTGAAAAATGTATCGTAGATCTCCTTTGCTTTTTCTTGTTCGTTAAACAATATAAATAAAGATATTATATCTATTATTTTACCTAATGATACTCCATATGCCGGAATATCAAACATTATTTTC
>JBKEBQ010000034.1:0-5715 GCA_047973225.1 Breznakia sp. | reverse complement strand
TATCTTTCGTGTTCCATAGATGCTGTGACTTTGATAGAAAAGCTTCTCTATCAACTCTGTATATGAATCCGTTTTTAATAATGGCTTTTTGTAACGATACACGCTACTTCTACTAACTTTTAAAAACTTGTACATTTCCGTTATTCGATACTTCACTTTAGTGCTTCTGATTATTTGGATTTTCGTCCCATAATCAGCGCTGCCTGCTTTAAAATATCATTTTTCATTCGTAACTGCTGATTTTCTTTTTGAAGACGAATCAGTTCATTTTCTTCATCGCTACGATTATCAGATTCTTTAAAAGAACCAGAATTTTCATATTGTTTCACCCATCGATAAATCAATTGTTCACTAATATCATAGTCAACGTCAACAGACAATTCTTTAACTCGCTTACCATTTTGATATAACTTTACGATTTGTGTTTTAAACTCTTCTTGAAATGTTCTTCTTTCTCTTTTGCTCATGACTTTGACCTCTTTGTTAGTTTTATTTTATACTAACTAACTGATTTGTCCATTTTATTGTAACCTATCCAAAAATGTATAACTTGGAATCGGTATGCAATAGTGCTTCAATGATGGTAAGAATGAAATAGGTTTTACCGCCACCAGTACCACCAGCAATCAACATATGAGGTAGTGAATCATATGCCCAATAGACGTTATCCATTAGTTTTAAGCGTCCACCTTTGGCAACCACTTCATCAGTGGCAATACGGCTGTTAACGGTATCGTATAGCAGGGTGTATTCCACATAGATTCCTTTGGTTCCTTGTCCACCAACTCACAGAACAAACCTGTTTCCAGCTTCTTTTCTAACTGTAAGAGCTGGTCTTGATATTTTCCCAAGGTGATTTCGGCCAGTATGTGAATGAGTCCATTCTCCAAGCGGTAATATACTTTGGGAAAGTGGGTAATTTTCTCCTTTGACCTACTGGCAGGCAGGTCTTTGAAGAAGCCACCATCTTGAACCTGTTCAGATTCGTACCAGTCATTTTGAAGTACTATGAGAGCCAGCTTTTGGCGGTGTTCCAGTTGCTTCACAGAATCAATGCGGTATCGGTAGTAAAGAAAGCCGATAATTAGGCATAAAAAAAGGGCAGTGACTACACTACCCCAGAAGTACGGTCTATGAAGTTGTTGTATAACACTATTCATTGTAACGGTATTCCAATCCACCGCCATAAGTAATGATAGATGAAATGATATCATCACCAGTAGGAATAGGAAGCTAAAGCCTGCTAGTGCAGTGTTGTAGACAAGGCTTTTGTCGCTAGCTAGGATTCGCTTACTTTTGTATTTAAAAATTGTATCACCTCCATACAAAAAAAGAAGTAACTTTTAAAAGTCACTTCTTAAATGTTATCTTACTCATTTATTATTCTAAGTCGAATGGCATCTTTATTTATCAGTTCAATATTCCACCACTTATCATTAAATTTCAGATTCCCGATTAACGCAATTTGATAAACTGCTTGTTCATCTACTTTATCATTTATACCACCACGATATATTGAAGTTCTATCCTTCCATTCTCCTTTTTTATTCTTAAGTTTTAGTTTGAGGAAATGATATGAATATTCTTTACCATCTTTATCAGTTTTAACTTTTTGTTCAACAGATAGTTTTGCTTTACCATAAAAAAGGTATAAGTCTGTTCCATCTGATTTATCAATCCAGCCTGCGAGACGCTTTCGCCTAAGAGCCTTAAACTCTATCTGCTCTTTATTCCTATCTGGTACTAAGATAGGGTTAGCCTCAGCCCGTTGGTTATTTGTATTGTTATTATCAACATTATGTCTCTGATTATTATTAAAAAAAATATTCATAATCGCATTTAGCCTATCTTGAATTTGGTTATATGATAAATTATCAACAAACGTTTTAACGATTTTCTTAGTAGCATATTCATAATTATAAGAACAATTTTCTAAATGGTTAGCCGAAGGTATTTTTTTTAAATGAGCACGCCTATTTGATGATTTGTGCACAAAAGTTAATTCCGCCATTTGGCATTCTGGACACAACATATTTCCTTTGTATGGAGAGTAATCTCCATCATGCTTATCTGCATAATCGCTAACCACTCCTACATTGCAGATACTATTATCTTTCGTATAGAAAAATTCTTCAAAACTTTTCTGTTTTTTTGACATAACACTTTTCTCCTTTTGTTTGTTAGAAATTAGGATTCCAATTATACTCTATATTTTTTTCGCGTCTTAATTTTAGGTGAGGGTCTACAATTTCCGCTACTGCTGATTTCACATGATTAGGTCTTTTAGCTCTTTTGAGATACTCAACAGCCTTAAATCGTTTTGTATCCTCATGACTAATATCTTCAATTTCAGTTATTCGATAATCTTGTGTTTCTATGTCTGGATAGTAACGAAACGAATCTTCAAATTCGTTTCTATCTTCATCATTAATCGGGAACATCATCACGTTCTTATCGTCAACCACACGTTTCCAAGCTTCATCTAACTCTATTGTCCCATTTGTTAAATCGCTAAGCACTATACCCTTAACTGTAAAAAAAGAAGTAACAACCCTGAGTGAATGGAACGAAACCATGACAGTATCATTCGGAGACAATCTTCTTAATTGAAACACTCTTTCTGCTGAATTTAATCCTAGGAAAACCCGTGAGTTAATATCTAAATCAACACCTGTATATTCAATATTTACGTGCTCTCTTTTTTCAGTATCATTATTTATGTCTAACTGATATACTTTGTCACAAGACGTTAATAGAGTAGAAATTGAGAGACTTTCAAAGAATAGCGAAGTATCTTCATGAACTGTCGGATTTTGATACACCTCATTGTAAGTTATATTCTCCTCGCATAGATAACCAATCCAACTTAATACTATGGCTGAAACTCCATCATAGAGTTGTAGCAAAGAATCTTTAAATTCATATACTGTAGATTCTTGTGTTAGATGTTCCGCACCTTCACGATATGAGAATATCATTTTTGAACCATTGGCTTTTACACCACCATGAGATATTGCATTCCAAATATTTGAATCTGCTAAATCAGTTATTTGTGAATAACCTCTTTTATTAAGACATTCTATTTGAGATCTCAAAGTTTTCTGATAAAGATTTTTCTTTTCGACAACACTTTGAAATCCAATAAATATTTTTAAAATATTACTAAATCCAGCATTCAACAAATCATTATATATATTAATGCTGAATATTTTAGCCTTAAGTTCCTCACTGCTCTTAAATCTATTCATGAGCATTATTCTTTCTTCGATATCCAACATACATTCATAAGCATAAACTAGGAGGTGGAAGTTACTTAGCAAGGTTGCCAATATAACATCTTTTCCCAGACAATTTTCTAGCTCCTCAATTTTATGTTTAGAAAAAGAAAATATATCGCTATTCCAATGCTTTATTTGCTCGTTTTTAAGATATTCATATAAAATTGGGTGATAAATTGATGGTAAGAAATCTGCCTTAGGGAATAGTTCTAAAAATGTTTCTTTTACATCTTCTAATCCAGTTTCCTTATTCGACTCCCGCCAATTTATATAATCACTCATTTCCACATTTATCCACCTCCATCATTTTTATTTAATTATACTTGCAATAGTTATATAACTCAACAAAATTCATGATTACCGCTTCTTAACTAATGATTTATCTTCGTTATTTATTTTCTTGGTATTTCGTTTTGAGATAATATCATCTGCTTTGATATACCAGTCCACATCAGCCCCCATGTAGGTGGCAGACGCTACCGTATCCGCTACTGGATTGATAAGTTCCACCTCGGCGTTATAGTCAAAGTTTTTCTCGCCAGCAGAAGCAGGGATACTCACTTGAATCATACGACCTTGTTCTTTCGATTTAAGGTCATAAGTCCGTTCTTTTATTTGTTCTGTTACATTGCCCTCCTCGTCATTGATACGGACTTCACGACGTAGAGCGGAGAACTTCAATAATCCAAATGTCTTTTCTTTTTCAATAACAATTCCTTGTGCTAATCTCATATATTTTACCTATCCTTTCTTATGCCTTTACCATATCATCAGCGTGCATAATGTAATTAGTAAATCCTCGATTGCCAATCTTGTAACCCTCGGCAGTAATTTTAGGGTTAATCAAGCGGATTTTATCTTCTGATTCAAAATGCTTTTCTCCAGCTTCGACAGGTAAGACGACCACAATATCGTCTGCACGCTGAACCGTTGAATATAAGCTGTTCTTTATTGTCAAGGTCACGGACACTGTAGTGTTTGGTTTGATAACTACTTTCTTAATTTCGCCTTTTTTAAAATAGCCATTCGGAGCGGTAACTTCGGTTACAATAACAGTCGTTCCCTCTGAAATATCATTGATAGTCGCTAAGCCGTTTGAATCCGTCACGATTTTCTTAGACATACCGTTGTATTCAAACTTCAATTTAGCATTTTATAAAGGTTTGCCAGTTTCTTCATCAACCTTTATGGCTTGAATATTTCCAAGATGAATCACATCAACCTTGACCGTAGCTTGTTTGGAACTTTCTAAATGGAACTCAACCATAGACTGTTCATGTGGTTTCTTGTAAACAATCGACGTACCGACTTCATTTTTGGATACTTTACGGAATGTGATAGTACCATCATTGGAATTAGCATTTGGTATAATTTTCAAGCTATTTCCATTGTGGTGCGTTGTTGCATTAGTAGGGTTGGATTCCTTTGTCATATCACTCAAGACACCATTAAAATCGGTTAATGTGATACTATCGCCAACCGTTACAGATATCGACTGACTGTTAAATGAAGGTAAGGTATCATGTTTATTTACCAATGCCATAATTTCAGCTTTACGCTGATGATAATTTGGAATTGTGGATGAAACATACTGGTCGCCAAGTTCTTCCCATATCATGACTTGGGTTACGGCATAATCATAATGGCTCTGACCTGTAGCGGTATAACCGTAGTAGGCAATCTTGGATAATAAATCCTTTTTTGCATTTACGTAGGTTTCTGGAACAAATCCCTCGCCACTATTAGCAAGCACACCAGATTCAATACAGAATACTTTTTTGTCGTCCATTTTTAAGACATAAATATTGTGTGTCATGGTGTAGCCAACATTTGGACTATGCCCTGTATAATAATATTGCGTTGGTTCATCTAAATTTAATGAATTAGCATAAACAGGTAGAACATTTGTAAATATGGTGCTAACTAAAGTAACCAAGACCATTACAATACTTCCTGCTTTTTGTAATATTTTTGATTTCATTCTTATTTCCTTTCATTGTTTTTTTCAAATTTTGGTACAAAAAAAGACGCTTCCTTTTACAGAAACGCCTTATTTTAGCGAGTAAACAAATGTTATTTACGGCAATATTTAGTTTTCATTTGTTGTATTCCCACTTACTAGGTCTATGACTACCGACACATTGATGTAGTCTCGAATTTCCTTATTTCGTATTTTATCCCCCTCACCTGTGAAGACGATATGTTTGTAAAACTGCCTAAAATTAAGGATTTCTAGCCTTAGCTTCGTTGTAGCAACGTTATCGTCTCCACATGAAATGAAAGTATTACATTGATGCAAAGGTGTATTTTTTTAAATTAACTTTTACCTAGGAACAAGTTAATTGACTTATGTATGCATATATATAAATGCCTTTATATCACTAATAACTTTAAAGTTTTTGCTTATATATTTATCTTAATCTTTATCACTTAAATG
>JBKEBQ010000042.1:0-16662 GCA_047973225.1 Breznakia sp. | reverse complement strand
GTTCTAGGGGCTAGTTATTTTGTTTATTGTTTATACTACATAAAGAAATATTAAGTATAGCAATTGTTAAACGAATCGGAATCAAGTATTTGTAGAGATTTTGAAAAGTTAAAAAACTTAATCACGAACACAAAAAGTCCATCAAAATTGATTTCGGACATTGACGGGTAGTGTGCTTTTTTTGCGCATGATGGTGGAACAGCATTTATGTTTTGATTGATTATTTAGAAGAAAAGTCAGTTGCAATTGTTACATTGATGTCTTCATTAAAATTATGGAAGACAGTAGTTTTAAGCTGTTGCGTATATGGTGGGAATTACATGTAAAGTTATATAGATAGTGCATTGAGAACTTCAATGGAATTATTACGACTTCTTTTATGAATGAAATAAAAGGTAAAAAAAATTGATTATCGTCAAATGAGAAAACTTTTGAATTATTACTGAATGAATGTAAATGGTTTTGTTGACGTTTTTTATTATCTTCTCTATACTGTGGTTAGAAAGAGAAGGTATTTTATGAAGCCCAACAAAAAAGCTAGTAAAATGAGTAGACAAGAATTAGCACGATTTATTGATCATTCGGTATTAAAACCTGAATTTAGTCAAGAAGAAATCAAACAACATATACAAGAAGGGATTGATTATGGATGCATTAGCGTTTGTGTCAACCCAGCATCGGTTGAGATGGCAGCATCTATGTGCGAGGGGACAATGAGCAAAGTATGTCCAGTATGTGATTTTCCTTTTGGAACAAGTGCTACAGAATCAAAGGTTGCACAAGCAGAATTGATTCTTAAGCAATATGCAAGTGCTATTGCAGAATTAGATGTTGTTGCTAATTACGGATGGATACGCAGTGGTATGTGGAAAGCGGTAACCACAGATATGAAGGCGGTAGCAGATGTTTGTCATAAATATAATGTAGCAGTAAAAGTTATTTTAGAAACGGATGCGCTTACTATAAAAGAAGTAACAAAAGCTTGTTTGTGTGCGGTTGAAGCAGGTGTTGATTTTGTGAAAACAAGTACTGGTTTTTTAACAGGAAGAACAACTTGCGGAGCAAGTTATGAAGTGATTAAAGCGATGATGGATGCAGTTGAAGGGAAAACGAAGATAAAGGGTAGTGGTTGTATTCGCACAAGAGAACACTTTTTAAAATTAATTGATATGGGCATTGATCGTATGGGGATTGGCTATAAGTCAACACCAGTTGTTTTAGGTGCCCAAAAAGAAAAAGAAGCTAAAGATAATTACTAAAAAAGCATTTTTAATGCTTTTTATATATGCATCAGTGCTAGAAGCATTAAAGGATGGTATAAAATAAAAGAAAATAATAGGAAGGAATATGATAGCGTGTATACAGATGTAATAAGAATATTAATGGCGATTGCAATAATCGGTTATGGCGTATTCATGGCATTTCAAAGTGTAAAAGGGTATATGGAAGATCGTGAAGCAAAAAAGGCATACGCAAAAGAAAAGGAAGAAGACATTGAAGTGGTTTCAAAATCCAGTGTATGGGTTTTCATATGTGTGACTGCCATGATTTTAGCAACCATGGCAGCGTTATGGGAAGTGCAAAATGATATGGAGTTACTTACCTTTAGTGCGTACATATTTATCATACTCTGTTTTTTTTCATTGATTGGTGAATTCGTTGTTCGAAGAACGATTCTTTTTACGAAAAATGAATTTTTTTATAATGCAGAAGCTTATCAATTTCATAACGTAAGAGATATGAATGAAACAAATGGGTTATTGGGTCATTATGAAATTCGATTATCTACATCATCAACAAAATTGCAACTACCGAAAAAAATAGGTATAGTATTGAAGGAGCGCGTAAGTGCACATCAACAAAAAAGGAAGAAAAGAAAATGATAAAATTATTTTTAAGTGATTTAGATGGAACTTTATTAGATAAGAATTTACAGTTTAACCAACGAGATATCGAAGCAATTCACCATCTAAAAAAAGAAGGTATTGAATTTGGCATTGTGACAGGTAGAGATCTGGGGATATACTATACACAAATGAAACCAACGCTTCAATTTGATATGGACTATATTGGAAATAATGGGGGAACCGTTTTGGCGGATGACAAAAAAATTTATGAGATGAATTTAAATTCTCAAGAAATTTATGAAATGATGAAAAAGATTCAGATGTCATATCCAGATGATATCTATCCTTTTGTTGCTGATGACCATGGTAATTTTTATTTTTCTGATACGAAACCTAAATCACCATTTTGGCAAGGCGCAATAAGGGTAATGGAGCGTGCGGGAGTAATTAGTAAGCGAAGTTTGTTGGATTATTTAAGTGAGCCAAAAGACGGCATTGTAAAAGTTTCACTTTATACAAAGGAAGAAAGTCCACAGGATATTGTGCGTGAGTTGTCGAAACGATATGGAGATAAATTCGAAATTTCAATAACGTATGCTCATTTTGTCGAATTAACAACCAAAGGAATTAATAAAGGAACAGCGATTCATAAGTTATTAGAACATCGTGGACTTCAGCCTGATGAAGTGGCAGTAATCGGTGATGGTGAAAATGATATCCCGATGTTTAAAATGTTTAAAAACACTTTTGTGATGGACAACGCAAAAGAAGCAGTTAAGGAATACGGAGAAGTGATTGTGGAAAGTGTAGCAGATGCCATTGGTTTGCTTTTAAAGGAGCGTAAATAATGATAAAGTTAGCGGTGTTTGATGTGGACGGAACTTTGCTGGCTAAGGGGTGGCAAAGTTTTAGTAAAAAAACACTATTTATGTTAGAAACGCTTCGATCAAATGGAATAAAATTAGCGATTGCAAGTGGCAGACCACCTTTTTTTGTGAAAGGCTGTTTGGATACAGAGTTTGTATTTGACTATTATATTTGTGTAAATGGTGCTTATGTAGTGGATAGGGATTTTAACGAAATAAATCGGAAAGAGATATCGTTAGTAGATGTGGAAAATTTGATTGCCGATTTTGTGAAGTATGATGATGCAATGATGTTTCAATTTGATGATGCAGCATATTGTTATAATGGAAATAAACGTATTACGCATATGCTAGAACATTGGATTGGGCGTTTGAACGTTTTGGTTGATCATCGATCATTCAGAAATCGTCATGTAAAAAATCTTCCTTTAGGTGTTGTGTGCAACATTGATCCAGACCATATCGCATATTATCAAAAACAATACCCACATCTTGCATTTGATGCTTTTAGTGAGAATTTTTATGATATACACATAAAAGATCATAGTAAAGCAGATGGAATTCAAATGATTGCTAATGTATGTAAGATGGGGATGGATGAAATCATTGCGTTTGGTGATAATTATAACGATATACAGATGTTACAAGCTGTAGGAATTGGTGTCGCAATGGGGAATGCAATGGAAGAAGTAAAAGCGATCGCAGATTATATAAGCAAAAATGTTGAAGAAGATGGAGCATATTACGCTTGTCAATACTTTCAATTGCTTTAAAAAGCAGGGAAGTGTATGACATAGAATTAAAAAATTGTGCATTTATAAAAAAATGGAGTAAAATGGATACATAAAGAGGTGTGAGTGATGGCAAAAAAGAACAACAATCGAAGAACAGCAGCAAAAATGGTGATGGATATCTTTCATAAGCATAAGGCCTATGATGAAAAGGACGCCATTGAAGTAGATAAATTTAAAAATTTAAAATTAACGAGTGCGGTTATTTCTTATACGATTGGCAATTTAATCCAAGATGGAGTCGTACATAAAACAGAAAGCAATACATATTATTTTGATCAAGAAGGTTGGAATAAGTTGGAGAAAAAAGTTCTTCGAGGATACAGTTTACTGGCGATTGTGCCAATGGTGTTTCTTTTAGTTTATTTAGCGATGATGTATCTTTTATAAGGAGAGAAAGTTTTAAAATTAATACTATAGATGATAATATCATCTTGTTCATAAAATATCATTATGTATGTTAGTGCATCGTGATATTTTTTTATTGCTAACTGTGCTTTGTTTTTTGGTGGGTCGTGTCAAGAGCTAAACGTGAACAGCATGATAGAATCGGTTTTATACGTAAGTAGTTTTGCTGAGTTTCGCATAAAAGCTGCATTGATGTAAGGAAGTTATAGTGTCTTTAGTGGGTGAAGTAAGGATTGTTTAAGTGTATAGTAAGGAACAATTATAGATTGCATCAAGCTAGTGAAAACATGAATTGATAAAGTTACTTTTTAATGATTGTGTCAACCAAAACAATGTAAGCGTTTGTTTTTTTTGAAGGGTAAGCTATAATTTTTGTAGTAACAAACATTTGTTAATCTCAAAAGGAGGCAAAATGTAAGTCTTTGGCAATATCAATGTCAACAAAAATATGAGTCATAAAAAAAGATCACCTTTCTGACACAATAGAGCCATCGAGTGATCTATCCTCATACACTTGCTAGACATAAAAGTTCAAAGACTTATCCAACCAATTAATGATGAATAGCACGATGGACTCTACTCACCTTTGAGTTGTCGAGCTACAGGAATTATAAAAAGTTACTCGTGTCTATATCATCATAATATATAAAAATATTAAAATGAAAGGAGAAGTATGATTTTCGTACCTATTGTGTACAACTTAATCATACAAGGATGCTTATGAAAAAGAATAACCATGTAAATCACGATCAAGACGCAATTGTGATACAAGATACGGGAGAAATGATCAAGCTAAACGATATTGAGAAAGTTGATGTAAGGCTCCAAATTGTGCAAAAAGATGCGAAAAAAACGGTTTTAAATGCAATTGCAAATGCAGTGAGTTCTAGTATAGCGAATGGTAATGAAAAGGTAAACATTTTTCTTGACATCAAAAAAAAGAACTTTGATACTACTTCAATACAATTAAACGAAAAAATTATGGTTAGAAATAATCTTGATTATCACGAATGTGTTCGTGAAGCTAGAGCACTTGCAGATGATATAAAAAGACTAAAAAATATGATTAAGTAAATAAATGTCTATGGTATTAATAATAAAAATCACCATTTATAAAAATAAATGGTGATTTTTATGAGGAGTCTAGGGGCTTTATTTAAAGGTTATATTTTTGCATTGAATTGTTGAAATAGACACATCAGACATAATGTTATAACATTATGTTGATTTTGTTGCAAATTATTTATATAATAATAGTGCGAGGTAAAAATATGTATCCACTTAAATTAAAGCCGATCTATGATAAAACGATATGGGGTGGACATCGACTTAGTGATATTCGCAAAAACAAGCTAGATGGATATGGGACAAGCTGGGAAGTGAGTGCACATCCATATTGTCAAAATGAAATACAAATAGGAAAATATCAAGGGATGACAATACAAGCGATTTTAGAGAAGCATTCCAAAGAGATGCTCGGTTTGGTGCCAAAAGAAAAAATGTTGCGTCTGGCATATTTGGATACAAAAGATGATTTATCTATTCAAGTCCATCCTTATACGAGGTATGCTAAGGAACATGAAAATGATTATGGAAAAACGGAAAGTTGGTATGTTTTAGAGGCAGACACAAATGCCAAACTCGTTGCTGGAACATTAATCACTGACAAAGGAGCAATCAAAAAAGCGATTGAAGATGAAAGCTTGGAACAATATTTACAGTATCACGATATCAAAGCTGGCGATTTTATTCATATCAATGCAGGGATGTTACATGCACTGGGAGGTGGCATCTTGGCTATTGAGATAGGCACAAATTCGAATACAACCTATCGATTTTATGATTATGGAAGAAAAGATGTAGATGGAAATGGACGAGAATTGCATTTGAAAAAAAGTTTTGATGTAGTTGATTTAAGTCTTAGTGCAGAGGTTGTACATACACCAATTACAAAAAACAAACAAACCAATATAAAAACATTAGTGGAATGTGATGATTATGTAGTGGAAGTGATTGATATAGTGGGGAATGTTACACTTGAAACCAATCAGCATTTCGAATGTATTGCGTTTGTTTATGGTGACGGTAAGGTTTGTTACCAAAAGCAAGAAATAGAAAACAAGTATACGGATACGCTCTTTATTCCGGCTGCGTGTGAGGAATATACGATTTATGGAAATTGTCGTATAATCCGTAGTTATGCGCGCTAGAGTATAAATGGAATAACCATTTAAAAATTAGAAGAGTGTGCACATAAGCGAATAAATAAGATTTTTTCGGCATTGATGAAAAAATATTTCTAGAATATGTGAAAACAATGTGAAAATTGCCGTATTTTATTGCAAAAGTTAAAAAAACACAGTATACTGATAATGATAAGTGTAAGCCTTTTCAAAAGGCTTAGAATAGAGGAGAACAATATGAAATACGTAATTATGGTGAGTCATGGGGAATTTGCGCCTGGCTTACACAGCGCCGTTGAAATGATGACGGGGAAAAGAGCGGACGTGCTCAGTACGGGGTTAACTTCTGATATAGGAACTCCCGAGTTTATTGATAATTTCAAGAAATTGATTGAGCCAATAACAAAAGATGACGAAATTATTTTGTTGGCAGATATTTTAAGTGGTTCGCCATTTACGAGTGCGCTCGGTGTTCTTGATGAAAAAGGAATGATGGCAAAAACTACGGTTTTTGCAGGAATGAATATGCCATTGGCTGTTTCAGCAGTATTGATGAAAGACAATATGGATGGCGATGTCTTAAAAGAAAGTTTATTATCTGAAGGACAAGTAGGTCTGTGTATTTTTGAGCAGGCAAGTGATGATTCAGATGATGATATTTAACAATTAATAGGAGGATAAATTGATGATTAGTTTTATTAGAGTAGATGATCGTATCATTCACGGTCAAATTGTGACACGTTGGTCTAAGGAATATCCTTGTGATGGTATTGTAGCTATTAATGACAAAGCCGCTACTACTTCAATATTGAAGCAATCATTTCAGGCTTCAACGGATAAAAAAGTGTTTATTTGGACATATGAAGAATGGAAACAAAAATGTCAAAAGGTGTTGGATAGTGATAAGAAGTATTTCTTGATTACGAAAAACCCAGTAGATATGGCTAAAATTTTAGTTGATGATGGATTCAAACCAAGCAATGTAAAAAGAGTTGTGATTGGACCATGTAATGATCGTCCAGGGGCAATTAAACTAGGACAAAATCAAAGTATTACGCAAGAAGAAGCAGATGCTTGTGAAAAAATGACAAATGTAGGCTATGATGTTTACTTTGCGTTGTTAGAAGAAACGGCTATTGGGTCTTGGCCAAAATTCAAATCTAAATTTGGATATTAAAAGACACACTTGATTATAATCTCAAACCCAATCGGCTATTGGGAACCGATTGGATTGAAGATAAAGAATTTAAAAAACGAAAAGGAGATTAATTTATGGAGATTACTTGGCTACAAGCGGCTCTTCTCGCTCTTATGGGAGTATTTGCAGCTTCTACGATTGCTACATTGGGAACTTCGATTGGTAACTATACGCTGAACAGACCATTGATTGCAGCTTTATTTGTAGGGTTGATTCTTGGCGATGTTGAAGGCTGTATTTTAGTGGCGATTCCAATGCAAATTATTTATATTGCATTAGTTACCCCAGGAGGAACGGTAGCGGCGGATTTACGTGCGGTATCGTATATTGGTATACCACTTGCCTATGTGGCATGTAAGTCACAGGGGTTTGACTTAGCAGGAGCAGAAGCACAAGGGCTTGCAGGATCTATGGGTGCACTAGTTGGTACAGTTGGAACCGTTATGTTCTATGGTACGGCGATGATGAACCTTATTTGGCAACATATAGGTTGGGCAAGATTAGATAAAGGGGATTTTAAAATTATTGGTAAAGTTGACGTCGTGTTCCCGTGGATTTCACACATTGTGATTTCATTTATTCCAATTATGTTAATTGTTTACTATGGAGCAGGAGCAATTGCGGACTTTAAGGAAGCATTGCCGATGGATGCTTGGTATATGAAGACTTTATTTACAGTTGGTTCATTATTACCGGCTGTAGGGATCGCGATTCTTTTGAAATCAGTAGTTACAAAAGCGTCTGATTTAATTATGTTCATATTTGGATTCGCACTTGCTGCATCAATGGGTGTAACGCTATTGGCAGCAACGGCAATCGGTGCTGCATTTGCAATGATCAACTACCAAATTACGATGGTGAAATTAGGTAGGGCATCAGCTGCGGGTATAAATGACGACGAGGAGGACATTTAATATGAAGAAACTATCAAAGAAAACGTTAAATAGTTCATTCTGGCGTTGGTATTATGGAAACTTGACATGTTTCTCACACGAACATATGGAGACATTTGGGTATATGTGGTCAATGTTACCAATTATCCAAGAATTATATGAATCAAAAGAAGAACAACAAGAAAAATTACAGACATACTACCCTTTCTTCAATACGGAACCTCAAATTGGTGCTATTGTTGTAGGGATTACCGCTGGGTTAGAGGAAGCAAGAGCAAACGGTGCGGAAGAAATTGATGATGAAATGATCAATGGTATTCGTGCGGGGCTTATGGGACCTCTTGCAGGTATTGGAGATTCCTTAATCGTTGGTACATACATCCCTATCTTATTAGGGATTGCATTAGGGTTAGCTGAAGGTGGATCTGCAATTGGACCTATTTTCTATATTATTGTTTGGAATATTTCCATCATAGCATTTATGAAATTTATTTATAATAAAGGTTATGAATTAGGGGGTACAGCAGTAGAAGTTATTGTTGGTGAAAAAGCTACTGCAGCTCGTGAGTCAGTAATTGTTCTTGGACAAGTAATCGTTGGTGCGATGGCAGCATCTTGGGTTAACATTACAACGGCACTTACGATTAATAACGGACAAGTGGAAGTTGAAAAATCTATTGATGTTTTAAAAGATGGAAAAATTGTTACAAAGACGGTCAAAGTAATGGAAGACTCAATTATTAGTATTCAAGACAAACTTGATGGAGCATTCCCAGGCGTATTAACATTAATGTTCGTATTATTTTGTTGGTGGTTAATGGCGAAAAAAGCAATTAGTCCAATCAAAGTAATGTTACTCATGATAGTGATTGCGTTGGTTGGGGTATTGGTTGGATTCTTTGATCCAGGATTATCTTATTAATAACTTATAGTTTTAAATCATCCCTAAATCCCAAATAGGGATGATTTTATTGATTAAGAGAAAGGAATTGTAATGAGAAAAAGTGAAAAAGAGCGGTTGAAAAACGAGATACAAATGAAAAATATAATGACGAAAAAAATAGCCAGTTGGACAAGACGAAGTTTGGTGATTTTTGTGATTATGATTGCCCTTGTATATTGGGGGTTTAGCGGTATGGAGGATACTTTTTTATCGGTTCCTGATATGGTAAGAGATATTGTGAAGTGGATTGCCCTACTTCTCGCAATTCTTTCAGGTATTTTCGCAATACTGACGTTTTTAAGCTTTAGAAATTCTAAAAAACATATCCTTGGTTTAATCAATAAATTACAGAATAGTTAAATGCGTTATAATATAGAAGAATATCAACTTTTAAAAAGGGTTTTGTATCTTTATAAAAATGGTTATTCTTTTTATTTGGTTTATAAAATAGTGAGAAATAGAGTCGAAAGATAGTTATAAAAAAGATAAACGAGGAGGTTTTTCATGAATAAGATAAAAGAAGTCGTAAATACATTTTCGATGTGTGATATTTGGATTGATTCTTTTCATGTCCAAGATCACAAGCAAGCGATGCAATTGGGAAGTGTGGGGGTGACTACAAGTCCCACATGGGTATCAAGGATGATGTTGAATGAGTTAAAAGAGCAAAAAGGAATCGTGAAAGAAATAGCAAAAGAAAATCCATCAGATAATGCGTTTGAGCTTATGTGGAAATGGACTCTGAAAATGGGAAAGGAACGCAGCAAGGTTATGTTGCCGATTTGGAACAAAGCTAAACCAAGCGAAGGTCGATTTTCCATTCAAACATCCATTTTAGAATATCGTAACGCAGATCGTATGTTGACAATGGCAAAAGAGATAAATGCATTAGCTGAAAATATGCAAGTAAAAATCCCTGCAACAAAAGCGGGAATCAAAGCAATGGAAGAGGCTACTTACATGGGGATTAGCGTCATGGCAACACTCTGTTTTAGTGTGGATCAAGCGATCGCAGTAGCACAAGCAATTGAACGAGGTTTGAAGCGTAGAGAAGCACAAGGTAAGTCAAATGTGATGCTGCATCCGGTTTGCGCTGTGCTTTTGGGGATGCAAGATGACTGGCTGAAAGATTATACAGAAAGTAACGATATTGTTATTGATCCAGGTGCAATCCATTGGGCAGGTGTTGCAGTATGTAAAGAAGTAATACGGATTTTTCGAAAAAGCAACTATAAAACACGGGTATTGACTGCTTATTATCGACATCATTTACACTATTCACAATTTTTTGGTGATGATATCATTATGACGATTCCATTAAAGTGGCAAAAACGTTTTGATGCAAGTGATATCAAGGTGGAAGAAACAATATCAAAATCAGTAGATGAAGTAATTATGAAAGAATTAAAAAAACTAACGCCATTCAATTTAGCAATTGAGAAAGGATCATTGTCGATTGATGAGTTTGACAGTTTTCCACCTGTCGTATTAACATTGCGTTATTTTACACAGTGTTATGAAGACGCACTCGCTGCATTAAAGGATATCATATTAGAAGATCCAATCAAATCTAAATAGCAATTGCTTTTGAAGTAAGAGAATACAATGTGGAAAAAACGAAAGGATTTTCCAAAAGATTTAATTTTCATTTCACAAAAAAAGAGGCATCTCAGATGAGAAGACCTCTTTTTGTTAGCGATTATAAATATCAAAGTAGTTTTGATAAAGACCTGGATCTGTATCGGCTAATATCTTAGCTGCAAATAGGGCGTGCGGATGTTTGGCGATGACTTCCTCATTTATGGTTGTTACCGCATGTGATGATACCCATTTACCACAAGAACCCAAAATTCGACAATCATCGTTTGCGTGTTTGTTGATGTTGAATTTTTTCATCATCATGGGTATATACATTTCTTCAGCATACCAAGAAAGCTTAAAGGTTTGTGATACATAATCAAAGTGTTCACTTAATAAAGTGGCTGCTTCATGCTTGATAATGAAATAGGGACTTCCAATAAGAATTTCATCATCTAAGCTTCTACGTAGTCCAAATAGATTTAATATGGATGCAAATACTTTAGATAAGGTACGTGAAACTTTTCCTGTGGGGAAAGATAATAAATTTGTGAATGGATAATATTTTAATGTTTTTTTTCTTAAGTGTTTGTCTTCTTTTTCGCTTCGATCTACATAATAAAAATTGGTGTTACTTTGTTTTAAATATTCTACAATTTCTTTTTTTGATTTAATGGGAAGCATTCCATCACTCAAATTGATATAATAATCAAAACCGATGCGAACCGCTTCTTTCATTTGTAAAATGGTTCCTCTTGCCATCGATAAGTCGCCTTCTTGGGCAAATTCTTGGATCGATGAGATATGCACTTTATTACTTTCTGCATAGACAAAATGAATTTTTTCTCTTAAGTCATTGTCATTAATCATAACAAAGACATGGTCATCTTGTTTTATGAGTTGATTGATTGTTTCGATAAGTTCATCATAGTCACGATAAGAATGAACGAGGTAGGCTATTTTCATGAAAAATCCTCACTTTCAAAATTCATTATAACATTATAGTGATGGTCTTTGATACCCTTTATTACGACATTTTAAATAAACATTGACACAAAAATTATAATGTTATAACATTTATGTATGGAGGTATCTTTATGGACATATATGGGCCAGCAATTCAACATGATTTTATGAATGGAATATTACAAGGAAAAGAGGTGGAAAAATATGTAAAAAAATATAAAGATGCAAAGCATTTTTATAAAAATGTCGACGTCCATTTGAGCGAGGAATGCATTTTGTATGAAGTATATTCTTTTAAGCGAGGAGGTAATGAAGTTGGTAATTTAAATTGGGGATTAACACTATTAAAGCCAATGAATATCTTAGGTGAGTGTAACATGACAAGAGGACATTTTCATAAAGATTTGAATAGTGCTGAATTATACTTTGGTTTTGCGGGGAAAGGTCTTTTGTTGTTGATGGATGACAAGGGGGTTTGTTATAGCGAAAAAGTTTTTCCAGGTTCTATTCATCATATAAATGGTCGACTTGCACATCGTTTGATCAATATAGGCGAAACAGATATGAAAGTAGGGGCTTGTTGGCCAGTACAATCTGGACATGATTATGAACGAATCGAAAAGTTTCCTTTTCGTGTTCGAGTTTTTAAAGATGGCGAAGACATAAAAATTGAGGAGGAGGAGTAAGTATGAGCTATTTAACATTTCAATCAAAATATGATAAGCATCCAACAACAAAAGTGGATAATTATGATGCGATTTGTGGGTATGAGAATATTATAAAAGAGTTGAAAGAAAAAATTACAAAGGAAAAATTTGTCATGGCTGTGGATACCTATCCTGGTGTAGATGATGCAGAAGTTTTGTCACAGTTGCAAGCATTGAAACCAGAACTTATGATTTCCATGATCGATATTTTTAAAGATGGAGTAACAATTAGCGAACAGATGAAGTATCACTTAACAGATGATCGAGTCTTTGGAAGGATGTATTATGGAAAACTTATCGATTTTATTGACGAAGATAAGTTGCAAGATGCCAAAGAGAAAATAGCAAAAGCAGAAGGATTGGTACTTGTTTATGGATTTGGTGCATATCTATTGGAAATATTTGATTTAGCAGTTTATCTCGATATGGCAAGATGGGAAATTCAAATGCGTCTTCGTAAGGGCGAGAGCAATTATAAAGCAAATAATGGTAAAGAAGATGTTCTTAAAAAATATAAACGCGGTTATTTTATTGAATGGCGAGTGGCGGATAAACATAAGTTGCAATACTTTCACCGTATTGATTATTTTATTGACACAAATAAAAAAGATACACCTAAGATGATCAGTGGAGAAGCACTACAAAAAGGACTTGATAAGATTGTATCCAAGCCTTTTCGAACGGTTCCCTATTTTGATCCCGGTGTATGGGGTGGTCAATGGATGAAAGAGGTATGTAATCTTGATCCAAGTAAAGATAATTATGCATGGAGTTTTGATGGGGTACCAGAAGAAAATAGTATTTTGTTAGATTATAATGGGACAATATTAGAATTTCCTGCTATGGATGTGGTACTCAATCGACCTAAGGAATTACTGGGTGAGCAAGTATATGCTCGCTTTGGTGCAGAATTTCCGATTCGTTTTGATTTTTTGGATACCATGGAAGGCGCAAGTTTATCTTTACAAGTACACCCGTTAGTGGAGTATGCAAAGCGTCAATTCGGAATTTCTTATACACAGGATGAAAGTTATTATATCTTGGATGCAAAAGCAGGGGCAAAAGTGTACCTTGGTTTAAAAGAAGGTATTGATAAAGATGAGATGATCAATGATTTGCGACGTGCTAACAAAGGGGAAATCATATTTGATGCGGATAAATACATCAATACATTTGATGCGAAAAAACATGATCATTTCCTCATTCCTGCTGGAACTTGTCACTGCAGTGGCAGTGGTGCCATGGTTTTAGAAATCAGTGCAACACCCTATATATTTACCTTTAAATTATGGGATTGGGGAAGAGTTGGATTGGATGGATTGCCTCGTCCCGTTCACGTAGAACATGGTAAAGAAGTGATTCAATGGGAACGTACGACAAAATGGGTAAAAGAAAACTTAGTGAATGCTACCTACGATATTGATGATCATAGCGGCAGTAAACGTGTGGAGCATACGGGTTTACATGCGTTAGAATTTATTGAAACACGAAGATATACAATGGATAAAGTATCCTATCATAATACTAATCATACGGTAAATATGTTAAACTTAATAGATGGGAAAGAAGCTATTGTAGAAAGTATAGACAATACTTTTGAACCATTTATAGTGCATTATGCTGAAACGTTTATCATTCCTGCAAATATCGCTGAATATAGCATTCGCCCATATGGGTTAAGTGAAGGGGAAGAGATAAAAGTAATCAAAGCATATGTGAGATAGGAGCGAATATGAAACTAAGCCATTCAAAAGAGGCAATGCCTCTTTATCTTCAAATTAAAAATCACTTAAAAGAAAAGATTGAACGTAAAGAATATAAAATTAAGGATATTATTCCTAGCGAATTGGAATTGGAAAAAATATACAGTGTAAGTAGAATAACCGTTCGTCAGGCAATTCTTGAGTTGGAGAAAGAAGGTTATGTTTCAAGAGCTCGTGGGAAGGGTACCACAGTTATTTATAATAATAAAATCAATGAATATTTATATGAAATAAAATCTTTCACCAAAGAAATGTTGGATCGTGGATTAACGCCATCAACAAAAGTGGCAGATATGAAAAAGACAAAGGCAGATAAAGATATTGCGAATATGTTTAAAATCAATCCAGGAGATGATATTTATCTGCTTCATCGGGTTCGTTGTAGTGATGGAAACCCCATCGTTGTATTCGATACGTATTTAAGTACGGAATATGATTTCCCTAAACGCAATGAGGCTTACATGGAGTCTATGTATGACGTGTTTATCGAAGTGGGAATCAAACACCCGATTCGTGTATGTGAAACATTTGAGGCGATTTTAGCAAATGATGAAGTAGCGAAAGAACTTGAAGTTGCTGTTGGGAGTCCCATCTTTTTTCGTGTAAGGCGCGCTTATGATATCCATGATAATATTGTAGAATATACTCTCTGTTATTACAGGGGTGATAAGTATAGCTATTCAGTTGAGTTAAACAATAGGGGATAAATATGGATACGACAAAATTAACAAAGAAAACACTGGCAAAATATTTTGATCACACTTTATTATCTGCATATGCTAGTAAAAAAGATTTTAAAAAGTTTGTTGCCGATGCAATAAAAATGGATGTGAAGATGTTGGCAGTTCATTCGTGCCAAGTACGTCGGTGCAAACAAATGCTGTCTACGCATACCGATATTCATGTAGGCGCTGCCATTGGTTTTCCTTTGGGACAAACAACAATCGAAGTGAAAGTATTTGAAGCAAAGATGGCGATACAAGATGGTTGTGATGAGATTGATTATGTGATCAATATTGGTAGGTTAAAAGATAAAGATTATGTTTACATCGAAGAAGAAATGAAAACAATTGTCGATATTTGCCGTAAACAAGGAATTGTCAGTAAAGTTATTTTTGAAAATTGTTATCTTGAAAAAACGGAAATTCAGAAGATGAGTCAAATTGCCAAAAAGGTAAAGCCCGATTTTATTAAAACATCAACAGGTTTTGGGCCAAGTGGAGCAAAGTTAGAAGATGTGCAGCTCATGTTAGATATTGTTAAGGGTGATGTAAAGCTGAAGGCAGCTGGTGGTATTCGCGATTGGTCTATGTGTAAAGCAATGTTAGAACTTGGTGTAGAAAGAATTGGAACTAGTGCAAGTGCTATAATATTGGCAGAATTTCAACAAGAAAGGGGATTATAGGAAGATGAAAAAAATCGCTATTACAGGAGCAAATGGATATTTGGCATCGTTGATTCAAAAGTATAATGAAACAACATGTGAGTTTATTCCGGTTACAAGAGTTGATGTTGATTTTGAAGAGCCAAAGCTGGTGAAAACATATTTTGAAAATTTAGATTTTGATGTTGTAGTGCATTGTGCTGCAAATGCAAATACCGCATTTTGTCAAAAGTATCCCAAGCGCAGTCGGAAAATTAATGTCGAGTCAGCGATGGTGCTTGCTGATGTGTGCAAAGCTAAAAATAAAAGAATAATTTTTATTTCAAGCGAACAGTGTTTTAATGGACAAAAAAAACAAGGACCTTTTCGTGAAGAAGATGAGCTGATAAGTGTTACGAATTATGGTATGCATAAAGCGGAAGTAGATACCTACTTACAAGAACATAATCAAAATTATGTAACGTTGCGCTTATCGTGGATGATGGGCATGGCACAGCCCGGTATCCATCCAAGTCCCAATATTATACAGAATACATTGCATGCTATTTTGCATCATGAACCAACAAAATTTACGGTAAACGAAGTACGAGGTATGACGTATGTTCAAAATCTTGCCGGCCAATTTGAAAAAATTATAGATTTACCAACAGGTGTCTACCATTTTTCGAATGTGAATCGTTTGAACACGTATGAGGCAGCTTTATATATAGCGAATGCTTTTGGCTTTTCAAAAGATGTAGTCGCAAAATATATTTTACCCAATCATGAGCGTTATGTAGATCGTTTCCGTGATTATCGTCTTGATAACAGCAAAATCAAGCGATATGGAATTCAGTTACAAACATTTGAAGAGGATGTTCAACAATGTTTGCGTGATTTTGGTTGGAAATAGAAAAATAAATTTTATCTTTGAGTACTGCGGGAATATATAGAGAATGTTTATTGATGAGGAGGGATGGGATGAAAACAGTGGATAAGCGAAAACGAGCGATTTTAGAAAGTTTTAACGGTGGCTTAATTGTATCTTGTCAGGTACAACACGATGACCCTATTTATACGGATGATATTGTGGTGAAAATGGCAGAAGCAGCAAAATGGGCAGGAGCTGTTGGGATTCGTGCCAATTCTCCTGAAC
>JBKEBQ010000001.1:0-21949 GCA_047973225.1 Breznakia sp. | reverse complement strand
GTGAAGATACCATGCAACACATTTCTATTTTTATGGAAGATAAGGAGTTTGAAGAAGTTAAAAATAAATTCCAATTTATTGCAAAAAAAGATATTAATAACGATGTTTTGCCATATCGCATTGATATGGATAAGCTACAAGATGAGAGTGGAATATATGTTTTAGAGAATTTAAAAAAATCCACATTAGAAGCCTTAGATAAGCAAATTCAATTTCCTATTTTAATGGTGAGTGGAATTGATAGTGTGGCAAAGGGAAATGCGACGCTTGGGGGTGATGAACAATCGCAACAGTTAAAGGCGTTTCTAGAACAGATTCCAAAAGGTATGGATGTTTTTACCTTTTTGTCTGCTATGCCCAAAGAAAATGCATTAGAAATATTGAACACTTCTAAGGAAAATTTTGCGAGTTATGGAGATTCTGCCGTTACGGTTGCAACAACAAGTGCAGTACGAAATGAGTATATGCAGTTGGGTGTTGACATGGATAGTGTGCAAACCAATTATATTGTTGGAATCGGACTAAAAATGCTGGGCATTGCCTTGTTGGGTGGGGTTGCTTCTATTATTGTGAGCTTTTTATCGAGTATATTGTCGGCAAAAGTTGGTCAAAATATGCGTAAAGATGTTTTTGAAAAGGTAGAATCTTTCTCCTCTTCTGAGATGAACAAATTTTCGACAGCATCGCTTATTACAAGAACAACGAATGACGTGCAACAAGTGCAACAATCGCTTGTTATGATTTTGAGAATTGTTATATATTCACCGATTTTGGCACTGGGTGCGCTTGTAAAGGTGATGGATTCATCAGGAGCAATGCTAGCGATTATCGCCACAGTTGTGGGGATATTGTTAGTGCTAATCGCCATTACGTTTGCGGTATTGAATCCGAATTTCAAAAAAGCCCAAAAGATTTTGGATAAAATTAATCTTGTTATGCGAGAAAATTTAAGCGGCATGCTGGTCGTTCGTGCTTTTCATAATGAAGATGTGGAAGAAAAACGCTTTGATGATGTTAATAAAGATTCCTTAAAAGTTGGTTTACGCATTGGACGAACTTTTTCCCTGTTGATTCCGGTTGTGATGTTTATTATGAATGTTGTAGCTTTGTTGATTGTATGGGTAGGGTCTCATGAGGTAGATGCTGGAACGATTCAAATTGGAGAGATGATGGCATTTATTCAATATGCTATGCAAATCATTATGTCGTTTATGATGATTGCGATGGTAACGATTATGTTGTCGAGGTCATCGGTTGCGTCAAAACGTATTTTTGAAGTATTAAAAACGAATTTGAATATTGCAGATCCAAAAAATGCTACTGCATTTGATGAAAATAAGCGAGGGTATATAGAGTTTAAAAATGTGAGTTTTCGCTATCCTGGTGCCGAAGAAGATGTTCTCAGCGATCTTAGTTTTACTGCAAAACCAAAAGAAACGACAGCCTTTGTGGGGAGTACAGGAAGTGGGAAAAGTACGATTATCAATCTTGTTCCTAGATTTTTTGATGTTAGCAAGGGAGCGGTGCTTGTTGAAGGTGTAGATATTCGCGAGGTATCACAATATGACTTGCATGAAAAGATTGGTTACGTTCCGCAACAGGGACAACTATTCTCAGGAACAATTGAAACAAATATAAAATATGCTGATGAAACGATGAGTGATGAGAGGATGATGGAAGCGGCACGGATTGCGCAAGCGAGCGAGTTTATTGAGAGTAAAGAGGAAGGTTACCAAACGCCAATTGCACAAGGGGGAACCAACGTATCGGGAGGTCAAAAACAAAGACTTTCGATTGCAAGGGCCATCGCAAAGCAAGCACAAATTTTCATCTTTGATGATAGCTTTAGTGCTCTGGATTTTAAGACGGATGCGAAGTTGCGTGAGGCACTTGACAAATTGATACGAGAAACGGGCAGTACCGTAATGGTAGTAGCACAACGAATTTCATCAATTATGCATGCCGAACAAATTATTGTATTAGATGAAGGGAAGATCGTGGGTAAAGGGAAACATAAAGAATTATTGAAAAACTGCGATGTTTATAGGGAAATTGCCTATTCACAATTGAGCAAGGAGGAGTTAGAAAATGAGTAAGGAAACAACAAACAAACATTCTGAAAATCAGAAATCTAACCATAGGCTCGGTGATCATGGGCAAGCACCAGCTCAAAAAGCTAAGGATTTTAAAGGAACAGTGAAAAAATTATTTACGTACTTGAAGCCGTATCGTTTGCATTTGTTGACTGTTTTAATTTTTGCAATCGCAAGTACTGTATTTGTAATTGTTGGACCTAAAATTTTAGGTCAAGCTACCACTGAAATTGCAAATGGTTTGATGGCAAAAGCCAAAGGTGAGGGTGGTATTGATTTTGATAAAATCCAAGACATTATGATATTGCTTGTCGGATTGTATCTCACCAGCTCTATTTGTGCCTTTTTGCAATCGTTTGTGATGACATCCATTTCACAGCGACTTGCTTATAATTTACGAACTGATTTAATGAAGAAAATCAATCGCTTGCCGCTTTCTTATTTTGACAAGACGTCAAAAGGGGATGTTTTGAGTAGAGTTACCAATGATATTGATACAGTATCATTGAATATGAATCAGAGTATGTCACAAGCGATTACGGCTGTTGTTCAAGTGATCGGATATTTGGGAATGATGATTTGGATTTCTTGGATGATGACGGTGGTAGCGATGATTGTAATTCCACTCTCAGGAATTATTATTGCTATTATTGCATCCAAATCACAAAAATATTTTGTTCAACAACAAGCTTCCTTAGGGAAAGTGAATGGGCATACAGAAGAAATGTATGGAGGACATGCTGTTGTCAAAGCGTTTAATGGTGAAAAACGATCCGTAGATCATTTTAATTTATTGAACGATGAACTCTATGGTTCAGCATGGAAATCACAATTTTTATCAGGATTGATGATGCCCATCGCTCAGTTTGTTGGGAACATAGGCTATGTTCTTGTGTGTTTGGTTGGTGGTGTTTTAGCGACGCACAACTCGGTTACTATTTTAGGTATTGTTTTTACGGGCGTACAAGTTGCCATTGGCGATATTCAAGCGTTCATTCAATATGGAAACCTTTTTAACCAACAAATTGCACAAGCATCGCAATTGGTAAATATGATGCAAGCAACCGCAGCTGCGGGAGAGCGTGTATTTGAATTTTTATATGAAACAGAACTATCTTCGGATAGTAGTGAAGCTATTGACGTTTTTGATGATAAAGGCGTTGGTTTACTAAAAAGCAGCGTAACCTTTGATAACGTGCGCTTCGGCTATACAGAAGATAAGATCATTATTCATGGTTTTAGTTTGCGGGTTGGGAGTGGTCAAAAGGTGGCGATTGTTGGACCAACAGGTGCAGGAAAAACAACCATAGTGAAATTGTTGATGCGGTTTTATGAGCTCAATGGAGGAGCAATTTATGTAGGTGATGAAAACATTGTTGATATGAAGCGTAGTGATCTGCGTAAAATGTTTGGAATGGTACTACAAGATGCTTGGTTGTTTAATGGAAGCGTTATGGAAAACTTACGTTATGCAAAACCAGAGGCCAATAATGAAGAAGTATATGAAGCGGCACAAGCAGCGCGTGTTGATCATTTTGTGAAAACATTAGAGCACGGTTATGAAACGAAGTTGAATGAAGAAACTAATAACGTTTCACAAGGTCAAAAACAATTATTAACGATTGCTAGAGCTTTCTTAAGTGATCCTAAGATATTGATTTTAGATGAAGCAACAAGCAATGTAGATACACGTACAGAGGTTCTTATTCAAGAAGGAATGGATAATTTAATGAGAGGGCGTACCTCGTTTGTGATTGCGCATCGTTTATCGACGATTCGTAATGCTGATGTCATTATCGTTATGGATAAAGGTGACATTGTAGAAATTGGAGATCATGATGAATTATTAGAAAAAGCTGGGTTTTATGCAAAATTATACAATTCTCAATTTGAGGATGGTAGGGAATAAGCTGGGTGACCAGCTTTTTTTATCCAAAAGAAAACATCACACAGATACAGGAGAATAAAAATAAAAAAAAGAAGCATCGGTATTTTATAATACGGATACACTTACAATAACGATGTGTAATAGTATAGGAATGAGGTATCATTATCATGGTGTAGATGATGCGTGTTTTAACAAGAAGAAAGAATACTTGCTCTTTATTCTGTTAGGTTTCATGGTATACTTTATTCATGGATTTAAAAAGTATTAAAGTTCCCCCTAAAAAAAGCGAAATTTTACAAGCAATGGGTATTCATACGCTAGAGGATTTGTTGGTGCATTATCCTTTTCGTTATGAGGAAAACATCGAGAAACCATATGTCGAATGGGAGGCAGGAGATAAAGTTTATTTTGAAGCGCGTATTATATCCAGGGCGAGAGTTTCACGCTTTGGACGCAATCGTAGTGCAACAAGATTTAAAGTACTTTATGATGAAGAGGAACTCGATATTACAATATTTAATCGACCTTGGATAAATATGTTTAAGTTGGATGCAAAGATTGCAATACAAGGAAAATGTGATGGTAATTATAAAGTCGTTGCGGCAAACTTTCAAATAGGAGATATCAGTTTACAAAGTGGAATTGTGCCTGTATATTATACAAAAGAGGGACTATCGCAAAGGGATTTGCGAAAGTATATGCGCTTGGCCATCAATATGAGTGTGCAAGAAAACTTTATTCCAGATGAATATTTAAAAAAATATCAATTATGGAATAAGCAAGCAGCAATTGACTCTATTCATTTTCCTATCAATAAAGAGGTACTGATGCAAAGCGTAAGAACGCTAAAGTATGAAGAATTTTTAAAGTTTCAATTGATGATGCAATATTATAAAGACGAAAATTCAAAAATTGAAAAAAAGCCAAAGGCGTTTTCACAGGATGAAATACATACTATGATACAAGGGTTAAGCTTTACTTTGACGAATGGGCAAGAACAAGCAGTCAACGAAATCCTTGCGGATATGGGTTCAAAACATGTTATGTATCGCTTGTTGCAAGGTGATGTGGGGTGTGGAAAAACCATAGTGGCAACCATTGCGATGTATGCTTGTTGCTTGGCGAAACAACAAGCAGCGCTTTTAGCGCCAACTGAAATTTTAGCAAAACAGCATTATGAAAGTGTCAAAAAAATTATGAAAGATACAAATTTACGAATTGCGTTTCTATACTCATCGTTACACAGTGCTAAAAAAGAAGCAATTTATCGAGGCTTAGAAACTAAAAAAATCGATATTGTAGTGGGTACGCATGCACTTTTTCAAGAGCGAGTGGCATATGCAGAATTGGGACTCGTGATCGCTGATGAACAGCATCGTTTTGGTGTTTCGCAGCGACGAAAGCTGGTTCAAAAAGGAACGCAAGTAGATTTTTTACTTATGAGTGCGACACCGATCCCGAGAACATTGGCCACTTCTTTGTTTGGCGATATGGATGTTACAAGCATTGAAGAGTTGCCTAAAGGAAGAAAAACAATTACCACCAAATTAGTTGAAGAAAACAGCATGCGTTCTATCTTAACGAACATATTGCACTATATTGATGCAGGTAATCAATGTTATGTTGTATGTCCTGCAATTGAGAAGTCAGAGGAGATAATGATGCGTAATGTGGAAGAACTCTATACCAATATGAAAGCATCTCTTCCCCAAAAATATCGTTTGCGTTGCTTGCATGGAAAGATGTCAGCGGAAGAAAAAGCTCATATTATGGGTGCATTTATGAATGCGGAGTTCGATATTTTAATCTCAACGACATTAATTGAAGTCGGGGTAGATGTACATAATGCAAATATTATGGTTATTTATGATGCCCACCGTTTTGGGTTAAGCCAAATACATCAATTGCGAGGCCGTATTGGAAGAGGAGCTCAAGAAGGATACTGTTATTTGTTGACGTCATCGAAAGACCCTAGCAGTTTAAAACGTTTACAGGTTTTGTGTGAAACGAGTGATGGATTTGCGATTGCCAAACAAGATTTATTGCTTCGTGGCCCAGGGGATCTGTTGGGGAAGCGACAAAGTGGGGTGCCAGGCTTTATTTTAGGAGATGTTATCTTTGATCAAAATATTCTACAAATAGCCAAGGTAGATGCGCTTGCTATTTTAAGTAATATTGCAAAATGGCCACACATAAAAAAATATATCAAAGAAAAAGAGTTAACAGCGTATATGGATTAGCGTATAATATAGCAAAGGAGGATACATAGTGAAAGATATTTTCGAATGGTTAGATAAACAAGGATTAAAATATAAAAATAAAAATTTGTTGCTACAGGCTTGTGTTCATACGTCCTATTTCAATGAACATCCTGAAGTGTTGGGCGATAATGAGCGCTTGGAATTTATGGGTGATGCTGTATTGCAGGTTTGGGTTAGCGACCTTTTGTGGTCTCATAAGCCTGCTCTAGATGAAGGTAAGATGACAACGCTTCGAAGTCAACTTGTAAGAGAGGAAGCACTTTCTCGCTATTGTCGTGAAATGGGCTGGGATCATTTTTTGTTGTTGGGAGTAGGCGAAGAAAAAAGTGGTGGACGCAATCGGGATTCTTTGTTGGGTGATTTGTTTGAAGCGGTGATTGGTGCAGTGTATCTTGAAATAGGATTTCAAGCAGTAAATCGCATTTTAAAACAAGTTATAACAAAACAAGTGGATGCCCCTAAAGAAGATAGTGTCGTAGATTATAAAACCAAATTACAGGAATGTATTCAAGCGGACACTAGAAAAACAGTGCATTATCATTTACTTCAAACGATTGGCGTAAGCAATAATCCGACCTTTGTTACAGAGGTACGGCTCAATGATATTGTATTGGGAAAAGGGGAAGGCAGCTCAAAGAAAAAAGCTGAACAACAAGCGGCAAAGGATGCATTGTTAAAGTTGGCAAAATGATGAAAGAGTGAGAAGATGAAGCAAGAGGTATATGAATTAGCTAAAAAAATTGGAATTGAAGAGATGTACTTGCATCATTTTAAAGATGCAATATTTTTGAAAAAACCTACTTTTGAAACGAGGGAGAAAACCCTGGTTTTGGAAATTGAATTTGATTGCATTCTAACGTTTCAAGTGTACGATATTTTTCGATCAAAATTGATGTTATTTCTGCGCTCAAAGGTAACTATTTTTCCCCATTATCGTACAAAAGAGTATAGTTTGACACTTTTGCAACATTATATAAGAGAATGTGCGCAAACACATCCAAAGTTGAAGATTTTTGCAAATGTATATCCTCGCTTAGATCATGAGTGCTTGATTTTCGCTTTTTCGAAAATAGAAGAAATGGAGCAGGCACAAGCACTTATTAATATTTTATATGAAGCGCTTTTGACATATGGACTGGATATAAAAATCGCAACTGAGCACTTGGAAATTGAAGAAGATATAAAGCCATTAGTGCAAAAAGAAAGACCGTTGACATATACATCGACACAACCAGGGATGAGTGCTTCTTTTGAAAAGAAGAAAACGCTTGGATATACGCCACGAAAAAAAATTAAAGATTTTCATAAAATTGCGATTAAGGATATTCAAGATGGAATTTCAGAGATTAAATTTGTGGGGCGTATTTTTGATATTGTGATGCGTGATTTATGGAAAGGAAAGAAAAAACAATCTTTGTATATTGCAGATGATGAAGGTGCGATTGTTGTCGCTCGAATTGAAGGGCAGGGAAGAGTTACAAGAGAAATGTTAGAAAGTGTTCAGGTTGGTGATGATGTAGAGGTATATGGACGAGCTACGTATGATATGTATGAACGAGATGTTGTTGTTGCTCCAAACGTTGTCGAAAAGATTCATGTAAAACGAAAAGAAGATAATGAAAAAGTGAAACGGGTAGAGTTGCATGTGCATACCAAATTGAGTGAGATGGACGCTGTGAGTTCAATTGAGGAATATATTTTACAAGCAAATGCATGGGGGCACGACGCTATTTCCATCAATGATCACAATGTTGTACAAGCTTATCCAGCTGCACAGAAAATTGTTAAACAAATCAATCAAACCCGCAAAGTGCCTTTTAAATTACTGTATGGAATTGAAATGGGCATGGTAGAAGATGCGCTGAATATTGTATATAACGCAGATGATCGAGAACTGCGATCTGCGCGTATTTGCGTATTCGACTTAGAAACAACGGGATTGTCATCAAAGAGAGACCATATTATTGAATTCGGTGCTAAAATTATCAACCAAGGAAGAATTGAAGATTCTTTTCAAACTTTTGTAAAATCACCCGTTTCTATAAGTTCTAAAATTACACAATTAACAGGGATAACCAATCAACATGTTGAACAAGCACCGACGCTAAAGGCATTGGTTGCAAAACTTCGCGATTTTATCGGCGATAGTATTTTGGTTGCACATAATGCGGCTTTTGATATTAATTTTTTAAATGATGCTTTTGTGGAAATGGGGGAAGAACCATTTATAAATCCTGTGATTGATACTTGGCATTTAGCAATTGCCATCCTTCCCAAAAGACGAGCATACAATTTAGGAGCGATTGCAAGACACTACAAAATCAAATATGATAGTGATGGAGCTCATCGTGCTGATTATGATGCAAATGTGCTAGCAGATGTATTTTTAAGTATGTTGCGGGAACGACCTGAAATTGTTTGCTTACAAGATTTATTGAAGTTGAATGAACAAATACAATTGGGGAGTGTGAGGGAAAAACATGTCAATATTTTGGCAAAAAACCAAGCGGGAATTAAAGATATTTTTGAGCTTGTTACCTTAAGTCACACCAGTTATTTGGCAGAAATGCAAAAAAGCAATAATAAGCCAATCTGTGCGCCAAAGATTCCACGCAGTATCTTGCAAAAATACCACGATCGTGGAAATTTATTGTTTGGATCAAGTTGCTTGCATGGAGAGGTTTTTGAACTCGCGCAAACGCGAGGAGATCATTTGGTAAAAAAAGCAATGGAATTTTATGATTTCATTGAACTGCAACCACCAGCAAACTATTCCCAACTTGTAGATACCCAAAGAATCAAAGACAACGATGAATTGTTACTCATTTTAAAAATGATTTATGAGTGTGGAAAAGCAATGGAAAAACTTGTAGTTGCGAGTGGAGATGCACATTATGTGAGTGAAGATCACAAACAAATCCGGGATGTATTTATCAATGCTAATGGTATTGGTGGTGTTCGCCACCCTTTATATTTATATCGGGAACAAGAACGTCGAAGCATTGCATCACCAGCACAGCATTTTCGTACAACCAAAGAAATGCTAGATGCTTTCGCGTTTTTTAGTGAAGAAAAAAGAAGAGAAATCGTTGTTGAAAATACAAATAAAATCGCTGCTATGATAGATGTGGTAGAACCTATTAAGGCGGACTTATATCCACCACATATTGATGACTGTGCAAACAAATTAACAAGTTTATGTTATGATAGCGCACATGCGCTTTATGGAAATCCACTTCCTAACATTGTGAAAGAACGTTTAGAAAAAGAGCTTACAAGTATTATTGGAAATGGATTTGAAGTTGTGTATTATGTTTCGCATCTGCTTGTAAAGCAATCTATGGACGATGGTTATCTTGTTGGTTCAAGAGGATCGGTAGGAAGTAGCTTTGTTGCAACAATGGCGAATGTAACAGAAGTAAATCCTTTGGCTCCACATTACGTCTGTCCAAAATGTCAACACAGTGAGTTTTTGACAGATGGCAGTGTGCAATCCGGGTTTGATTTAAAAGCAAAAAGGTGTCCAAAATGTGGTGAAAATATGCGCGGTGATGGGCAGTTCATACCTTTTGAAACATTTTTAGGTTTTGAAGGAGATAAAGTCCCTGATATTGATTTAAATTTTTCTGGAGAATATCAAGAAAAGGCACACAAATATATCCAAAATGTATTTGGCGATAAATATGCATTTAGAGCTGGAACGATTGCGAGTGTTGCGCAAAAGACCGCCTTCGGATATGTGAAAGGTTATCAAGAAGAGATGGGAATAGAAGGTAAAATTTCTAATGCTAGAATCGCATATTTGGCAAAAAAATGTGACGGAGTAAGAAGAAGTACGGGGCAACACCCGGGAGGAATTATTGTGTTCCCACAAAATATGGATGTAAGTGATTTTACACCGATCCAATTTCCATCGAACAATCCAAATGAAGAAATGAAGACAACGCATCTTGATTATCATGATATCGAACAAAATGTCTTAAAGTTTGATATTTTGGGACATGTAGATCCTACAGCGATGAAAATCTTATCTGAAATGAGTGGTGTCAACGTTTTGGAAATACCGATGAATGATGAAGCGACTATGGCTATTTTTTCATCTGTCGATACCTTAAATATGGATACAACAAAAAATGCAGAAAAAACAGGAGCTGCCGGCATTCCTGAATTTGGCACAAAATTTGTTCGCGGGATTTTAGAAACCACAAAACCTACAACCTTCGATGAATTGTTGAAAATATCAGGATTATCGCATGGTACGGATGTGTGGTTGAATAATGCAAAAGATTTGATTGATAATCAAACGTGTACGTTAAAAGAAGTCATAGGGTGTCGTGATGATATTATGGTGCATTTGATGCAAAAAGGAATGGATTCTAAACTTGCCTTTACGATTATGGAAAGTGTTCGAAAGGGGCGAGGATTGAATGATGAGTGGCGCTTAGCGATGAAAGAAAACAATGTGGAAGATTACTATATTTCTTCTTGTGAAAAGATAAAGTATATGTTCCCCAAAGCTCATGCTGTTGCGTATGTGACCATGGCGGTTCGTATCGCTTGGTTTAAAGTACATCGTCCTTTGGTGTATTATTGCATGTTTTTCTCGATTCGTTGTGATGCGTATGATGTTGCGGCGATGATCAAAGGAGAGGCGAGTATTCGTGAGCGATTGAGCGATATCCGCAATCGTTATGCAAACCCTGAAACCAAACGAGATGTTAGTGATAAGGAGCTAAATATTGAAAGTTCTTTAGAGTTGGCATTGGAAATGGTATTGCGAGGGTATCGTTTTATGAATTTGGATATTAACAAATCACAAGCAACGCAATTTAGTATAGCCGAAGGACAAAATGCGATTTATCCTTCCTTTGTGAGTGTGGATGGGTTGGGAGAAAATGTTGCTTATAGTATTGTTGAGGCACGAAAAAAACATCCATTTATTTCTAAACAAGACTTGCAAAAGCGGACCTTATTAAGCACGACACTTATCAAAAAATTAGATGCACTAGGAGTGCTCACAAGTCTACAAGAAGAAAATCAAATGCGTTTATTTTAGTTGTTGCAAATAGCAACAACTTTTTTTATGCGAAAAGCACTTTATACAAAGTGCTTTTTTTTATAAAAAATAGTGGCAATTAAGTTAAAGTTTATGTATAATAGTGGTAGAAAGTAGTGAATTGTGGTAGAAAGTGGAGAATATATAAATGCAAGAGCGTGAAGTGTCGTTTTCGTTTATTGGTGAATATGCCCATAATATCGATAAAAAAGGTCGTATCATCGTACCGGCGCGCTTTCGTGATGCTTTAAGTGAAAAGGTAATTGTTGCCAAAGGTTTGGATGGTTGTTTGAGTTTGTATACACAAAATCAATGGTCTAAATTAACTGATCAATTAGCGCAATTACCGACTACAAAAAAAGAATCACGACTTTTTAGAAGAAATTTAATGGCAAAGGCCAGTGAGTGTGAAATTGATAATCAAGGTCGTATTTTAATTCCATCTTTACTAGTGAAAGAGGCGAATTTAATCAAAGCATGTTATGTCATTGGCACAGGAAGTACGATTGAAATTTGGTCGAAGGAGCGTTGGGATGCATATAACGAAGAACATAGTGATGACTTTGAAGATGTTGCTGAAAGCCTAACGGATTTTCTAATCTAATGGATCACTATGCAGTAATGCTTGTAGAGTGTATTAATCTGCTAGCGATTAAAGAAGATGGAATCTATGTTGATGGAACCTTGGGAAGAGCCGGTCACAGTTCGCAAATATTGAAACGAATTCCCAAAGGACATTTATATGCATTTGATAAAGATATGCAAGCCATTGCAGAATCACAAAAAAAATTATCACAAATAGGAGAAAATTTTACGCTTGTTCATGGTGGTTTTGAAGATTTAGATGATACATTAAATGCTTTGGGTGTTCAGTGTATAGATGGTTTGCTCCTTGATGTCGGGGTATCGTCTCCGCAGTTTGATGATGCAAAGCGAGGGTTTTCTTATCGTTATGATGCACGTTTGGATATGCGCATGGACCAAGCACAAACGCTGAGTGCACACGAAGTTGTCAACACATATAGCTTTCATGATTTACAGCGCATCATTCGTCAATATGGAGAGGAGCCCTTTGCAAAACAAATTGCTCGTGCAATTGAGTGCGAACGCGAAAAAAAGTTGATTGATACAACATTGGAATTGGTTGAAGTAATTAAAAAGGCATTGCCTGCAAAAGTAATTAGCAAAAAAGGCCATCCTGCAAAAAAAACATTTCAAGCCATCCGTATCGAGGTAAACGATGAATTGCAAGCACTTCAAACAGTGTTATATAAAGGGATTAAAAGATTAAAGGAAGACGGCAGAGTTTGTGTAATTAGTTTTCATTCGCTAGAAGATAGAATTGTGAAAGAGGTATTTCAGGCGTATACAAAAGCAGAAAAAGTCAATAAGCGTTTACCTATATTAGAAACACAAAAAAAAGAATATGAACTATTAAATAAAAAGCCCTTGCTTCCTAGCGAGCGAGAGTTGGCAGCTAATAAACGATCACATAGTGCAAAATTGAGAGGGATAAAAAAGGTATCGAAAAATGGTAACAATTAAGAAGAAGGAACACGACAATAAAATTCATTTTGAAGGAATTATAACAATTTTATTCATTATTAGCATGTTGGGATATTTTCTTTATGGGAATGCCCTTCATTCAGAAAATGTTGGATTGTCATCGAAAGAACAAAGTTTAAAAGCAGAAGTTGTAGAATTAAAAAATAATAATGACCTTTTACGTATCGAAGTGGAAAAACTAAACGATCGAGATACATTAAAAGATGTTGCGGATGAAAATGGATTGAAGATGAATTCTAGCCAAATTGTTTCAATTAAAAATGATGAATAGGTGGGGATATGGTAAAGCAGAATAGAAAAAGAAAAAAACGAAAAGATAGTGGTCGTAAATCGATCACTTTTATTGCAATTATTACGACAACGATTCTATCGATTGTGGTTTGCAATGTTCTTTTTACAATGGTAACTGCAAGACATTGGCGAAGTGGCGAAGATATTGCTGCAAAACGAGAGAGTATCAAGACAAAGACGGTATTAGCGAATCGAGGAACAATTTATGACCGCGATTTAAATGTAATTGCGCAAGATGTAGAATCTTATAATTTGATTGCGCATATTGATCCAAGTCGTGAAAATGCAACCAATGATGATGCTTATGTTCGCAATTTTGATGATGCGGCAAGCAAACTTGCCCCTATTTTAAAAACTGATGCCGCAACCATTGTCGATTTTTTTCAAAATGGTGCACAGAATGAATCCAGTCAAGTAGAATTAGGTATTTATGGAAGAGAGTTGACGTCGGGTGAAAAAAATCAAATTGAAAAGTTAGGAATTGGTGGTTTGGAATTTGTTAAGGTGACATCACGCGTATATCCTACGGGTTATTTTGCATCGCAACTTATTGGTTATGCGACAAAGGATGAGGATGGTGTGAGTGTTGGTCGCTTGGGCTTGGAGCAATACTTTAATAAAGAATTGACGGGAACGGATGGGATGATACAGTTTCAAACAGGTTCAGCAGGCAACTTGTTACCAAATTCAGAAAAAGTTGTTAATGCTTCCATGGATGGTGCGAATGTTATTACTACGATTAGTAAAGACGTTCAACAAGTTACGGAAAAGGCAATTCGCGAAACAATGGAAGCCAATGATGCTGAGGTAGCAATTGCGATTGTAACGGAGATAAAAACAGGAAAAGTATTGGCACAAGTAGGGTATCCTAGTTTTGATTTGAATGATTTGAATAGTATCAACAATTATTTGAATTATCCGAGTGAATACGCTTTCGAACCAGGCTCGATTTTAAAACCTTTCTTTTATGCGGCGGCAATGGATAGTGGCGTTTATCAAGGAGAGGCTACATTTCAAACCGGGAATGTAGACGTTGGATTAGTAGATGGGTATGCAGTGAAAGTGGATTCGGCTAATGCGATTTATCCGAGCATCCATGATGCCGTTCGTGAAGGTGTAGGTGTTATTAATTTTGATGAGAGTATTGTACGATCAACCAATACGGGGATGGTAAACCTGATGAGTGAGTACTTGAACCAAGATGTGGCGATGGAATATTTAAAGAAATTTGGCTTTGGAAAAAAAGTAGGGATGACAGGAGTCAACGAGGAAGCTGGACAAATTAGTGTCAGCAACCCGCTTACAAAACTACAAATGTCTTTTGGACAAGGATTGACGGTCACGCCTTACCAATTGGTGCAAGCGGGAAGCGCAATTTTTGGAAACGGAAGTATGGTGAAACCTTATCTTGTTGATAAGGTTGTAGAACCTTCTACAAATGAAGTTCTGTATCAGGAAAAAACGGAAGTTGTTGGCAATCCCATCAGCGAGGCAAGTGCCAAACAATTGCAAGAATTGTTAAAAAGAGTTGTTACGGATAACTATGGAACAGCACATGCCTATCAGATGGAAGATGTGACTTTAATGGCGAAAACAGGGACAGGAGAATTGGTTGGTGAGAATGGATATGAGGATGGGAAATATACCTCATCTATCTTAGCAGCAGCTCCAGCAGAGGATCCACAGGTACTCATCTATTATGGGTTTGTATCGAAAAATTACTTGAATTTCAGTCGTGATTATTTCAAAGATATCGTGAGAGAGAGTTTGGATGCTTTGCATAGTTATGATGCCATTGAGTCGCAGGTTACGATCAATAATGAAACTGGCAATTTCCGTGAATATACAATGCCAGAATTGGTGAATCATACACAGGACTATGTAAATCAAAAGTTGCGTGGTTTTCATATAAAGAAGACAATTATAGGAGATGGGAAAACAATATTAAAACAATTTCCCGAAGCGGGAAGGATTATTATATCGGAACAAAATATCTTCTTGTTGAGTGATGGCACAAATATTACGATGCCGAACATGACAGGATGGTCGCGGCGTGATATTATGATATTTGAGAGATTGAGTGGTATTGGTATTAATTTTAAAGGTAGTGGAGCGTGTGTTAAACAGTCCATTGGTGAAGGAACACTACTAGACAAAGATACGGTTGTTGACATTGAATTGAAATAGGGAGGAAGCTTTTATGGAATATCTATATGTGGTAGGATTTATCATGAGTTTTTTGCTTGCTTTTGTAACTATGCCTAAAGTGATTGCTTTTTTACATAAGATCAAGTTTTCGCAAAGCGAAAGAGAAGAAGGGTTGGCATCGCATCAGGTAAAAACAGGAACACCGACAATGGGAGGGATTGTCTTTTTAGTAGTTCCGCTTCTTGTTTGTGGACTTTTGAATCCGCATATGTTTGGAGATGTTCATAGCCTGCTCGTTATCTTTGCGTTTGTTGGATATGGGTTGATAGGCTTTATTGATGACTTTATCATTGTTGTTAAAAAGCACAATGATGGGCTATCTGCAAAAGTTAAATTTTTTTTACAATCCTTTTTAGCGATTCTATTTTTCTTCGTTTATATGCAATTTGCTGATACAAGCTTGTGGATACCAATTGCCGATGTTGAAATTGCCATTGGACCACTATACTTTTTTGTAGTTTTTATAATGTTTACAGGTGAAAGCAATGCCGTTAACTTGACAGATGGTTTAGATGGTCTGTGTGCTGGCACGATGTTGATTGCACTTGTGCCTTTTATTGCTTTTTCATTTCATGAAGGACAAGAAAATATTACATTGTTGTTGCTCACAATTAGTGGGAGCCTACTTTCGTACTTGTGGTTCAACAAACATCCCGCTCGCATTTTTATGGGAGATACGGGTTCTTTGGCACTTGGTGGATTGTTGGCAGCGGTTGCGATGGTTTTGCATAAAGAGCTGTTGTTATTGGTTATTGGTGGGTTGTTTTTAGTGGAAACGATATCCGTAGCATTACAAGTAATGTCATATAAGACAAGAAAAAAACGTATTTTTAAAATGGCACCGATTCATCATCATTTCGAGATGTGTGGAATGAGCGAAACACAGGTGGTTTTTATGTTTTATGGCATCGGTATTATATGTGCTGTTTTGGGTTATATTTTAGGAGTTATGTAATATGAAAAAGGTATTGGTTATTGGCGGGGCACGAAGTGGTAGCGCGATCAGTCGTTTGCTTATAAAAAAAGGGTTTGATGTGTACTTGAGTGATCTGGCGAAATTATCGAATAAAGAACAACTGTTAAAAGAGGGTATCCATGTGGAAGATGGGGGTCATCCACAATATTTAAAAGAGCAGACATATGCGTTTGTCGTAAAAAATCCAGGCATTCCATACGATGTGCCTTTTTTGAAGTATTTTATTGAAGCGAAATATGAAATTTATACCGAAATAGAAATTGCGTATCGATATGCGAAACACTTTAAATATGGCGCGATCACTGGAACAAACGGAAAAACTACTACCACTACTATGCTCCACACATTATTAAAAACAAGTTTTAAAAGCTATGTAGCAGGAAATATTGGGATACCGCTAAGTGAAATTGTTTTACAACATGAAAAAGAAGTCGTTTATGTTGCATTAGAACTTAGTAATTTCCAACTATTAGGGTGTAAACAATTCAAACCACAAGTGAGTACGATTTTGAATTTATCCCCCGATCATTTGGATTATATGGATTCTTTGGAAGCGTACTATGTGTCAAAAACAAAAATTTATGAAAATTGTGATGAGCATGATTACTTTATTCGCAACATTGATGATGCTTCAGTTTTAAAGTATACCAGCAATATTCATGCGACAATATTGGATATATCACGCCATCAAAAAGCTGATATTTATATCAAGGATCAAATTGTGTATTTGAAGGATGTTGTGCTTTTTCAATTGAAGGATTTAAACGTTGTGGGGACGCATAATATAAGCAATGCAATGGTTGCTGCTGCAATGGCATATGTATTGGGCGTTGATGTACAAAAAATTCAAGAAGGAGTGGGCAATATAGGCGCAGTAGAGCATCGTTTGGAAGCGGTAGATACAATTGGGGAGATTCGTTTTTATAACGACTCAAAAGCAACCAATCCAGAAGCGATTATACCTGCGATACAAGCCTTCGATCGGTCTTTGATTTTATTGGCTGGAGGTTATGACAAGGGTTTGTCATTGGATATTTTAAAGAAATATAGACCATGCATAAAAAAATGTTTTGCATACGGAGAAACAAAACACAAGTTTATCAATATTTTTGATACGATTCTATGCAAAGATCTGCCCTCGGCTTTTCAACAGGCGATTGCTTTTGCGCGAAGTGGGGATGTAATTTTATTGTCGCCGGCTTGTGCGAGCTATGATCAATTTGAAAGTTATGAGGAAAGAGGAAATATGTTTAAACAACTTGTTGCTGAATATAAGAAGGGGGAAATCAATGAGTGAAATTATAAAAGCCATTGTATTTGGTGTAATTCAAGGTATTAGTGAATGGCTTCCGATTAGTAGTACAGGACATTTAATTTTGGTCGAACAGTTTTTATCGCTGGGCAGCAAGGAATTTTTTGAAGTGTTTAAAGTCGTTATTCAGTTGGGTTCTATTTTAGCTGTATGTGTACTATATTTCCGTCGTTTAAATCCATTTACCAAAAAGAAGACATATTCGCAAAAACGCGATATTTGGCAGTTGTGGTTCAAAATATTTATTGGTGTGATTCCAGCAGGAATTATTGGCGTTTTGTTTGATGATATGATTGAGTCGCAATTGAGTGGTATTGTGGTGATTGCGATTACCCTTATCGTGTATGGGGTTGCTTTTATTTTTTGGGAAAGCAAAAAACATTATCCCGACATTCAGCGCCTTGAAGATTTGGATTATAAAAGCGCTTTAGGGATCGGTTGTTTTCAGGTTTTGGCACTCATTCCTGGAACCTCACGCTCCGGCGCGACTATCTTAGGAGGGAGCATTTTAGGATGTTCGCGTAAAGTGGCAAGTGAATTTTCGTTTTTTTTGGCATTACCGGTTATGGCGGGTGCGAGTCTTATAAAATTATTGAAATTTGGTTTTACTTTTACCACCACCCAACTGATTGTATTGTGTGTCGGAACATTAGTGTCGTTTGTTGTATCGATTTTTGCGATTCGATTCTTATTGGACTATATTCGTGAGCATGATTTTAAAGTATTTGGATACTATCGCATCATTTTAGGAATTATTATTATTTTAACCATCATCTTTTAATGATATATTACAATGAATTGATTCGTGTGAGGATCATGAATAAAAAAAGGTATGCAGCCTAGATGGCTACATACCTTTAACATTATATAGGTATCTTTATACTGAAACAAGATGATATTGGACTATTTAAACAACTGAAAGCCTAGCTTCTTTTTTACTTTTAGCATCTTTTTACAAGCGGACATACGAGCACGCTCTGCACCGTCTTGTAGGGTTGTCTCTAATATGTTGCTGGCAAGAATATCTTGATAGTCTTTTTGTAAGTCGGTAAGGAAATTGTATACGATTTCGCCAACTTCTTTTTTTAAGATTCCATAACCGGCTCCATGCAAGCGTTTTGTGAAAGAATCGATGGATTCTCCACTCAACGTTGATGCAATCATCAACAAGTTAGAAACGCCAGGTTGATTTGCTTCATCAAAGCGAATAACACCTATAGAATCGGTAACGGCGGACATAATCTTTTTTCTAGCAACTGCGGGATCATCTAATAGATAGATACAACCTTTTTGGTTCTCTTCTGATTTCGACATTTTTTTTGTGGGAGATTGCAGTGATTTTATTTTTGCCCCAATCTTTGGCGTGATAGGTGTTGGGACAGTGAAGAGTTCTTGGTATAAGTGATTAAAGCGATTTGCTAAATCACGTGCCAATTCCACATGCTGTTTCTGGTCAATTCCAACAGGAACAACATCTGCGTCATAAAGTAAAATATCGCCAGCCATTAAGGAAGGGTAGGTAAATAAGCCAGCGGTAATATTTGCCTCTTTTTTTTGCGAGCGATCTTTGTATTGAGTCATTCTAGAAAGTTCGCCCATATAAGAATGACAAGTCATTATCCAACCAAGTTCTGCGTGCTCTTTGACATCGCTTTGCAAAAACATAGTTACTTTTTTAGGATCCAGTCCACATGCCAAATACAAAGCAATCAAATCTTTTGTGTTTTGTTTTAATGCTTTGGTATCTTGCGTTTCGGTAATAGCATGCAAATTTGCGATAAAGATGTACATTTCATATTCATCTTGTAATTGGATGAATTGTGAAATTGCTCCAATATAATTACCTAATGTTAACTTTCCTGTGGGTTTAATCCCACTTACACAACGTTTCATATGATTCCTCCTATAACAAATAAAATAAAAAGCCCCAACAAATGTTGGGACGTCTATGTCTATAAACGCGGTACCACCCGACTTACTCAAATTGAGTCACTTCACGATAACGGTGTGCACCGAACAATATGTTTAGCTCCATAACCCAATTCAATCATGTATGTGTTTGTTTCGCACCACTTCAACAAATCGCTTTTTTCACAAAAACATCATCTACTTATTTATTTCTTTGCTATTATGATTATATATTGTAACACTAACAACAAGAATTGCCAATGAAATAAACAAATAATTTAAAAACATAGGGCTACTAACCCCACCATATATGATCGTAGCAGAACCAAGTGTTGCCAATGAGGGACAAATAAGTTCATACCATGTATTGTTTGTTTTGGTTTTGAGGTGCGTGATGATAATTTTAATGTAAATAATAGAGAAAAACCCATACATAAGTACAATTGGAATACTGGAAATATCGAGTTTTTCTAAAAAGGATAATTTTGTTGATGCATAATGCACAAGTAACCAAATGAGCGAAAGACCTCCGCAAAGAAATAATGAATTACGCGGAATTTGTGTTTTTGGATCCAGTTTTTCAATATGATTACTAAATGGTAATTCTTTACGAACGGCAAGCGAATAAGGAACGCGACTTCCACCTAAGATCAAACCGTTTACAGTGCCTAAAACAGAAATGATAATGGCGACTAAAATAAGTTTATTTCCAAGGTTACCAAAATACATTGTCGCCACTTCTGAAACATGGGCATCACCAGAATTAATGATTTTTTCAGGACTTAAAATAGAACTCATACCAACAAAGTAAATAAGGTATACGCACATAATGATAATTGGTGCGATACATAAAGCGAGAGGTGTATTACGCTTGCTGTCTTTGATTTCATGAGCGATACTGGTTGCGATAATCCAACCATCATAAGAAAAAGCTACCGATATGATTGCTGCACTGGATTGAAAGAGTAAGGGAAGAGATACGACATCATTTTGCATGGCTTGAGGATCACCGAACAAAATCCCGACGATCCCAATGACAATGAGGGGAAAGAGTTTGATGATAGTTGCGCTTGATTGGATAATGCTGGATAATTTTGATGATGCATAATTGCAACTATACATAACAAGAAAGTAGATAAGCGTAACACCCCAAATATTAAGTGGCAATGCAGGAAATAAAGTTAGTGTATAGTTTGCAGCGACAAACAAAATGATGGCAATCAGTGTGGGGTAATAAGCACTCAATTGAAAAAAACCGAGAATGAAGGCAAATTTTTGGTTGAAAGCAATTTCAGCATACGTAATAATACCACCTACTTCATCGTTTTTTCGTGCAAGTGCTGAGAGCGTCAAGCCACCAAAGATAATGCTAATTGCACCAATAGTGAGTGCACATACACCTAGTAAAACATTTCCGCCAGTTGCGGCAAGAATGTCATCTGTTTTAAAAAAGATTCCAGAACCAATTACGATTCCGATAATCATTGATATTGCGGTAGGCAATCCGAATTGTTTTGTTTGTTGTTTTTGTTTTTTCATATCTACCATTTCCTTTCTGTTAATTATGATTTTAATATAAGAAGTAATGACTGGCAATATTTTTTCAAAAAAGACGAAATAACAATTGTGAAAAAAGGGAAATTGGTATAGTATATATGGTAATAGAAAGAGGGAAAATCGATGATTATTTTATATTCTTCACCTGGTTGTGCTTCTTGTCGCAAAGCAAAACAATGGTTAAAAGATCGACAATTGAGTTTTTTTGAAAAAAATATATTCTCTACTATATTAAAGGAAGATGAAATAAAATATCTTTTGAGTAGAAGTGAAAATGGGACAGAAGATCTCATTAGTACTCGTTCTAAACCGTTTCAACGGTTACACAAAAGTTTGGATGATTTATCCTTGAAGGAAATTATTAACTTTATTCAGGAAAACCCTTCAGTTATGAAACGCCCCATCCTTATTAATGAAGAAAACTTTTTGGTTGGATATGATGACGATGAAATTACAGCGTTTGTCCCCAAAGAGTTGCGCACCTTGACGCAGGTGTCATGCAATCCGCATTGTCCAAATTTTAAAACTTGTGGTTCGGTGCGTAAAAAAGAAGTTGCAAATCACTGAAAAAACGCTTAAATAGGGCGTTTTTTGTTTTTTTTGAAAAAAAAACAAAAGTTTGATAAAAAGTGTTGACTTCATTATGTAGCTTTGGTATTATAAACAAGCGCTGTTCAAGAAGCAGTCGCAATAAACGTTGAAATCATTGGATGGGAACGTTGAGAATTAGATCTTTGAAAACTAAATAGGAAACGTCAATTTCGAAAAAGAATTCACGGAAAACAAAACACAAAACACGCAAAGAAAAGTCGTGTTCTAATGAGCAAAATGGA
>JBKEBQ010000050.1:0-10717 GCA_047973225.1 Breznakia sp. | reverse complement strand
ATGTGGTGCGCAATAACCAAACATTCAAAGACTATTATGATCAAAAACGAGCGTGTGGTAAAGCCCATTACAATGCACTTGGGCATTGTGCTGCTAAGTTGGTTCGCTGTATCCATGCAATATATCACAAGAGCGAAACTTTTAACTTAGAATAGATTCATCTAATTCTATCTTTAAAATTTCTCCATAGTGAGTTATTTTCGTCATGACCAATTTTATTTCTTTTTCATACTTGACAATTCATAGTTGGTCTCCTTCTTATCTTACATATATTTTCTAACGTTCCTTTGTTACGTCAATAAATTTATTGTTTTTCTTTTTACTTAAAGTCAATCAATACGTTTTATACTCTTATCGCTATTTATTATCATTTTTTGAATGCTTCTTCTTTGAAAAACATAAACTATATAGGTTACAACAAGTATTATGCATATTCCTATAATCATTAAATTAGCCATACTTTCTTTTTCTTGCATTCTTCCTTGCGAATTATAATTCGCAAATTCAATGGTACTTTCAAAAAGCATTTCATCTTGATTTTGGTGTATCTCTACCTTTCTTTCTTTATTAAAAAGCTGCTTTGTATCAACGTTATAAGTGCTTTTTTTATTTGTTTGAAATAAGTCTTTTCCTGCTTTTGCTTTCGATATATCTGAGTTTTTTTCTTTGAAAATTTCAGGATCTACGCCTTCTTCTAAATACATAATTAAAGCTCTTTCCTTTTGTTATTTTTGGAAATAACAAAATCTACTAATACGATAAAGAGTGCTATCCCTATGTATATAACAAGTGCATATATAAATGCATTTGGATAAGTTACTTCATAAATATTACTCATAATAAAATGATCTAATGTAATCAAGGGTAATGCTAGTATTTCATTTGCTAAATTTCCCTCACTCGCAAATAATACTATGTACATAATTGCAATAACAAAGAGAATAATACTATATCCTATGAATCTTGATTTTTTTATAAGAGACCTCATAATATAACTAATTAAAACTGCAATCACGATCATTTCACCTATAAATATAGATGCATTTTGTATCTCAAACTTCTCTACAATCGCCAGTGCGTACGCAGACCCAAAAATGATAAGTAACGATATATATATAAGATGTTTATTGAAAAATCCAATCACTTTATTATCACTGAAGTCTTTTTGGTTCAAATTAAGAAGAAATTGCTTTTTGAATTTATCATACAACCCATTAATAATAAAAATTCCCGCAAACAACCAAAATATTATGAAATATGAAGTCGTTGTTGAAATATTCATACCAATATCTTGTTTTGAATACGCAATCGGATCGCTTATGAAATCAAAAAAGTTTGTATTACTAACACCGTTAACATTTGCCACTTCTAGGATCTTTTCATAATCTCCAACAAATGATTCTTGAACAGCATTTGCATCAGACAGTTCTTTTAAAGAAACTAGATAATCTTTATTGTTTTTTTGCGCTACCCCATTGATATTTGTATTGTTTTTCTTAACACCTGCAATATGCTCAATTATTTGTGTATTTTCTTCTTTGACTAGTCTATTGTTATCACTCATCGTCGCATATGCACTTAAGTTAATATTTCCAGATTCTATAATACTCGCATTATGTTCCTTAGATTTATTATATTCATTTACGATAAATGCAGAATCCTCATGAAGTTTTGTTAAATTACGATCATGTTTCTTTTCATATTCTTTCAAAAGACTACTTGATACCTCGCTATTCGTTTTCATAAATAGAAGAGCATCATCATTAAACTCCAACATGTTTTTTGATCCTACCTCAAAGAATTTACTGTTAAATTTCGCCACAGCTTCTTTCTCTAACGCGTTAAAAAACAAACTGCTCGCATAGGCATTCAATAAGTTAACTTCCTTTTCTACATCTGCATATTCTCTTTTTAGTAATGCCAGTATCTTAGCATCACTAACGTTTAATGCAGAAAGCCCATAAAAGCTACCTAAAACTCCCAAGCTATTTTCATTTACAATATTATGCATAGCCGTATATCCACCACCATAAGGTACATACTCCGACTTTATGATATTTTTTAAGGTGTTGAAATTTGTATTATTCACACTGTTCATATAATAACATTTATTATTGCTATATGGAATTTGTATTGGATTTGTTTTTTCTTCTAAGATAGCCATAAATCTATTGTATGCATTGAAATCCGCAAGCTGTGACTCCTGTATTTGAACCATACCAACTGGGATTCCATCCGCAAGAGGCGATGCTCCGATCACATTTGCATTTTGAAAAACAGCCGTATTAATTGAACTTTTCGTTGCTTCCTCTTTGATTTCTGCAAGCAAAATACCTTTATTTCCTTGATATATTTCATTGAGGTTTGTATATTCACCTGCATTGTATGAAATTTCATTTTCATCATAAACATCTGCCGCATTCGTATATGCATTTGTAACTATTTCATTAACTTCAGCTTCCGTAAATAATGCAATTTTATTAATTTTTTTTGTTTCTACATCAAGTGCACTTATTTGCATGCTCTTAAGATACTCCTTAAGCTCCGTATAATTGCTTTCTTCATACACGTCTAACGCAATATTCATAAATCCTTTTTCATCAATATCAATAATATTCAAAAATTGTCCAATATTGTGTTTATATTGCATATCGTACTGTGCATAGATAGGGAGAACCGTCTTTGTAATATATGAGTGTATACCATTCTCACCCATAAAAAGATCTCTGCTCATGATATAGTCATCTTTATTTGTACTATAGTTTTGTTCAATACCAGTTTTGAAAACTTCATGAAAATCTTCACTGCTGTTTACAAGAAGTTCGTTTTCCTTGGCTTTCTTTACAATTCCTGATTCCATTTCTTTTGAATTTTTAATATTTTCATCAACAATTGCAATCTTTTCAGCCATTTCATTTTTAAAACCTGAGATATGTTGATTGGCACTATTAATAGCACCTGCAATATTTGCAGTGTTTTGTACACTTGTTTTCTTGATTCCATCACTAAGTGCAATATCACTGTCGATATCTTTTCTTAACATTTCCTTTGTTTCTTCCACCTTACTTACAATTGTCTTTGTATATACAGATGAAATTTCATTTTGAAGTTCTTCAAATATTCTATTTCTTTCATTTTCACTTTGGACATTTCCATTAAGACTAGTATCATATGTATGATTATAGTAATATTCCACTTTTCCCTTTATTTGGTTTGTGGAATCATAACTATTAATTGCTTTTGAAAAATCGCGATCAAACACAATGACATACATTGCACTTCCATTTTCAAGAGCATTAAAAGCATCCGCAAAATTATTATTTTTAGCATTAAATTCACTTTTTTTCACAAATGATTCCGTAAGTATTTGTCCAAAGTTATATTGCCTATCTTCTACCTTTATTCCTTCATCTTCGTTCACCAAAATAACCGTTGTTTCCGCCAATTCTTTGCCTTCACTTTGAAGATCGGGTGTTTGAAGATACAAAAATATCGGTACTGCCACACATACTATCATAATCACAATTTTATATATAATTTTTTTCATGTTTTCCTCCTATCTTAGGAATACGCACTTTCTTATTTTGAGTACCATTTGAAACAATGACATCTCCTATTTTTAATTTTTCTTTCTTTGCTTTAAAATCAAAATAAACGATAGATTGATTATCAGGATTTGTCTGGACAATATTATATACATTTGTTTTTAAAGCACTCGTAAATTCTCCTATTTTTTCTCTAAGAACTGTAACATTATATGCGATGACCAAATGCAATTCTTTCTTTGATATTTTTTCCATTAAAATCTTTGTTTGTGCTGCCGTAAGCCCTCGTATAAACTCGTCACCACTATCTGTCACAAGTATTTTATCAAAGAGTTCATTTTTTTCTATGCTATCCATCAAGCCGTTTAATTCGGCTATTTTATAATATGGATATTGTTTCTTAAAATCTTTTAAGCTTTGATCAGCGCCATCCAATACCACGATATCTTCAACGTTTTGTGAAAGAATAAATTGAATAAGGTTGCTCTTCCCTCTACCTTCTGATGAAATAACGGATATAATGGGCACTTTTTTTAGATCATACTTAATCGGTGCAACACTTTCATAATCAAGTCCTATCGTACATTCCGCACCCTTCAGCCCTGCCTCCGCTAGAACTTCTTCTGTCGTAATATTTTCATCAACAATCATAATTCCCTTTGCTTCTTTGCCAACATACTTGTCACAGATATATGCTATCTTTTCATTTAAAGCATTCAAAACACGAACATCATCTTCACCTTTTGCTGGCAACATCACCTGCATAACACTTGCCACTCCCCCCTCTTTAACAAGTGCACTTCCTGGCAACTCTTTTGGTAGGAACTCACCTCTCCCTATTACATTTTTGTAGTCATACTTATCAAGCCCATAAAGAGCAATGATTGTCTTCAAATTATGAAACATACTCGCCTTGAAGCTAGAAGCTTTTTGCCCGCTAAACATAAAATATATTCCCAGACTTGTACAATCTCTAGATAATTTGTGAAACATACTTTGCAGTATATCGAATTCTTCCTTGATAATATCAAAATTATCCACTGCAACAATAATGCTAGGTAGTTTCTCGCTAACCATTTGGTTATAAATAGATATGTGGTTTGCCCCCACATTCGAAAAAAGTTTTTTTCTTTCATCCACAATATTTGAAAGAATTCTCGTGAATTTATTTAATTTTTCTTCATCCTCCATAACCATATACTCCGCAACATGGGGAAGTCTTCGCAAGTTGATCAGTGCATTATTTCCAAAATCCAAGATGTATGCATAAACCTCATCTACTGTTACTCTTGAAAAAATTGATAAAAGAGCACTGATCATGGTATAAGATTTCCCGTATCCACTACTCCCAAGGATCGCAATATTCCCCAAATCTTCCAGATTTTTATCATAAGTAATTTGTGTTTGTTTTGAGGGAATATCCACAATTCCAAACATCATATGAGCTGTCTTTGCATAAAAATCAATTTCAATATAATCGTCTAAATAGTATCGCTTTTTTAACTCTTCTACCCAAATTGGTTTTACTTTTTTCACTTTTAAATCTGTAAATACAGATGCTATTTCATGAATGACGGCTTCCAGTTCCGTATCCATTTTTTCAATTTTTTCATTATCATTTATTCCAGATAAATCTTTGGTTAAGATTTTATATTGTCCTAGTCGATTCACCATATATATTCTTTTATCAAGTTTATTTTCTGTATTTTCACCGAAATAATTTGCTCCGCTCCATGCCGATTGAAACAATTCGTAAATTTCATTATTTCCAACCTGTAAATATCCGCGTCCTGGATTTATAATATTCGCTGCATCTGCAGTCTTTAACATTTCTTTACTATCCGCTGCATCTTGTACTTTTAAACATAATCTGAATTTCGCATTAGACCAAATTTGTGCATCTACAACACCACTTGGCTTCTGCGTCGCTAGAATCAAATGAATGCCAAGGGATCTACCAATGCGAGCAGTTGAAACAAGTTCTGACATAAACTCCGGCTGATCTTGCTTCAGCTCTGCAAATTCATCGCTAATGATAAATAAATGTGGCATCGCCTGCTTTGCTTTTCCTTTTTTAAACAAGCGAGTATATTGATGAATATGATTAATATTATATGTTGCAAAAATTTCTTGCCTTCTCAACAATTCTGCTTTAATTGAGACAAGCGCACGCATAGCCCCATCTTTATCAAGATTGGTGATTGTCCCAATCAGGTGTGGTAGTTTAGCAAACATATGTGCCATTCCCCCCCCTTTAAAGTCAATAAGCAAAAACGCGACTTCATAAGGATGAAAATTAATACCTAAAGATAGTATATATGTTTGTACAGTTTCTGACTTTCCACTTCCTGTTGATCCTGCCAACAATCCGTGTGGACCATGGGCCTTTTCATGCGCATTTAATTCCACATAATCATCGCCCGTCACCCCAATACGTACTGCTAGTGATTTTGTGCTGTCATTTTTTAACCACCGCGCTTTGATATCTAATTGCTCTACCCTGTTTACTTCATACATCTCTAGAAATGTTACCAATTTAGGAAGCCCATTTTCCGTTCCTATCACATGATGGAACCCTTTTAAGATCCGAGCATGATCAAGGAGTTCCTCTTTTGAAGGAAGGACATCAATGTTAAAGTCTTTTCTTACATATACTCCCTTTTCTATCAGAAGTTTGCTTCTTTGTCTTGAATATATTTCGATAACTGTTTTAATGTTTTCTTTTAAACTCTCTATTTCTGATTCCACTACAATGATACTTACGCCTAAATGTCTAATATCTTTATTTAAAAACTCACTAATTTGATGTTCCTTAATAAGCTTTGATGATAAAACACTTATGATATAGTGAGGGGCAAAAAATACATTATTATCTTCCTGGTATGCTTGCTCTCTATCTTTTAAAATCTGTACAAATGAGCCTAATACTTGATCTCTAAGCACTTCATTATATACAAGGCCTCTGATATTCATGGCATCTATTTTACTGTTTGGAGCATAAGAAAGCCATGATAAATCTTTTAATTGATCTTGATTAAAAATGGTTAAAAACTGTACATCATGATAGCTATGAAAAGTCATTACTTCTAATAGTATTTGTTCGACAATCAAGACAGCCAATTCTTTTGTTCCAATAATTCCAATGTTACTCTCCGTCAGTTTAATACTGAGTCCTACGTTATCAAGATCTTTAAAATTACTTTTCAATTTCTTTGCTTTTTCATACATTTCATCATAGTCTTCTGTAATTTTCTGTTCAGGAAGGTCAACTTGAAATGAAGGTTTCCGCTTATGCTTGCCAATTCTTACTTCTAAAAAGTCAGCATCGGATATTGATTTTTCATATATTCTTCTGCTTTCTTTTTTAACAAGATCTATCATTTCTTTTGGCTCTAACATTTGATAATGAATTGCTTCAAGTTCTTCTTGCACTCGTAAGTTAATTTCGATGCTTTTTCTTACCAAATATTCTTGATATTTCGTTTCTCTTTTTTCTTTTTCTTCTTTAGCTTCTTTTCTCTCATCGAAAAAAGAAATAATAGATTTAATCAATGTCATAAGTGTGGCAGTAATTGATATAATAATAAAGAGTCCTCTACCCATGAAAAGCGAAATCCCCACGGTAACACAAAGCATAATAAGTGGTGGGAAAATTAACTTTATAAGTCCTTTATTCTTGTTTTTTGGTTTCGTTGGAGGAGCATCAATTTTAATAGTATCATTGTTTACTACATAGCAAAGCCTTGGACTTCTGTGATACGCTTTGTGATTGATGTTTAAAGTTTGATTGTATTCTTCCTTCAAATGACTCTCCACTTCACTTCTAACTTTAATAATTCCTTCACCAACAAAAATAAGCTCATTATTTATAAAGAGATAGTCACCATTTGTTAGCTCACATTCCGTATGTACACTCTTTCCACTAACAAAGATACGCTCACTTGTAAATAGGCGATTTCCTGTTTTTTCACATTCTATGAATATGGGCGTTTTTATGTCCATAACAATATCACATTTTTTATCGTTTCCAATGACGATTGTATCATTAAAAATATACGCTTTGTAATTAATGTTTTTGTAAATGATAACTTCGTAATGTAAGATGGTATGCATTTGATTATATTCAATTTTTACATCGTTAACGTTTGCACTATTTTCCAAAAACGATATGCGAATACCTTCAAAATTAGCTGAAAACAATTGATGATCATCAATCTGCTTCGTAATCGAAAAGTCATTTTCTTCAAATGTGAAAAACATTTTCACTCCATTATGGATAATGACTAAATATTGATTATTCATTATCCAATGCTCTCTCTTTGCTTATCCCAAGTCTCTCTTCATAATCTTGAATAGCTTCCTGTACCGATTTTAAACTTTTCTCTTTCTTTGTTCCTTCCATTGTCTCATCATTATATAATCTGTTTTCTTCAAGCCTTAAAGCATAAAGAACATATTCATCATTATTAACACTCTTTCCTTTACTGATCGCCTCTTCATAATTTCCATAGCCGATATACATCCAATATTCCATTACACTTTCGCTAATGCTTCCTGTGTATGTGGATAAAATTGTATTTTGCTTTTTTTCGTCAAGAGAAGAAGTGACAATTGCTGCATATCCAGCCATGTATTTTTGTTTATTATTGAGCTCTTTTTTTTCTGACATCTTCAAAACTTCTGCATAATTTCCATCTACAAATTCACCATAAAGCTGATTGCCAAATTCGAGATGTTGTACGTTTGAAATATAATTATATATGCTATACGTACCAACACACAAAAAAAGTAATAAAAACATGTACATAAAAACACGATATAAAATAAAACCTCTTTTTTTCACAAAAACATAATTTTTTTCCTGCTCTATTTCTTCCTTTTTTATATAACGATGAAGAACATCTTTTAATTCTTCCACATTCTCTTTATCCAAGATTTCATTTTCAAAATTTGAGGTAAAACTCAATGTAAAGTTTGATTTCATTATTTCTTCAAAACTATATTTTGAAAACATGGATAAAATTCTAGCTTTCATTTGTTTAAAGAAATCATGCTCATGCGTGTCATCTTTATACAGTTTTGTGTCCACTACAAATAAAATTTCGATACTGTTGCTAGTATCCAAATACATATTCTCATCATCAAAACTTACTTGATATCCTTTTTTAAATAATGCCTCATAGCCAAACATGCCATAGGCGCACCGTAACTTTTCCAGTATTGTTAATTTATGTACTTGAAAAGTTTTGATGTTTTTAGCATAAAAGCGGTAATTGATATAACCATCCTCATCGGTAATTTCCATTAATTTTAATGTTTTATACTCTGTCGGATACCATTTTTCTAAAATTTTTATATCTGTATTTTTATACCTTGTTCTGTCCTCTGAAACTACAATTATATCCTCTTCCTTTAATATTCTATCCATCCCATACATCTCCCTTTTACATTAGGATAAGTACATCTCCATTCCTAATTCTCCCATCCTCTAATACTTCTGACTGTGTGATTATTTTATTACTCCGTTTTACCTTAATCACAATATTGTCTATACTTATAAGCGTCAACTCTAACCCTTTTAGTGTTTCGTATATAAATTCTTTGACCTTCATTTTTTCATTAACACAAACATCAACACTTATTCCATAATGCCTCGAAATATCCAATGTAACTTCCAAAAAAGAATCCATTTCTTACCTCTTTCAAAAAAAACAGGCAACTACTATATTAGCAATCGCCTATTTCATTAATATCCTATACCACTCGCAATTGAATTATCCGCTTCTTGCATAGTATCTGCGACTTTTTTCAGTTGCTCACACACATCAGCTAATAGTTGCTCCAAATTTTGAATGCTCGGTTTAATTTCTTCATACTGATTGTTAAATGCAACAGCTGCTTGACCTTCCCATTGTTCCATTAATGTTCCCAATAAGGTATCTAGTCTTCCTAACATTGCATTTACTTCCTCAGACTCATTTCTATACTCACTAGCCTTCGCATATAATTCTTCATGTTCTAATTTAATTGCCATTTCTATCTCTCCTTTTAAAAAGTGCTTACTAAATAAAGCACAGCTTCCCTGGAAGCATTATAGCAAATATAAAAAGACATTTCAATAATATCGAATAAATTGATAGTGTAAAATTTTAGTAGGTAATATAAAAGAGGTCCTGCTATAATAGTTTTTGCTAAACATAAAAACAGGAACCTCATGAATATGATAGAAATATCACGGACTATTTAAATACGTAACTAAATTCTTTCTTCACAAATTTTGTAAGTTCACCAAAATCCTTACAACCACTTGAGTGCAAACTACCTAATCTCGTTCAATCATTATATGGATAGGTTACACTTAAATAGACAGTTATGATAAGGTCCTGATAAAATTTATGAAATGAAATAGGAAAAAATAATCATGACAAGTAACAGAAGAGAAAAAAGAGTATTTACAGAAGAATTTAAGCCGCAAATGGTGAATCTTTATGGTAGTGGTAAACCAAGGTCGCAGATTATTAAAGAATATGATGTAACACTATCATGTCTTGGGAAATAATATTTTATACCCCAAGGGTACAGTTCCACTTTTCAATACAAGTTTAAAATTAGAGTGTTTGAGAATGGAACCTTTTCCAATGTGAATCGTCACTAATAATAGAAGGCATTTTTTAGATATAATGTAATAGATGAAATGACCTCGTATGGAAAAAACAGGAAGACGAACTGCTTATTTACCACTGACAAAAGATGAGAAAACAAGGCTAGATATGGAGAAGGTGTTAGATACCATGGAGATGAATATACATATTCTTCTCAAATTTTTTTGCGAAGCAGTTCACACTAGTTAACAACTCAGATTTTATGATGATCTAATGAGAATGAAAATCATTGTTATGGATACTGACGTTTTTAGTGGGAACAAGGTTTACAGTATGAACAAGGATACAGTTCCACGAATTAAAAGACAAAACACAATGCACTTGCAGATGACATCTGAACTTTCGCAAATGCACTTAAGCTATATAAAAGATCCAATAGATAAGTATGTTACTTTGTTTGAAGAGTAGATTTTAGAAGAAGCATTATTATTAAGTAATCGGTTTAGAAGCGTGAATAGTCGATATTTAAGAGAGCTTCTTTTTCATTTTTTTGGGTAAAATATGAGTGAT